>NZ_CAKLDI010000002.1:300000-596959 GCF_921293875.1 Vibrio stylophorae
TTGGATTGATCGCACGAACCCATTCTCGCGCTGTGGCATAAAGCTGCTCGGCAACTACGCCATTGGTTTGAAAAAAACTTTTGGGACGCACCACCAGCGGCACGTCATTGAAATACTCCAGCAGATGCGTTTGCTCAGTAAGATATATCTCTTTCTCGCCTTCCAAACGCGCCATATGCACCGGCTGAATATTGGCGGTCACTACCGCAATGGCGGGACACATCTCTTTTAACAGTGGCAAGGCACGCTCAATACGCGCAATGGCATCTTCACTGCGCAGCACCAAACGCAGCATCATAGTGCCACCAGCTAAGTTTTCGCTAAGCAGCACAAACTTTAGCTCGCCTTTTTTCTTTGCCAGATTATAGGGCGGGATCCCTGCTTTTCGAATCCACGCTTCAAGTTGCGCAAGCACGGTTTGCATGCTTTCAGAGTAAAGGGCGCAGTGCGTTAAGCTCAGCGGCTGACCATTGGCATCCATGGCAGCTGCACCTAAACAAGGCGCATGCGCTGCGCCATGCACCACCATTTTTGCTTTATTGCGAAAGCCTGTGGTCGGGCTTTGGATAGGTTCAAGCCATTGCTGCGGCGAAAAAGGCGCAAGCAATTGGCGAAGCGCACTATCCTTTTGCGCGACTTGTTGGGCATAAGGCATCGCAGCAAGCGGGCAAGAGCGACATAAACCTTGTTCTGATAATGAGCAGTGCATGAATTGAGTCTTACTGGTGCTGCGTTGCAGCAAATTAAGGGCGGCGCATTCTACCACTGCCGCCTAAGGCGCGCTAACAAATAATGGATACCGCCTGCCGCGGAAGGTTCGTCGAAAGACAGTCCAAGTGATAACGACGATAAACACCCGCAGCGGATGATTCCCTGCATATACTTAGCATATCAGCTCAATGCATGGCTGCTCTCAATACATGGCGCTAGCAAAGCCGCAATCAAAGAGACTACACATCCACAAACTAAATCGCCTCAAGCTGGCACGAACATACTGTGTCATCAGGCGCTGTCTATCACCTATCGCAAAAGGAGCTTTTATGCCGACCCCGACCAACCGCCAAGCACTTTTAGTGATCGATCTACAACATGACTACTTTCCTGAAGGCAAATTTCCGCTATGGAATACCGCCCAAATCCTTGAAAACATAAAACGCGCTATTGGGCAGGCAAGCGCAAAAGGCATGCTGATAGTTCATATTCAGCATATTGCGGATCCCGCTATGGGTCTGGCACCCTTTTTTAATGAGGGCAGCCTTGGCGCGCAAATCCATCCGCATATAATTGCAGCCGCGCCTAATAGCCCTGTGGTAGTGAAGCATTTTGCTGATAGTTTTGAGCAAACTAATCTCAATGACATACTGCAAGCCCATGATATTGAAACGCTCTATTTGTGCGGCATGATGACGCAAAACTGCGTCACGCATACAGCGCTATCCAAATCTGCTGAAAAGTATCAAGTATCCGTGCTTGCCGATTGCACCACTACGGTCAATGAAATGCTGCATTTAATTGCGCTGCATGCCCTTTCGCCGCGTATTCCACTGTTGCCGTCGGTGCAGGCATTGGCTTAGGCAATCGTCTATATAGACGTAAATAAACAGCGTAAATAACAACAAAACAGCCAACATCAGCTCAGCAATCACCAACAACTGAGCGCAAACTTCACCGTATTTTTATTCCCGCTTTTTCACTCAAGCCATACACGCCATCCCTGAAATGGCGTGTGTGGCGTTTTTCTGTCCAGTTATTGATACGTTCTCCCCCTTCATTAATTTATCGCCTATCAAAACTGAAGATTGCTATTCATTTTCTTATTTATTAATTAGATAGATTGAAAAAACAAACTAAGTTCGCGTATTCAACACGCTGAATTAATTTGTAGTTCAAATCAAAAGAGCGAAATATAGCTATCAGTCCGCTCAGATTTTTAACTGAGCGAATGGTTTTCTTTTAATCCAACCTTATTCGTAAGGAAAAGCAGTAAGAAGAAACATCATGAAACGAACAATGATGAAAACAATCCCCCTTTACGCGCTTGCGCTGTGCGCATTCCCAACATTTGCCGCACCCTATGTTGGTGTCGGCTATGCCCTTGGCTATGCACAGCAAGATCAAAATATTCGATTTAATGAACAGCCAAGCTCAAAGCTGGATCCAAACTTAGAAGATGGCATCGCCAGCCTATTTGCCGGCTATACCTTATCCCCAAGTTGGGCCATTGAGTTGGGCTATCGCCAATATGATCTTGATGATAGCCACACTGCGAATTTAGGCACCGTCAATCAAGGCGGTAAAGATTACTACCACAGTAAAGAGTGGGATGCCTCCGTCGATGCCAAACAGGTTTATTTGGCTCCGGTCTGGCGCTATCAGCTCAGTGAAAAATGGCAAGGACAGATCAAAGCCGGACTAACCTACACCCAGTATCAAGCCTCGCAATCATTGGATAACGAGCTTGAACTCATCACCAATGATGATATTGAAATCAATAACCGTCTTGAGCATCAAAGCAAGGATCACAATCAGTTTGGCGGCCTTGTTTCTGTGGGCGTTGCGTATCAACTTATGCCGCAATGGTTTGTCGGTGGTGATGTGCAATATCAGGCCGATAGCTTTGCGCAGGTCACCGCAATCAATCTCGCGACCCGCTATCAGTTCTAGGGTCTTCTTAACCGTTCTTCATTCTGGAAATATTTTCACCAAGCGTATGCAATCAAGGCAGCCATTGGCTGCCTTTCTCTCCCCTAGGGTTTTCACACTGGGTTTCAATCAGTTTTTTCAAAGCGCACAGCTTTCAAGGCAATCAGTTTCATAGTTTTTTGCTATCAAATGGATAGGTACAGCCGGATTGTTGCACGTGTTTGACGTTGTTATCTTCACTGCAAGCCCAAAGAGAGACAATCCTTATGTTGATTCATACCTATCGCATTGCCTTATTCAATCATTGCCAAGAAAGCGTCGAGTTCAAAATCATCTCGACCAAAAGCCGCGATGAAGCAGAGCTCATGACCCTGTTAGAAAACGACCCGCGTTGTCAGCCTTTTCTAAGCAGCCATAACAAGCAAACCAAAGCATGGCTTTGCGACAGCGACCAATTCCCAAGTTGGTCTCATGAGCAGGACTACCTGATTCAGTTTTAATCACCTATTAAGCGCAGGCGGATTTTTCCAAAATTTATCAACATCATATTGAGCGCCGCCTGTTTTTTCGCACTGCATCCCCTAAATGGGGAATGGGATATCACAATGACTAAAGAAAACCAAAATATGAGCGGTAAATGCCCTGTGATGCACGGCGGCATGACTTCATCGCAAAACTCAAACGTTGCTTGGTGGCCAAATGCCCTCAACCTCGACATTCTTTCTCAGCACGATCACAAAACCAACCCAATGGGCGCAGACTTCGACTATCGCGAAGCTGTGAAGTCTTTGGATGTGGCAGCGCTAAAAAATGATGTTAAAGAGCTGATGACCAACAGCCAAGAATGGTGGCCAGCAGACTGGGGTCACTATGGCGGCTTGATGGTACGTATGGCATGGCACTCAGCAGGTTCATACCGTATTGGTGATGGTCGCGGTGGCGCGAGCACGGGTAACCAACGTTTTGCGCCGCTGAACTCTTGGCCTGATAACGCCAACCTAGACAAAGCACGTCGCCTACTTTGGCCAATCAAACAAAAATACGGCAACAAAATTAGCTGGGCTGATTTGATTGTTCTTGCCGGTACCATGGCTTATGAGTCAATGGGTCTACCATCTTATGGTTTCGGCTTTGGTCGTGAAGATATCTGGCATCCAGAAAAAGATGTGTACTGGGGCTCTGAAAAAGAGTGGCTAGCATCAAGCGACACTGAAAACAGCCGCTACAGCGCGAATAGCGAAGAGCGCGATCTTGAAGATCCATTGGCAGCGGTCATGATGGGCCTTATTTACGTCAACCCTGAAGGCGTCGATGGCAACCCAGATCCACTAAAAACTGCGCAAGATATGCGTGTGACCTTTGCTCGTATGGGGATGGATGACGAAGAAACCGTTGCCCTTACCGCAGGTGGCCACACCATTGGTAAAGCGCACGGTAATGGTGATGCCGCCAATCTTGGCGATGCACCAGAAGGCGCAGATATTGCTGAGCAAGGCTTCGGTTGGCAAAACAACACCACACGTAGCATTGGCCGTGACACTGTCACCAGCGGCATTGAAGGTGCGTGGACCAGCAATCCAACCCAATGGGACAATGGCTTCTTTGAAATGCTACTGAACCACGAGTGGGAACTGACCAAGAGCCCAGCCGGTGCATGGCAATGGGAACCGGTTGAGATCAAAGAAGAGAACAAACCGGTTGATGTGGAAGATGCCAGCATTCGCCACAACCCAATGATGACCGATGCCGATATGGCGCTGAAAGTTGACCCAGATTACCGCGTGATCTCTGAGAAATTCTATAACGACCCAGAATACTTCTCACAAACCTTTGCTCGCGCATGGTTCAAACTTACCCACCGCGATATGGGACCAAAAGCACGCTACATCGGTCCAGATGTACCAGCCGGTGATTTGATTTGGCAAGATCCAATCCCAGCAGGCAACAGCCTTTACAATGTGCAAGCTGTTAAAGCAAAAATTGAAGCCGCTAACCTTAGCATTCAAGAGATGGTGAGCACTGCATGGGATAGTGCCCGTACTTTCCGCAATTCAGACAAGCGCGGTGGTGCTAACGGCGCGCGTATCCGCCTTGCACCGCAAAACCAATGGCAAGGCAACGAGCCTGAGCGTCTTGCTCGCGTACTCAATGTACTGACCCCAATTGCTGAAGAGTTTGATATTAGCGTTGCTGATGTGATTGTGCTTGCTGGTAACCTAGGCATTGAACAAGCGGCGAAAGCAGCTGGTTTTGATATCGAAGTGCCATTTGCACCAGGTCGCGGCGATGCCAGCGAAGAACAAACCGATGTTGAATCATTTGCGGTTCTTGAGCCTGTGGCTGACGGTTTCCGTAACTGGCAAAAACAGCACTATGCATCTGCCCCTGAAGAGTTGATGCTAGATCGCGCTCAATTGCTTGGTTTAACTGCACCAGAAATGACAGTACTCCTTGGCGGTATGCGTGTGATGGGTGCGAACTATGGCAACAGCCTACACGGTGTGTTCACCGATCGCGTTGGCGCACTGACCAATGACTTCTTCGTGAACTTGACCGATATGAACTACAGCTGGAAACCAACAGGCCGTAACTCATACGACATCGTATCTCGCGCAACGGGTAACGTGAAATTCACCGCAACCCGTGTGGACTTGGTGTTTGGTTCAAACTCCATCTTGCGTGCATACGCTGAGGTTTACGCACAAAACGATAACCAAGAAAAATTCGTCAAAGACTTTGTTGCCGCATGGACCAAAGTGATGAATGCAGACCGTTTTGATATCGCGTAACAACATACGTCCAAAGGGACATTTCAGTTAAAACAAAGCCCGCTTTTGCGGGCTTTTTATTACAGGCAATCTTGCACAAACATACGGCTATAGGGGCAAAAGAATACGCCCGGTATAAAATATGCCTGCGCAATGCTCTCCTCTAATGTGGGCACATACCCTTCTTCATAGGGATCAAAGGCAATACTGTAGCTATTAAATTCTTGGTGACAAAAGCGCTGATAAAGCGTTTTAAAAAAAGTGATGATTTCAGCGCTAGCGTACCCAGGATTGGGAGATAACGCGCGATAGCCCTCGCCTTTCCAAAACAGCAATAATGCCGTGCCCGCATCGCACAAAGGATGATCAATCATGGCTTGCAGCGACGGCAATGCATTGTCATCCCAATTATAATGATCAGCCACGACATGCAATTCCTCTTTGCTTTGTAAGCACTCAATCGTCACTACAGCATCATCGTCAATATTCATTTGATCGGCCATATAGCGAACATCGTCATAATCCTCACCTTTAGCTTCACACATCCGCTGCCATGCTGTTTGGCTTGGTATACAACCACATTCAAAGCAGATTGACGCGCGCAGCTTTTGCGCATTGTTTAATTTTTTAGCCATGTTCTTTGTCGTCTTCTTTAACCAGATTTTGAGTCATCAACTCAAGCCGTTTAGCTAGTGATCCTTAAGCAAAATTTGGCAACTTTTATTGCGGCCAAATATGTTCACACATCAATAGCCCCTAAAAACGCCTGAATTTTAATCACGCTTATCAATGACATATCAACAATACCATTGGGACATTGCGCGCATTTGTTTACACCGCAATCGGCTAAAACAAAGTGTCAAAGCAAAGCCCATCTTTAGAAATCAAGCACAAACAAGCTTTTCATGATGAATAGGACTGAAATCAGCAGCGCCCTTTACGATTGGCTTAACAATTGGAATTCAAGTGAATTGCTGTACACAGCAGAATATATCACTCTAAAATAATGATAAGCTCATCAATCAAAGATTGAGCTAAATAACAAATCAATACAAAAAGATAACGAAGCATCAACATGAATCAATATGTCAACGAGCCGTCGAACTACCAGTTACTGATCAAAAATCTGCTTTTTTCTCCAGTGGCATTTAATCCCGAGCAAGAAATTGTTTACGCCAACCACCGCCGCCACAGCTACAAAACCTTTCATCAGCGCGTCAAACAATTTGCCAATGCACTGACCCAAATGGGCGTTAAAAAAGGCGATACCGTTGCTGTAATGGATTACGACTCGCACCGTTATCTTGAATGTTACTTTGCCATTCCCATGATTGGCGCCAAACTCCATATGATCAATGTGCGCCTTTCGCCCGAGCAGATTCTCTTTACCATCGATCATGCGGAAGATGACATTCTCTTAATTCATGAAGAATTTTTGCCAATCCTTGATCAGATCAAAGGTCGCATCGATACCATCACCAACTATGTCGTCCTGCGCGATGGTGAAGGTTGTGAATATGAGCAGCTGCTCGAAAATCAAAGCACCGAATTTCGATTCCCAGACTTTGATGAAAACACCGTCGCCACCACCTTCTATACCACGGGCACCACAGGCATGCCCAAAGGGGTTTATTTTACCCACCGCCAGTTGGTACTCCATACCCTAGGCATTTTGAGCACCATTGGTACCAATGAATCGCAGGGGCGTTTACATCAAGGCGATATCTATATGCCAATCACCCCAATGTTTCACGTGCATGCCTGGGGCCTGCCCTACATGGCAACCATGCTCGGTGTAAAACAGGTCTACCCCGGCAAATATGTCCCAGACGTCTTACTCAATCTTATTGAGCAAGAGAACGTGACCTTCTCGCACTGCGTACCAACGATTTTGCATCTACTTTTGAGCTCGCCAAAATCAAAAGACATCGACTTTTCTCGCTGGAAAGTGGTGATCGGCGGCGCCGCGCTTCCAAAAGCGCTGTGTAAATCAGCCCTTGAGCGCGATATTGATGTATTTGCAGGTTACGGCATGAGTGAAACTGGCCCGATTCTTTCGATTGTACAGCTCTCACCGGACTATCTTGAACTCGACAATGACCAACAGTCCGAGTACCGCTCAAAAACGGGTAAAAAAGTGGCCATGGTCGAGGCGTATATTATCGATGAAGAGATGAATAAGCTGCCGCATGATGGTGAAACCAGCGGTGAAATTGTGGTTCGCGCGCCGTGGTTAACCCCCAACTACTACAAAGACAACAAGAACTCAAAAGCGCTGTGGCGCGGCGGTTATTTACACACAGGTGATGTGGCAACCATCGACAGCGACGGCTTTATTAAGATCACCGATCGCGTCAAAGACATGATTAAAATCTCAGGCGAATGGGTCAGCTCACTCGAACTTGAAGATATTTTGCATCAACACTGCGCCGTGTCAGAAGTCGCTGTAATTGGCATGCCACACAACAAATGGGGCGAAGTACCGCTTGCACTTGTGACGCTCAAAGAAGACGCGCAAGTCAGCGAAAAAGAGCTGGTGAGCTTTGCCAAAGAGTTTATCTCCAAAGGTATTCTGGCCCGCGAAGCCCTGCTGATGAAAATCAAACTGGTTGATAGCATCGCCAAAACCAGCGTCGGCAAAGTCGATAAAAAAGAGCTACGCCGGCTTCATCTGTAATAAATTCATGGGGTCGAATCTGATTTGCACTCAGCTGACGACAAATCGATAGACATGTGACGATAGCCATGTGACGAAATAGAAACATGAACAATTAGTCCGATAAATAGTCCGATGGTTTTGCCACCGGACTATTTGTTTATAGGACTTAAGCGATGACAGCTTCGGTTTCTAAATGGAAGAGATGACAATGCTTCGTTTTAAAATGAAGGGAAATCAAATCACCGCTTTCGACCATCCTATCGGCGTCAAAAGGTAATCGCGCTACCATCTTATTTTTCCCGATATGAAAGTAGAGATATTGCTCATTGCCCATAGACTCCACAACATTGATTCGGTGTTGTTGTGTATTGGTCGATGCATGCGGCTCATCAACCAGTGCTATCTTGATATGCTCTGGGCGCAAACCAAACCAGACCCACTCATTGACCCGTTTACGTGCTAGTTGTTGTTTATTTTGCGGTAGCTCCCAGCAAGTATTATCTTCGCTGACAACGTGCATGATACCGCGACGCTCAACGATTTGTGTTTTGATGATATTCATTGCCGGCGAGCCAATAAACCCAGCGACAAATTTATTGGCTGGATAGTGATATAGGTTCATGGGTGTGTCCACTTGCATGATTTCACCTTTATTCAGCACACAGATGCGATCGCCCAGCGTCATTGCCTCAACCTGATCGTGCGTCACATAAATCATGGTTGCATTCTGCCCTTCAGCTTTTAGATCATTGTGCAGCTGAGCGATACTGACCCGTGTGGAAACGCGAAGTTTTGCATCTAAATTCGATAACGGCTCATCAAATAAGAACACATCGGGCTTTCTAACCATGGCGCGGCCTAACGCAACGCGCTGACGCTGACCGCCGGACATCTCTGCGGGTTTATGATGCAGTAGGTGCTCGATTTCTAGTGTTTTTGCAGCTTCAGAAATACGCTTGTCGATTTCTGTTTTTGGCAATTTTTGCTGCTTCAAGCTAAACGCCATATTCTCATAAACCGACATATGGGGATAAAGCGCGTAGTTCTGAAATACCATTGAAATACCGCGCTCTTTTGGCGGCAGATCATTGACTCGCTTATCACCGATAAAAACATCACCCTCACTAATGTCTTCTAATCCAGCAATCATCCGTAGCGTTGTCGATTTTGCGCAGCCTGATGGGCCAACGAACACCATAAATTCACCTTCATGGATATTCAAATCAATCCCATGAACTGCTTTAAAGCCATTTGGGTAGATCTTTTCAACCTTTTTTAGAATGACTTCTGCCATGATTATTCCTTAATCTAATGCGTTAAATGCTTGAAGGTCGAAATGCGCGACGGAGGAAATCACCAAATCGGCAACAGGCGCTAGTTCATCGCGAAGCGCCGTTCCCGTAAGAACCCCTACTTTTTTTGCGCCCGCACGGTGCCCAAATTCCATATCAGAAACCGTATCGCCAAACATAATGACTTCATGCGGCTCAATACCGCATTGCTGACAAAATGCATTCAACAGTGCTGGCGCTGGCTTTGGCTCAATATCGCCATCGCTATAGCCGATGTAATCAAATAATTCGCTAAGCCCAGCCTTTGCAAGTGAATACAGTGTCGCGTCTTTGGTGTCTGCCGTTGCGATCCCGAGATAGATCCCTTGCTGCTTGAAAGCTCGCAGTTTTTCAGTGACGCCCGGTAACGCTTGAATCCACTCACAATGATGCTTCACCTGCTGATTAAATGCGGCTTTCGTCACCTGAGTGAACGCTGCGATTGAGACATCTGGTGCCAGCATGTCAAACCAAGCTTGCGCTATATCTTCAACAGGATTCGAAGCTAACAATCCGTGATTCAATACCACATCACCTTCGATACCAATGGCTGAGAGTAGCGCGGTAATGGTGACGTTTTGATGACCTTGGTGCTGATTGCTGTAATCTTTAACGACCTGACTTACGCCGTGAGACACATTGAGCCATAGGTTATGAAACTCAAGTAAAGTTCCGTCTTTATCAAACAAAAGTCCTTTAAATTTCATGATGATTCAATCGCTCCATCAGCTCACCCCAAGTCTCAACTAAAGGTGTGATAAACATCGGTTGCCGGCCGTCAAATACAGGGTTGATGCAGCCTTCAAATTCATGGTTATCTTGGCGGCGAATATCAATGCGACACCATGCATAACCTTCTTTGACGTCAAAATATTGCGGCTCCTGAGTGAGCCTATGACGCGCATAAACCTCGCCATCGATGATGATTTCTGCAATGTAATTCATTGCGTCATCTGTCACTGAAAGTGCGTAAGTTAAAGCAACACCTTGCGCATCTTGCCCCGGTAGAATGTCACCTTGATTGATTTGAAAAACTAACCCACAACGACGCTCAACATAAATCCGACCACGACGCAGACCAGAAAGAATGCCTTCACCACTAAGTCCGTGACTAAATACAAACGTTGAAGGGTCGCCATAAATAGAAGGCTCCGTGGCATTGGGATTACGCTCCTGCAGTGCGAGGTGAGAATCACTACCGCCAACCGCAGCGATTCGATGACCGCAGTTCCATAGTTCATTGAGCACTTGAAGCGCCTCATCGGCAGCTTTTGCTGATGTTGGCCATGTGGGATCACAACAAACCTCAAGCGTGGATACTTGACTCAGCTCCATGGCATCAAAGCGCCAGTGCCACGGTTGCATCATCGGGTGGTTAATACTGATTGAACTTTGCCCGAGCTCCGCTAATGCCATCCCAGCCTCAATAACCGCTGCTGCATTGTGCTTCACCTGTCGCAAATCAAGTGAGCGGGCAGCGCCATGAACATTGAAGTGGCCAAGCTCAGTTGTCACTTCAATGCCGGGTAAAAACAGACACTGCTCTGATAGAGGCAGTTTTGAATGACATATGTTGTGCTCAGTGAAAAAGAAGAAATCGAGCCCTTGCGATTCAACAATCGCTTTTGCCACGTCTAAGCTATTATGTCCATCTGAAAGCTGGGTATGCGCATGCAGATCGCCGCGATACCAACGAGCGTCCGCATTGAGCGTTCTGTTATAATCGAACATCAATTGATGCGCTGAATTTGCAACTGACACTACGGGTAAGGTGCATAGGGGAATGTCCGCATCAAACACAATGTCAATTTGATAAGGCATCGTGCGCTCGTGATGACATTCACCTTCGAGGTTATAAAGCGCAAGCGTCCATTGACCTGACGGCAACTCGCCATCAATGGCACCCAAACCTGAATTTTGCACACCAATATGAAGCGATTTTGCGGCGTTATCGAATAAAAACATGCCTCGAAAACCTTGCTTTGCATCATATACAGCTGCGTATAAAAAGCCTTTTGTGATCACACTACCAGTCATACTGACTGACACGACGCCCACAGGAACATCAAAGCCCAACTGCTTTCGACCTGCACTGAGCTCACCATGAAATTGAATCATGAGATTTACCAAATAGTTAAAAGAATCTGAAATAGCCCACTGCACGCACGGGGTGGTCGTGGGCTTTTTTTAAGTTGCAATGAACAGTTACTATGAATGGTTGCTATGAATAGTTGCTATGAACGATTGGCCCGATTGACTCTGTCCAATGCTCTTTGTGCTTTCTTCGCCGCATGCCGAAGTGCTTTTTCAGCGGGAACGTTTTGGATTTGGATTTGGTCCGCTGCGACTTTCAGCGCATCAATAATCTTACCGTTCGTTGGGTCGCGAAAATCTGGCGTTGCTGTGGTTGCTTGCTTCAGTGGCACCAGCGCTTGCGGATTCTCTTTTGTATAAGCTTGATACTCAGGCACAGTTTCAACACTCAACCGCACGGGGATGTAGCCTGTAAACTTCGACCATGTCGCTGTATTTTTGGCATTCGTGAAGAACGCCATAAACTCAAAGGCCCCTTTTGCCGCCGCTTCATCCGTACCTTGTGGCATAACGAAAACCAATGCACCAGCTTGCGGCGCAGAGCGGTGCCCGCCCCAGCCTGGTTGCGAGGTTGCTGCAAGCTTGGAAAAGTCGAGATCGCCCTGATCGCCAGATGAGCCAGTATAACCAAGCGTGTTGTTTTTCATCACATCATCAATGGTTTTGTACCAATACTCCCAACCTTGGCCGCCATGGTGTATACGCATAATTTGATCATCATGAATCCACTGACGAAAGCTCTCCCAAACCGTGACCCACTCTTTTGAGTCAATCAGAACCTTATTTCCATCATCACTGATCACCTTCGCACCATTTGAAAAGGCAGCATCAATCATGTTTTCAGGCCCCCACATCGGTTCCCAACCATAAAAAGTGGTATTGCCACGGTCATCGCGCTGTGTGACTTTCGCTGCAACCCTTGCCACACCTTGCCACGTGCTTAAATCTTGTTCATCAAAGCCATGTTCTGCCAACACATGCTTGTTGTAATAAAACACCTGCGTCGTACCGTATGCTGGTAAGCCGATAATGGTGTCATCTTCTGCTGTCACTTGGTTTTTAAAGGCACCGACAAAATCAGCAAAATTAAAAGCATCATCCATGTAGGGTGCAATATCGCGACTCAGACCACGCAGGTGCATGGCATGCGCTCTGCTAGAATCGAGTAATACCAGCTCTGGCGCAGTACGAGACGCAAGGCCAGCTTGCAGTTTTTGGTAAGTTTCGGTGTAGTTCCCTTGCAGCGCAGGCTTAATCACATATTCCTCTTGGCTTGAATTAAATTCCGCAATCATTTGAGTCATCATTTGCTGTGGTTTCGTACCACCTGAGTACCAAAAATTAACCTCTGTTTTCGCCAAAACCTGATGAGAGAACATCGAGGCACCAGCACATAACAATGCGAGTGTATGTCGTTTCATTTTCGTTTACTCTTTTACGCCGCTATCGGCGATACCTGAAAGAATCGTCTTTTGACAGATGATAAATAGAATGAGCAAAGGCATGACGGCGATAGTACTCGCCGCCATAATTTGCGACCAATTCAAGCCATAGTTCCCTTCAGCAATAAAATAGTGACGAATCCCCGTGGCAATGAGATTCAACTCTTGCGTTGTGATCACAAGGCTCGGCCACATATAGCTGTTGTAGTTCGTGATAAAGGTAATTAAGAAAAGGGTTGCGATCGCCGCTTTGCATTGCGGCAGCAAAATCTTCCATAGAATTTTCAGCTCGCCTGCGCCATCAATACGTGCCGCTTCAATCAATGATGGATGAATCTTGAGAAACACTTGGCGTAAATAAAACACCCCAAAAATCGAGGCGGCATTGGACACCACCAATCCCATGTGAGAATCAAGCAATCCAAGCTTTGCAAGCGTCATATAGGAAGGGATATAAGTCACCGCACCTGGCAACATGTAACACCCCATCACCACAAAGTAGATCAGCGTTTTTGCTCGAAACTTCAATTGCGTTAGCGCATAGGCGAACATCGCTGAGTTGATGATCACCAATAACGTGGTAAGCAGCGCGACTGTAAAACTGTTAAAGATATACAAACCAAAGGGTGTGCTTTGAAAGGTTTCAATAAAGCTCTGCCAGCGAAAGGTTTCTGGGATCAGATTGAGCGGGCTTGCGAATATCTCATCGTTACTTTTCAGTGCGCCTGAAAGCATCCATAAAAATGGGAAAACCATGATGCTGCCGCAGGTCGTCAAAAACAGATGTTTGAAGCACACCACGCCTGATACGCGATCAATCTTGCTTACTTTTGCTCGCGTGAATGTTGTTTGTGAACGTCGCGCCATGCTGATGGTCAGCACGTTATCCATAACTTGCGTTGTCATACTTGAATCCTTAGTAATAAACCCAGCGTTTACCTATGTAGGTATTCGCTAATGCCAACAAACCCGTGATAATAAAAATAACCAGTGATGTTGCCGCAGCTGGCCCCATCTCATAACGCTCGAACGCTTGCTGATAGAACAAATAGAGCAAGGTGCGCGTCTCACCACCTGGACCGCCTTGCGTCAGGATCTGAAATTGATCAAAGGCCTGCACCGCAGTAATGCTATTCACCACCACTAAGAAAAACGTGGTTGGTGAAACCAATGGCAAAGTAATCTTGATGAAATAAGTCCAAGGGCTGCAGCCATCAATTAACGAGGCTTCATAAAGGGAGGATGGGATTTTGTTCAGCGCGCTGATATAAAACAGCATGGTCCAACCTATTGCTTGCCAAATGGTCACAATAATCACGGCAATCATCGCCGTATCACCATGTTCAAGCCACGCGATGCTTTCAAATCCAGCCGACATCAATAACTGGTTTGCTAAGCCCGCTTTCGATTCAAAGACCCATGACCAAATAATAGAAACGGCCACCGTGGGGGTAATCCAAGGAGAAAAGATCACCGCACGATAAAATTGGCTACCTGCAAAGTTTTTGTGCAATAAAAGCGCGAAGACAAGACCAAGCATCACGGTTGGAATCACCACACCAAGTGAAAACCAAAAGGTATTCAATAAGGCTTGTGTGAATTCGAAGTCTTCAATCATATATTGGTAGTTTTCGAACCCGATAAAGTCATAATCAGGCGAGATATAATCCCAATCGGTAAAACTGATATAGATGGAATAACCGAAAGGCATGAGCCAAAACATCACTAAAGGCACAAGTAAAGGTGCAGTAAAAAGAAGCACCTTGAATCGGTTATTCATCTGTTGTGAAAAAGCAGACATAACGTTCTCTTTGTTCTGTGTATGCCGTTAATTTAGGCGAGCAATGTGACAAGTCTGCGCGGCTGTTCTTCATATTTTTTATGGTCAGCCATAAGAAAATCTTTACTCTGCATCAGCCAGCTCAATTTGGTGATAAAGCCAGTCACAGAAAAAATTCACTTTGGCACTGCGGCAATGTTTCGTAACGAGGTAGTGCCCTGAGTCAGATGGCATTGAAGCATCAACAGCTAAAACGAGATCTTTCTTTTTGAGCAATGTTGAAACGGCAAGGGAGCGAACAAGCAATACGCCAATGCCCTGTTTTGCCGCTTCAAGGGCATGGAGTGAATTACTAATTTCCAGCTGAATTTGCGGAAGTTCTGTACTCAATTGATTGTGGCTAAGCCACTGCATCAAATTTTCTTGATAACCTTTCACCTGAACAGCGGGCAGCTTAGAAAATGCATTCGCATTCAACTGCGCCTGATATTGCTGCTTAAATGCGGGGCTACAAACCAACTGCCAATGCTCTTGGAATAGACGTTCATAGCTGGTCTCTTCACTGTCGACTTTGCCATTGGTGATCTCGATATCGACATTTTCACATGGGTTTGTCGATGGCCAATCAACAAGCTGAATATCTAAGCGAATAAACGAGTATTGCTGGTAAAAGGAAGGCAAACGAGGCAATAACCAATTATGACAAAAGGTATGATTGACACGCAGACTTAAAACATCCGTCTCTTTCTCGCCAAATAAGATCTGAGTTTGCAGCTTCAGATGCGCGAGTGAGCCAGAGACAATCGGTTGATAATGTTGCGCCGCAGATGTGAGTTTGACGCCTCGTTTTCCGCGCTCAAATAATGTCGCCCCAAGAAAGCTCTCTAAGCTTTTAAGTTGCTGACTCACGGCGGCTTGAGTTACGCATAACTCGCGCGCCGCTGCGCCAATCGATCCCAGGCGTGCTACTGCCTCAAATGCCACCAAGGCACGTAATGGAGGAAGCATAAATTCACCGAATTGAAATAAAAAATAAATTACTTCAATCAAGTTTCAGTTTTTATAACAATCTATTTCAGATTGATGACGGATAGAGGCATTGAGGTAGAAGTATAGAGGGTTAAAACTGAGCTCATAACGTTTGTAAAAGCCGGAATCGCTATGAATTCGACTGACTCATCCTATGTTCTTCATCGGCGTGTATGAAAAGACACCACGTACAAAGCGTTAGATAGCGACCAAACCACACTGTGAATATAATTTATCATCAATAAGATAAGTCATTCACCAGCAAATCAGGGGCCAATATGCTATGCAAATCTAATCAAAAATTCGTCTAAATCCTTTGCTATAACATTCAACATTTCCTTTTCAGACTGTTGAAGAACTACCGCATGATACGAAAATTTTTTGCGCAATTGTTCATAGCTTAATTGATATCTATCTCCACTCAAGATTGTTTCAATCGGATTACCATATCCCCTAAAAAAACCGAGAAAACCAGACCTTTGGTCTAAACAACTCTTTATTGCTCCTGCGATATTGACTATGTCCTGATAGTCATCGCAAAACTGTCGTAAGAGTGCTTGATAATTAGATTGAAATCCATTGTCTAAGGCGATGCTTATCTTCAATTCATTGATTTGTTCAAAGAGAGAAGACAAACGCAGATAAAGATCTGAAACATCTATCTGAGCAATTAATCCCATATTCCGCTTATAATTGCGCTCATGAAAATCCAAATTTCGTGTATTTTTTTGAGTTTCATCAATAATCTTAATCATTACATTTTGAATAATTTCAATACATCATCCTGATAGCTCACTCAATTTCCCCATCTAAACATAATGTAAACGATATAGTTAAACATTAAAGAAATTTGGTCAAATATGAATGACTACAAATGTTATGAATAAAAGTTCTAGCCAGATATGAGGTGAGAATTGTTTTGTACCATCCACTCGCCCTTCAATTAATGATCCACAAAATGTCCACACAGCATGCACATCAGGGTATCTAATTGACATTTAACATCGCTGGAATCCGCATTTTTACTGGGATGAGGAATGATGAGTCTTAGTAAAAGATACAACAAAGCCCACTTTCGTGGGCTTTTTTATTACTAGGCACTAGCAATTATGCACGGCCAGTAAATTTGCGCTCTTCAACGTTGATGCGAATACGTTCGCCAGTTGAGATGTGCTCAGGCACTTGAACAACAAGACCCGTGGTCAATGTTGCTGGCTTGGTACGTGCAGTTGCAGATTGACCTTTGATTGAAGGATCAGTTTCAGCAATTTCCAACTCAACAGAAGCAGGCAGTACGATAGATACAGGTGCGTCGTTCACTAGAACAACCAAGATGCCTTGAGTATCTTCATTGATGAATAGCACTTCATCAGCAATTGATTCTTTGTTGATGTTGTACGAAGTGTAATCTTCGCTATCCATGAATACGTACTCGTCACCATCGATGTATGACAGTGTAGAAGGACGACGGATCAAATCAGCAAGAGTTAGCATGTCTGAATCTTTGAAAGATTCATCCAATTTCGCGCCAGTCACAACGTCATACATACGCATACGGTAAATACTGCCACCTGCGCGACCTTGTGGTACAGAACGCTCGATATCTTTTACAAAGTAAACGCCGCCATTGATTTCAACAGCCGCATTTTTTTTGATTTCACTTGCCTTTGGCATGAGGGTCAATCTCTGAAAATTTGAAAAAACAAAGAATACTACAAATCTTGCAAGGCGCAAGACTGGCTCAGTTCAAAAACAGCGACTTTCAGCACTAATTGTGTGGTTAAACTGCGCTTTTGATGATTGATTCATCAGTTCCTATTCACTGAAGAAAAAACAGCCAACATAGTATCGCGACAAAATACTCAGCAAAGAAAAAGCCAAGCATTGCTTGGCTTTTTCTTTCAACGCGAATTACTTACTTTCGACAGGTTTTGGGCCATCCGGTGCAAGTAATACCACAGTACCTTTTAACGCAACGCCAGCAAGCATGGCGCCCGCACCACACTGGAAGGTTTCGCTGCTACTTGTAAGGTGGTCTTTATAGTTTGATTGAATATTGATCACGGCATTACCGCCCTGCTCAATCGCTGTATTTTTCAGCGCAATCATTGCAGATAGAAAGACCCAATTGCAGGCCTCTTCATCGCTTTTAAATACAGAGCTGGTTTTTTTGTTCGTTTTTACATTCACAAAGCTTTTAATCACAGTGCCATGGGGCTGATCACCAAAGTAAAAGGCAACATCCGTTCCTAATTTTTCCTTGGCATCTTGCGAGCTCATCGCTGGTGCAATCGCATAGTCACCAATATCATCACGTGCTTGCGCCTGCCCAGCACTCAGCGCCAAAATCGATAGCAGTAGTAATCCGATTTTCTTCATTGTTATCTCTCTTTATTTTTGTCCATTCTTCACTGTGCGTACCCTAGCAAGCCGATTGACATCGCGCTATTTCAGCCAAAAAGAATTGAAATGCTCTCGCGGTTTTAATCGCACTCAATGCAAACCGACCACCAATTCGCGACTTCGCGCAAAAATCATACAGCCATATCATACATGCCAAGGTGCCGCGCAATGCCGACCTACCTTACTTGATTTATCGACTGATTTGTCAAATAAATGCCATGTCTTCATTGACATGAATCTATCGCTCAAAGTTCAAACACATTTTGCGATAGTAGGCAGTTGAGAGAGAAATAATGACGAATTGCTTTGCTTTCACTGTGTATTTAGCGCCAGATATGTAGATGCGCATACCAGATATAAATACGCCGAAATGCGTCCGTATTGAAATCGTCAACGCTTTACTCTGCCGCTTTCTAGTAGATAAAAATAAAGCCGCATTATGCGGCCCTATTTTGATAATTTCGATTGGAATAAATCGTAATTATGACAAGTTGGCTTTTTCGACAGCAGCTTGACCTTTACGACGCTCAATCTCTTCAGCAACGGCAATATGAACACATTGCTTGTTCACAGGGTTTAGATATGTACCCAAAGATTTCACAAGAACCAAAGCTACTGGGAAACCAACGATAGTGATGCACAAACCTACAATTTGGAAGATGGTCACAATCGTCATCAAAAGACCCAATGGGAAATAAAGCACCATGACGATCGTTGAATATGCTTTCCACGCTTTGTTTTGCTGCACATTGAGATCGCTTTTGCTCACCATCGCACGACCAAAGGGGCACAATAGGAATTTCGAAAATTGAATCAAGCCCAGACCAATAGGCGCTGCCACAACAGTAATGGTTAAAAACAAACCGCAAAGAAAAACACAAAATGCACTAATGAAACCAAAGAATGGAAAATGCCAAAGAATATTCCCTAAAAGACGCATCCTAACCTCTTATAAATATTATGAATTTAATTGAGCGCGCGATTGTATAGAAGCATCATTCCTCAGGCGAGTCTTTTACATTCATTCTTGATTCATCTGCCCAAGTTATCGTCATTCTTTAACCTTATTGATCAATTAAATCAATTTACATAACAGTATTTTATAAATGGCGCTGTGTTTTATTTCTTATAATGCAAACAAATAGACTGCTGATGCAGCCAACATCCCATCGAACGCGCAGAGTTTGCCTATAGTTGAAAGGTCCTCAAACAAAAGAAGTGGCCATTATGTATCTTACAAGACTCATCTATGTCAGCACCTTATCAGCCGAATGTGACCAGCAAGCGCTTGATGAAATCCTACAAATTTCACGAGTGAATAATCAAAAAAACCATCTCACAGGACTGCTTAGCCACAACAATCGTTATTTTTTACAATGCATTGAAGGTGCCCGCGCCAAGGTCAATGAAGCTTATAACCGTATTTTGAGCGATCCGCGTCATAGCCGTGTCGTTATTTTGCAGTATCAAGAAATTACTGAGCGCGAGTTTGGTGATTGGTCCATGGGCGAGATCCCACAATGCTATTTAACCGCACTTTTGAACCTGCAGTTTTCTGGATCAAGCGAATTTTTACCCTATGATCTTACCGGTGAAAGCGCCTATCGCATGCTACGACAGCTAAAGCAAAAATTACCTTCTGAATAGCCAACAATAATCAGGCTGCGCAAATTTAGTCCATTCACAGTGTGACTCATTGGTGCAGCTTGCCTTCTATATCGATGATGACATAGTCTGGCTATATAGAAGGCAAGCTGAACGATGGCGCGCTGATTACTCGCGAATACAAGATGCAAAAGAGGAGTCCAGAAAATGGCAGATCAAATGCGCGTATTGATCATTGGTGCTGGCTGGCTCGGTCTTCCTCTTGCGATGCACTTACAAACGCAAGGTCATTGGGTCATGGCCACGCGGCGCTCTGAAAAAAAGATCCTCGATGAAAATCTTCATGGCCATGTGCCCTTGGTTCACTTGGACTTAGCCAAGGATAATGCTGAATCGCACTTACATCAGCTTTTAAAGCAGCATCAGGTGAGCCATGTGGTGGGCTGCTTTCCGCCAGGACTTCGACAATCAACTAAAAATGTCGCACCGAAATCGACTTACGCCAAGCAGTGGCAACGCATCGTTAATGCTTGCCATGACTTGCCATTGCAAAAGATCGTGATGGTCAGCTCAACCTCAGTTTATCCCGAGCGCGCACAAGCCATGCGAGAGGAGGATGCCAGCCTGACTTTAGCGATGGCGCAGGATAATTTTTCCGATCGCGCGCGCGCCATGTTGCAAGCAGAACAAACCGTGATCGACAGTCAACACGTCTATGCCATCGTTCGATGTAGCGGCTTGATTGGTCCGCATCGTCACCCAGCTCGCTTTGCGGCGCGAATGGCTCAAGTCAGTGACGCAGCGCCAGCCAATATGCTGCATCAAACCGATGCCATTGCCATTCTTACTTTGATGCTCAGCCAAGCTGATTCCATGGTGGTCAATGCCACCAGCCCTGAAACTGTTTCAAAGGCGCGTTTTTATCAGCAAGCGATCACACTGAGCGGCCAATCAATGGCACTGCCTGAAATCAACCAACAGCCCGATAAACGCATTCTTGCCACGCGCATTTGCCAATTGGGCTACCAGTTTCGTTATCCAAACACGCTGGATGCACTGGCTGCCATTGAGCCTGAACACAAGGTGCAACAATAACCACACTTGCAAAATCAAGTTGCGTTAAGACGCGTAGCATACACATAAATTTTACCGCATATATGCATGTCCAAAAGGCACATCATAGAAGGGAGAAAACTTAGCGTGGGCGCACATTCTTAACCTGAAGTATTCGATTTTTAACATACTGCAACGCAATATCTATGACCATGGATCAACCGATATAAGGAAAATAGAGTGCTTCTACTCATCACCTCAATCATAGCTGTAACCTTGATCGCCGTGATGGTTGCTTTTGCTTTTAGTATTGAACGAACGCCAATTCAGGGCGTTTGCCGACAGGTGCAAGTGTTAAAAAACGACCACCGCTGTCAGTGCAAATCCCCCTGCCCAACGCATCGTTTAAGTATTGTGCCACAACAAAGGCACACTTCTGTGTTACGTGTGGTTCGCTAGCGCCAACGTTCACAATCAAAAATGTTCCAATTGATTGCATGAATCAAATCAAAAAGCCCAGCAAATGCTGGGCTTTTACCATTGATAGCAACCTTCATGACAAGGGACTAAAACCTTTGCCCTAAATCCAACGCCGTACCCGTTGGCAATAATCGAGATAAGGCTGTTGAAAACGTGAAGCCAGCAGTCGCTCTTCTGGTTTGATTTGAAAATAAGTGAGATAAACAACAAAAAAGACCACCACCAGCGCCGCCCATACACTTGGCCAGCCCAGCGTCATCGCTAGTAAGCTAATCGCCATGGCAAGATACATGGGATTGCGACTAAATCGGTAAATACCTGATTGCACCAACGCATTCACTTGCTCAAATTGGTAAGGATGAACCGTGGTTTTTTGCTGATAAAAGCAATAAAAAGCATTCAGCACAATGGCCATTGCTAGGCCGATACCAGTGCATAACCCCATCCACTGCCATAAATATTGAGGCAATGCCTGATCGGATGCCCCATAAATTGCGACCGCGCACAGCGCAACAAGTAATAAAGGGGGGACTTTTAATTCTAATGCTCGCAACATAACGTTCCCTGTTTGTGTGATGGATTTAATTCGATTCGGTGTCTTCGATGTTCTTGTTTCATCAATTGTTCATTCGATTCTTTCACATTGCAGCAACACCGCCCTAAGCGCAAGCATAAAAAAACCACTGCCAGCAGTGGTTTTTTTCGCCAATAATTGGCCAAGGCTTAGTGAAACAGCTTTTTACGAATGGCTTTATAGCTCTCAATCACAAACGTTGCCGCGCCGCCTTCGACTGTGGCGTTGGTGTAATCACCGACAGGCGTAATAAAACCCATTTTAAATTTCTGATTGGCATCCTCAGCACTCGGTGCGTCAATCACATCACCAACCACCTCAAAGCCTGCAGAGATAAGCTGTTCTTTTTCTTCGATAAAACTCTCAGATCTCATATCTAGATAGGTCGTTGTTTTTGAGCCGTCGATCTCTTGTTGAAAAAACTGAAATTTAGCCATGCGCCCTCCCCTCGCGATATGTAAATCGGCTTTACTTGTTAATGACTTAGTTTTTATACTGAAAATCTCAGTAGAGCTGATGTTACTAAAGGCACGCGCTCATTTTTGCGCAGGTAATCGCAACTTTATCCAACCTTTTGTTAGCTTTCAGCTTCAATTTCAGAGAGGTAGGCTTGTAAACCGGCATCATCAATGATTTCAAGCCCTTGCTCTGTTTTCATCACCCAGCCCTCTTCAATCAGGGATTTCACAGCGCGGCGATACACGCGGCTTGACGTGCCAAAGCGCTCTGCTTCTTGTTCTGCCTTATCAAAACCGCCTAAAACGAAAGGCATTTGTGCTTGATGCTGGCGCAACCACAGATCTTGCGCGATGTTATAGCGAATCGAATGAAGCAGCCGCTGCGTTGAAATCGCCAGTGAGTCTTGATAATCAAACGCTAAGCCGCCGCTAAAAAAGATCAAAAACTGCGGATTGACCTCAAGCCATTTTTCCAGCGCATGAAAAGAGATAAAGTCCACGGTCAGCGGATCTTCCGCAACCACCCACCACTGACAAGGCTCATGGGTAAAAAATTCAATCTCGCCAAAGATTTGATCATCGCACTGCACTTCACCAAGCTGAAACCGCCGACCATTATTGGCTGTGGTACTCATTGAGACACGCCCCACCGAGACAATGAGCAATTGCTCAACCGTTTGCCCCTGCTCAAGCAAAATTTCTCCCGCAATACAGTCATGGGAATGATGCACTAAGCTTTTAAGCTGCTGCTCAAATTGCAATTGAAGCTCAGCCATTTTTTGGCCAAAACGAAGATGAGGATAGGGTTTGATTTGCATAGTTCAATATACGCGAGCGGTCACCATGTTTGATTGATCCTCTCACCGCAACCTGCCCGACGCAATCCCATAAACCCATACACAAGGGTGCTGAGTTCACATTTTTTAAGATTGCGGCACATAAAAAGCCCAGCAATCGCTGGGCTTTCTCTTTTTAAGGTTTATCTAGGTTTATCAAAGCGTATCAAGCTAACTTTAAGTTGATAACCCTACTTTATCCCTTATCACATGACTTCAGTTATGAGGAAGGTTAATGCGTGGCCGTAAGCGCTATTAGTGCAGCACGTCCCGCTTGTTTTTCCGCATTCATCAATAACGTATCTGCATCCACGTATTGACTCACTCCCTCTTGAACATCCGCTTGATAAAGCACCACGTTATTTAAAATAGCGCCCATTTTTAAGCCGCGTAAACGCCCAACGGTCAGCAGCGCTGCAGTTTCCATATCTGCTGCAAGCACCCCTTTTTGATGCCAGAACTCACAGAGTTGATCTTCTTGGTCGGTATAAAAACTATCGTGTGAGCGCACAATGCCGCAATGATAGCTTTGCTCAATCTGCTGACAAGCCTTTGCAAGCGCCAGCTGCAGCGATGGATCGGCTGATGCTGGATAAGCTGCATCAACATAGGCTTTTGAACCACCATCATCACGCACCGCAGCTTCAACGACCACCAACTCACCTAAATTGATATTTGGCTGCAAAGCACCAGCAGAGCCAACGCGTATGATTTTTTCAACGCCGCATTGACGCAGTTCTTCCAGTGCAATCAGTGCCGATGGCGCGCCAATCCCCGTACTACAAATGACCACAGGCTGTCCGGCGAAAGTACCTCGCATGATGCGGTACTCTCGGTTTTCTGCAATCAATTTAGGTTGTTCTAGCAGTACGGCCAGGCGATTCACTCGGTTAGGCTCACCGCAGACAATGGCAAGCGCTGGAATATCATCAGGCGTCACCGCTAGGTGTGGCATCATTGTTAACATGAAGCCTCCTTATTACGTTTAGCCGTGATCATCCACTCACGAGCGCCGTTAGCTGCAATCACCAAAAGGATGGCGTATTCGATAGACAAGGCGTAAACGCCCTGCGCCGCGTAAATACCCACACTAATCACATTGATTACCACCCAAAGCACCCAGTTTTCTACATATTTGCGGGTCATCAGAATTTGCGCAACCACGGACAGTACTGTCATGCATGAATCCCAGAATGGGAAGGCATCAGGTGCCAATTGCGGCGCTGGAATTTGGCTGCCAAAGAGGTTCAAAAAGTCCACCACAATCGTGGCAAGCATCAAGAAGAATGGGTCGATATAAGCCGTCATCAAAGCGATACCCAAAGCGCTCAAAATCACAGTAATAAGTAGCTTATCTTTGCTCATCCAACGCACTTGCAGGGTATCACCCTCATCATTGGTTGGTCTTGTCCATGCATACCAGCCGTAAACGTTGGCACAAAAGAAAAACAGCTGAAGCAACAACAAACCGTAGAGTTGGATTTGGAAAAAGATCACCGCAAAGAGCGATACGTTAATCAAGCCAAAGAGGTAGTTGATGGTTTTTTCTTGGCTTGCAAACCAAATACAAAGCAAACCGAAAATAGTCCCGATCGCTTCAATCCATGACATGTCGTAACCGCCGCCAATGGGAATATGAACCATGGTATTCCCAATATCGAAGAAAGAGACAATGCTCATGATGCTTTCCTTTTATTATGTTGATAAGACCGCTGCATTGTAAAAAAGCAAATTTGAACAAAAGAGGACATTTGTCCGCCCACTCATGCGCCGCATCATAAAATTCACCCATGACTCGCTGCAAGCGCCAAGGAATGTGAGTTTCATCACGCGCACTCAGATTTCATTTTCTTTCTCTTGAGACATTCGCTGGCGTGAGGTCGCATTTTGATCCATCTTCGCGACAAAAGCCGACTATATTCAAATCAAATTCGCCCACCGGGCACACATGCAGCTAATAGCATGATTTGAAGCAAGAGGAGCACCTATGAGCGATCATAAGCCAGCCGGCAAATGTCCTTTTATTCACGGCAGTCATACGGCCATGGGAGGAGGCGGCACAAAAAACCAAGATTGGTGGCCCAATCAACTGAACCTTCGCATCCTTCACCAAAACGACACCAAAACCAATCCCCTCGGCGAAACCTTTAACTATAAAGAAGCCTTTCTTTCTCTCGATCTGAATCAAGTGAAAGCCGATATTCTCGCGGTACTCACCACCTCACAACCTTGGTGGCCAGCCGACTATGGTCACTATGGCCCATTGATGATTCGTATGGCTTGGCACGCAGCCGGAACCTATCGTACCGGCGATGGTCGCGGCGGCGCAGGTACGGGGAATCAACGCTTTGCCCCGCTCAATAGCTGGCCTGATAATGGCAACCTTGATAAAGCGCGTCGTTTACTTTGGCCCGTCAAACAAAAATATGGCAATAAGCTCTCATGGGCTGATCTCTTTATTTTGACCGGTAATGTCTCGCTGGAGTCCATGGGGCTGAAAACCTTTGGTTTTGCGGGTGGCCGCGAAGATATTTGGGAGCCAGAAGAGGATATTTACTGGGGCGCGGAAGATGAATGGCTCGGTAATAAACGCTACAGCGGTGAGCGCGATCTTGAAAACCCACTAGCCGCGGTGCAAATGGGTCTGATTTATGTCAACCCTGAAGGGCCAGATGGCAATCCAGATCCACTCGGCTCGGGCCGGGATGTTCGTGACACCTTTGCACGTATGGCAATGAATGACTATGAAACTGTTGCCCTTACCGCCGGCGGCCACACCTTTGGTAAATGTCACGGCGCAGGTGATGCGGCATTAGTCGGGCCTGAGCCAGAAGCGGCGCCCATGCAAAATATGGGGCTGGGCTGGATCAGCCAGTATGGCAGTGGTAAAGGACGCGATGCCATCACCAGTGGCTTAGAAGGCTCATGGACACCTACCCCAACACAATGGGATAACAGCTATTTTGATGTGCTCTTTGGTTATAAGTGGGAACTCGTGAAAAGCCCAGCAGGCGCGCATCAATGGGCGGCGGTTGATCTCTCACCAGAGCATCATGCGCCTGATCCTGAGCTGCCCGACCATCCTGTTCGCCTAATGATGACAACGGCTGATATGGCGATGCGAGAAGATCCAGCCTATCGCAAAATTTCAGAGCATTTCCATCAAAATCCAGCTGAATTTGCCGATGCCTTTGCTCGCGCTTGGTTCAAACTCACCCACCGCGATATGGGACCAAAGAGTCGATATTTAGGCTCAGAAGTACCTGATGAAGATTTGATCTGGCAAGATCCAATTCCACCACTCGATCATCCGCTCATTAATGAGCAAGATATTGAATCGCTCAAGCGAACCATTCTTGCCTCCGAGCTCAGCATCGCGCAATTGGTTTATACCGCATGGTCTTCTGCTTCTACCTATCGCGGCTCAGATCATCGCGGCGGCGCAAATGGCGCGCGTATTGCACTTGCCCCGCAAAAAGATTGGGCAGTCAATGAGCCTGAGCAGCTTGCCAAAGTGCTCGATGTCTACCGCGGCATCCAAAACGCCTTTAATGCCATGCAAAGTGATGGCAAAGCGGTTTCACTAGCGGACTTAATTGTCCTTGGTGGCAGCGCTGCTGTAGAACAAGCCGCCAAAGCCGGCGGTTTTGATGTCACAGTGCCCTTTAGTCCAGGTCGTATGGACGCCCTGCAAGAGCATACCGATGTCGAATCTTTTGCCGTGCTTGAACCCATCGCGGATGGTTTTAGAAATTACGAAAAAGGCCAATGCGCTGTAACAGCCGAAGAGATGCTCCTTGATCGCGCCCAGCTGCTTAAACTCACAGCACCAGAAATGACAGTGCTCGTTGGCGGGCTTCGCGTACTCAATGCCAACTTTGGCGAATCACCGCATGGCTTATTGACCCACCAACCTGAAGTGCTTAGCAATGACTTCTTTGTTAACTTGCTGGACTTAGACACCTATTGGCAACCAACCGACGACACGGAAAGCCACTTCCTTGGCCGCAGCCGCGCAAACGATGAGCAAAAATGGAGCGCTACCCGTGTTGATTTGGTGTTTGGCGCAAACTCGCAGCTTCGCGCAATTTCTGAAGTTTACGGCGCCAAAGACGCACAGGAAAAATTTGTGCGCGACTTTGTCAGCGCTTGGGTCAAAGTGATGAATGCCGACCGCTTTGAGCTAGGGTAATGGACTGTATAATTTGAAATTACAGAGACTAAAAAGCCAAGCATGACGCTTGGCTTTTTTTTTTTGATTTTGGTGAGTTTTCTGTCTGAAACACTGTATTTAATAACGCTAAATCTGTGACTAATTTTAGCTGTCGATGACAGCGCCTTGTTATGCGTTTTCTACCGATAATATGGTTTGTTCATTATTAGAATGACGCTGGAAATGACCATGACTATCTGGCCATACACATTGTAATGCCCTGAAACTAGCAGGATCATAGTATGCACCTGCAGCCCTTAAATACGCTTCCGCGTTTTCATTTGTAACTGAGACAAATTTGACGGGGTAATTTTTCAGGACTTGATCGGATAAATCGCCATCAGAATATGCTTCACCACCCTCAATTAGTTTAGCGATATCGTTAAGGAGAGCATGCATTAACTTTGTATCTAGCCCTGACATGATAATTTCAGGATGCTTGAACGTTTCTTCTAAGCCGATAGTGTAAGAAAAGCTTTGAATATCATCTCCACAAACTGACATAACGTGCAGCCCATGTTCCTGAATATCGTTTTTTATTTTTTCCATCACTTCACGCATGGAACAAATATCTCCTAACGTATAACGCTCAATTCAATTGTGAATCACTCTAATTGCCTGTTAGCCCTATACCCAAAGGTTGCGTGCCTCTACTACTTCGATTTTGACACCGAAGCTCGTAATGTTAGGCAATGTAACATTATGGTGCGCTCGAATTTGAGCCCCAATGGCGTGTTCCTTATCATGCGTTGTATGAGCATCCGAGACCAAAGTTACGCAGTAGCCTAAACCTGCTGCTCTGCGAATGGTGGTATCAATGCAAAACTCAGAGGCGTAGCCACACACAATTAAGCTATCCACATTAAGTTCACTCAATACGCGCTGAAGATTGGTATTCAAAAACGAGTCTGGTGTCGTTTTGCGAACGAAATAGTCACCTGTTTGTGTTACTAAGCTCGACTGCAATGCCCAACCAGCGCTTTCATATTCAATAACAGATTTAGGTTGCTCATGCTGGATAAAAATAACGGGGACAGACTTCGCACGCGCCAATTTCGTAACCGCATTAATGTTGTTGAGCACGATTTGAGATTGAAATGGCTAAGGTTCTGGATCAAACAGAATCGACTGAACATCAATAACTAATACCGCAGATTTCATAAATGCCTCTGATAGGGCTAACGTTGCACACAGCTGCCGAGGTGACAGTTGCCGAAGATCGGCTGCTGCGCGTGGTTATGCATTTGACTCATACATTTTGAATATACTGTTATACTCTTGCTCACTCGCTGCCGCTGATTTTGGAATATATATTGATAGCCCTTTTTGTAAGACCAAAAACATACCATTTGCAGCAAGTACAATATTTTCGATCCCTTCCCAGCTCATTTCACCCTTTGATATTGGTCCATCATAAAATATGGATGAAGAAGTGAATTTTAAAATATTTTGCTTATTAAAACTTGATGCATTTCGCATTAAGTTGTACCACTGAAACTTATCCCAGAAGTGCCAAGCGATTGTTAGCAGCCCAATAACAGCGAATAGTAAAATGGATTGATGTGGCTTATTTTGATTTATGAAATACACATAAATAGAGATATTGGCAATAAAAATGAGCATCCCTAAATAAATTGTCCATTTACGCATCTTACTTCGATGTTTTATAAAGTCTTTCCAAAATGAATTTAGATAATCTTCGTTTTGAGACCAAGTTACTTTAATTTCCATACATTCCTTTATGAATAACGCTAAGTTAAGGGTTGGAAAACAGTTGCGCGCTAAAATTGAGCGAAGCAAAACAGCACACTATTTGGCATCCCGCTTGAACTACTTGTTAGAAACCACAGCACTCAAAGATGCCAAAGTAACAGCCCTTCCCTGCGTAAACCACCGCACCAATTGCAGAACTTAACCGCCACCCAACTTTGCCTGAACGAGCCAATTGCACTTACCAAAATATGAGAGAAGTTGTGCATATTGGCGATGTGAAAAAGCCGACTTGGCGGAAGTGCGGAAAATTGGAAGGCAATGCGCGCGCTGAACTTATGTTTGCAGCCCGAGCGCGTGATTAGAAGTGAAACGCGTAATCACCGTTGATTGAATTGGCTGCAAACCGCCCACTGGAAACAGTAAATCCCACGAAGGTTTTCTAACGTTTAGTTAAGGGGTAGCCGAAGTACGCAACCCCGTGTTCGAAGCGAAACCAAGCGCACGTAGGATGTCCCACTAGAACTACTTGTTGGGTCATTTTATGCTGTCATTGAATCTATTTCGTAAGCTTAGTGTCACATTAAATATACGAACGAGAATGAATAAACCTCCAATTGATACAAGCAACATCATTATATTCATAACGACCGAATTTAACTTCCAATCATGGTTAATCGCTCGAATATAAACCCCACCATTATATACAGCATGAGCGAAGATAACAGGCCATAGTGAACGACTATAGTAATAGAGCCAACCTAAAAAACACCCCATCCAAAATGTAACAAACATTTGATATATATTCAAATGATACAAACCAAAAAGAAAAGCTGATAAAATAATAGCTTTACTAGGGGGGTAGTGGCTTAAAAAGCCCCTTAAGATAATCCCTCTAAACAACATTTCTTCTAAAAAAGGTGCTATGAGGCATATTGAAATTACACTAACAACACCACCACTCATCATTCTCTCTAACATATCTATGGTTTCTTTATCTTCAGGCATGAAAGAAATAAGAAAACCCATTAAGTCAACAAACCACCACACAGAACCCAAAACCACTAAAAAAACAGGAGTAAACAGCATCAAAACTGTACTTTTTATAGACTTATCAGAGGCATGGAATAATTCTGAATAATTCAAACCCGTAAAGGACATCGCGGCTGTAATGACAATACCAGTTGATATCACTAAAATAATTGAAGATCGTGGATCCCCATATTTAAAAACAACCCCTGCATCATAAAAGCCAGCTCCAATTAATATTTGTAAAGCGAGCAACATAATTAGCATCGCTACTGCGATTAAAATATCTGGTTGATTCTTATTCATATTTAGATTCCAAATCTCATAATAACCGAACGCTAAGTTAAGGGGTGACAAACAGTAGTGCGCTACCCTTGAGCGAAGCGAAACTGCGCACAACTTGGCATTCTACTTAAACTACTTGTTAGAAACCGCAGCGCTTAAAGATGCCAAGGTAACAGTCCCAACCCAAATAAACTACGACATCAATAACAAAATTTAATCGTCACTTAAATTTATCTGAATGAGCCAATTGCGCTTACCTAAATGAGAGAGAAGTTGTACATGTTAGCGACACGAAAAAACCAACGTGCCGGGAGTGGGAAAAATTGAAAGGCGATGGTTGCACGAGATTTATGTTTGCAGCCCGAGCACCTGATTAAAAGTGAAACGCGTAATCACCGCTGATTGAATTGGCTGCGAACCGCCCACGAATCTAAACCAAATTCAGAGAAGATTTTCTAACGCTAAGTTAAGGGGTTGGCAACTCATACCGAGCTCCGCGTACCGCCAGAATGACTAAAACCAACGCATCGTGAAAATACCATGCGCTGCGAATTCCGCTTAAACAGTTTGTGAGTTGCGCTGTTGAATAAGATCTAAAAAATTAATATCAACATGCCCGTCTTCATCTCTAACGTGGACTCTTTCGTTGAAAAGCGCATCATCAATATTTGTATTATCGGTAAAGATTTCCATAAAGAGCGGTTTTATCGTTCGGCTCTGAATTGCAGCAGCTAGTGCTTCATGAGCAAGGTTGATAAAAAACTCTGTATCGTCATCGTTCCCACTTTCATCAAGAGGCCCCAGCACTTCCCAACCTTCAAAGATATCTCGTAATCTTGAAATATTTGAATTACCTTTTTCAAAATCGGAGAGAATGATAAAGGGATTAGGAGAACAATTTGGATGACACTCAAAATCCATGTCTTCTTTACTCCATAGATTCCAATGTAAATCATAGTGCCAAAAAGCAACCGATAATGTCATATGGGAAAATGATTTTTGACGAGCATAAAATTTAAGCTCATCCTTACGACTGGCAAGCAATGTTTTTAACGCACTCTTGTAGTACTTAATCAATCTTTTTTTATTGGTAAAAAAGCGCCAGACAAAAGGAACATGTACCTTAAGTTCAAGTTCAGAACAGATATTGGCAGTCAGAATCATTGCTCGCGCGATCAAATCAAGTACCTCTTAATGATTTTTAGCGAAATCATCTCATAATGTGAGCAGCTAACGCCACATTAAGTAGTGAGTAATCCACCACCAAACTCAAACAAATCATCGTAAACACAAGACACGAGAATTGAATGAACAATTCAACCGTTAAGAATCACGCTTAAATGCTATGCTATAAAACCATTATTTTCATATTGATAAATGTGGTCTGCGTACAATTTACCACCAATTTTATAAGAATTTGGGATAACCTCTTTCAATGTAAAGCCACATTTGGTTAGCACTTTCTCTGACGCAATATTACCCTCTGTTACAACCGCATTAAACGATTGCAAACCATGCTCTCGATATGCCCATTGCAGTAAAGCCTTTAAAGATTCGGTTCCATAGCCTAATCCATGAAATTTGGGTTGGAATAGAAACCCAACTTCAGCTGAGCCATTATGTATACGAAAGCCAGTTACACCGATCTTCTCACCTGTTTCATTCAGAGTGATGATTAAGCATAACCAATGCTTAGAAGTCTTTGTCCAAACGGGAAGTCGAGACTCAAAACTTGCCTTAATTTCCTCTAAAGGCGGTTCATCAAAGCATAAGCGAATGACTGCAGGATCACGATATAGCGTGTGAAATAGCGGCCAATCTTCAGCAGTGATTTGAGCCATACCTAATCTATCTGTATCAATTTTCAAACGCAGAACGCTCCTAGTTTTATAGCTATGCATTAAGCTACGAATCCTGTTTATACAGCCATCAGAACAATCACTTACACTTCAAATCAGCATGATTTGTCACAGCAAGTGCAAATTCTGCTTCATGTTCACCAATCACAGCATTGTGATCCTATGGAAAGTAAATTTCTCTTGTTTGTATATACAGCGCCCGACTAACTTGCTGGAAAATCGTTTGAATCGAATTGAAGAATGTAGCTGCACATCTCGATTGCATAGCGTTGACACCACCAAGACACAAGCATAACATCAAAGCATACCGACCGTCGGTATGCTTTGAGTTTAGAGTATTGGGTAAAAAATGGCTAACAAAAAACCAAGTCGACGCGCAGAACTATTGAGCCTTGCGCAGACGCTGTTTTTAGAAAAAGGCTACGAACAGACATCTATGCAAGATATTTGCAGCGCTGCTGGCGTATCAAAAGGCGCGCTCTACCATCACTTCAAATCGAAAGAAGAAGTACTAGATGCCATGGTAGATGCTTTGATGGAACGCGCGGTAGACAAAGTGAGCATTATTGCTCGCGATCCAATACTCAGTGCCGCCGAGAAGATGGAACAAATCATTGGCTTATCCATCGATTCAAAGATGGACACTGGCAGTGAATCCCAATCTTTTAAACACGCAATTCAGCACCCTCACAACGCTCTTCTATTTTTTAAATTGAGAAATATCTGGGTCTCTAAAATCGGGCCAGAGATAGAAATTGTTATTACGCAAGGCGTTACCGAATCGGTATTTGACGTGCAATTCCCCGAGGAAACAGCCCGAACGCTAGTCATGACCATTAGTGATTTTGGCGATGAAATGGAACGGATCATCGCAAACAAACAAACACTAAACGTAGCCAAAGCGCTTGAGCGCTCTAAACAAGCATTGTTTTGTATTTGTCACCGCTTGCTTGGTGCAGCACAGAACTAAATGTTCTCGACAATAAGGTTTAGACAAATGATCTACGATTTCAACACGGCACTCATCCCGCCTCTCAACCAAATTGGCGGCAAAGCCAAAGGGCTTATGGATTCGACTCACGCAGGTTTTCCAGTACCAGAAGGCATTGTACTTTCAGTCGATTTTTTCAAACCCTGGCTCGATGACATTAAGTCTTCCGCAGAATGGCAGGCGTTTTTGCGAGAAGGAAGCAAAGAAAAATGCGAGGCCATCGCTCAGCGCATTAGCCAATTAAGATTTAGTGCTGAACAAAAAGCCGCGCTAGAGAAACATCTATCGACACTGCCTGGCGATCTTTTCTCAACACGATCTTCGTCGCCAGAAGAGGATCTTGATGGCACCTCATTTGCTGGAATGTATGAAACCTATCTTGGGGTGCAGCGCAAAGACCTCGAAGCTTTCGTGATAAAAACCTTTGCGTCCTGTTTTGATTATCGCGTTATGGGTTACAAGACTCAAAACCATATTGCACTGGATAACACAGCCATAGCGGTAGTGATTCAGCGTCAGATCCATTCTGATGTTAGTGGCGTCGCCTTTTCGTTGAATCCTTTAAACAACGCTTATGATGAAGTGGTGATCAACGCCTCTTTCGGCTTAGGCGAAGCGATCGTATCGGGCTTAGTCACGCCCGATACCTATATCGTGGACAAGCTAACCAATCAGATCACTGAAAAGAAAATTAACGCCAAAAACATTGCCGTTCAGCTGACCACTTCAGGTTTCGTGGAACAAACTAACAATGAGCATCCAACAGCGCAGGCTCTAAATGATACACAGATCATTGAGCTCTCACACCTAGTGCGCCAAATAGAAAAATTCCACGAAAAACATATGGATACGGAATGGGCATTCGAAGCTGGCACCTTGTATTTATTGCAAGCAAGACCGATTACGACATACCTTCCGCTCTTTCCGGAAATGATCACAAATCCTGGTGACAATAAAGAACTCTACATGGACTTTATAACCGTTACCCAAGGTTTTACAGATTCCATGTCAGATTTAGGTATCGATATTTGGGCCAAAATGGTGCACATCGGTAACGGTTTGCCCATGGGCAAAGACGGTATTTTGTGGGCGATTCATGGACGTCACTATATGAGTATGTCTCATTTAATGCGCGTTAGTCCCGCCATGCTAAAAACCTTCAGTTCTCACGATGAGCCAACCAAGCATATATTTGCTCAACTTGATCAAAGTGAGTTCACGCAAGGGAAAACGCCAGCAGCGCTCAAGGGGTTTCTTTGGAATATCACCAAACACATGGCACCGATGTATGCAGGAAGTGCAATACGAGGCCTTTTCAATGGGCGTTCTGCCCTAAAACGTTATGAAGATGCAAGTGACAAGGTTTGGCAGCTATTACATCATCAACTCGAAGTGACTGATAAACCTTTTACCCAATTGGTCGACGAGTCTCTAGCTGGTTTTTCTGAACTGATAAAAGAAGTCGGTGGCGTACTGATTGCTGCATCAGTGGCGAAATGGAAAATTGAGCGCATGTTTAAAAAGCATGATGAAGCAAAAGATCTGATTGTTTCTCTTGCAATGAACTTACCCAATAATCCTGTTGCCGAAATGGGTCGACTGATGTGGCAGCTCGCTGCGCAACCCGAGTTTATGAATACTCGGTCTGCTGAGGCGTTTGCGACAAACCTAAATGCTAACAAGTATTCAGCTCAATTTATGGCGCTCTATGCCGATTATATTCAGCGCTTTGGCTGCCGCGGCGCGAAAGAAATAGACATTGCGACACCTCGAATGTCAGAAAACATTGAGCATATTTTCAACATGCTAAAGAATATTGATGTGTCTAACGACACGGAGTCAAAAGTACAGAAACGTAGTGAAGCCGCCTATCTCAAATTACGTCAAATAGCGCGCAACATTGGTAAAGAAGACAAATTTATTAAACTGGCCAAAATCTATCGAGACATGATTGGCTACCGTGACCATCCCAAGTATATGTATGTCGTCGCCGTGAGTTTATTAAGACAAAAAGCGCTACTACTAGGAACCCAATGGGTCAATGAAGGTCGAATTACCAAAGCAGAACATGTGTTCAACCTATCTCTTGCGCAGATTTCTCAAGCTGAAAATAGTGAGGCGTCCTCACTCATGCCTCTGGTTGAAAAAAACATTGCTGCGCGAAACTTAGTTTCGCAAGTGAAAGACTGGCCTCGAATCCTTGATAGTCGAGGTAAGATTTATCATGGAGTTGCAGAAGCCAAAGATGGTGAAATTAGTGGTGAAAGTATCTCTCCAGGGATCATTCAAGGTCGTGCAAAAGTGCTATTAAACCCTTATGAAAAAGTCGTCAATAAAGGTGAAATACTAGTCTGCAAGGCCAGCGAGCCAAGTTGGGTGCCTGTATTCATTAATGCATCGGGAGTCGTCATGGAAGTTGGCGGCCCGCTTCAACATGGCGCAATTATCGCTCGGGAATACGGCTTACCTTGTATCAGCAGTGTGCAGAATGCCACGCAAATCATTAAAGATGGCGACATGATTGAGATTGATGGTTCAAGAGGAACCCTTCGAATTATTAGCACCTCATCTATTGAACCTTCACATTAACGGTTCAATCAAACTTCGAGATTCAGATAAATATTCAGCGAGATTTGTCGCAACCATTTGATCACAAATCTCGTATCAAGACATAAGGCAGTATCGTTTACGCAGATTTCTTGCCATTTAAGAGCAGCACTAGAAATCAAAGGGGGTGAGTCAAAAGAGGTAATCCTTTGAATTTTGATACAAAAAAGCCAAGCATGAAGCTTGGCTTTTTTGTTGAATTTGGTGGGTCTAGGCAGACTCGAACTGCCGACCCCTACCATGTCAAGGTAGTACTCTAACCAACTGAGCTATAGACCCAAATCCTTCACATTCAATCAGACGATATGAACGGGTTGACCCTGTCAACGAGGACGAATATTAGTGATACGCCCTTTAGCTGTCAACCGCATTTTTATTGAAGATCGCTCGTTTGTTCTCTTTTTGTTCGAGCTGTATCTTTTTCCAACACATTCTTGCCGCTTAATTCGCTACTTGGTGATTATTCGAGCGCTTCACTCTCTCTTTTTTGTCTTTATACCCTTGATGGCAGTGTCCAAGCGGCATATGCAACGCATCTTAGATGCACTCTAGGCTAGTCAGTGGACGTGACAATGTGTGAATAAAATGCATGAATAGAATTCATCCATATCCATAAAAATATTTCTTCTATTGTGCAAAAATTTAGTGGGTGAATAATCACGCACCACAGTGCATAAATCCAGTAAGTAGAATTGTGTTTTTAACTCTATGCCATTGATTTAAAAATTGATAATGACAGTTACGGAATATTCAAACTAAGAGACTTACGCAGGAATATGCAATTAATAAGTTTTGTCGAAATGATAGATATTTATCACTGTTTTCCTATTTGAAAACTCCATAACCTCGCCCTATCTGATCGTTCCTGATCACACTCTCACAATTTTATCTAACTTCAACCTTGGAGATTTGCTGTGTCTATCACAAAGGCAGCGGGCAAAGCGACAATTTGGGTTCCAATCACTGGCCTAGGCATTTTTGCAATTGCTTCTGGCTATTTGATGAGCTTGATTCCGCTAGTGCTCGATCAAAATCAGTTCCCTGCTCAAACTGCTGGCTGGATGGCGAGTAGTTATTATCTGGGTCTGTTACTTGGTGCTGTGATCGTCGAAGCAATTATCGCAAAAATTGGCCATCGCCAATCTATGGTTGGGTTTCTAGCGCTCACAGCACTAACCGTTGGTGGCATGATGCTGTGGAGTCATCCAAATATTTGGGTTTTTCTACGTCTTGTCGCTGGCATTGCTGTGGCGGGTGTTTTTGTGGTGATCGAGTCTTGGCTCCTCATTTGTGACAGCGCAAAACAGCGCACCCGTCGTTTGAGCCTCTATATGCTGGTTCTCTATGGCGGCACCGCCTTGGGCCAATTGCTAATTAGTGCGCTCGGTGCCAGTGGTCAAGCGCCTTTTATTCTAATTATCACCATGTTACTTGTGTCACTTTTGCCACCTATGCTGGTGCGCGGTGCCAAGCCACCAGTAACAGAGCATCAAGCCATGCGTTGGAAAGATATTCGAGCGCTCAATAAGGCCGCTCTTTTTGGCTGCTTTATTTCTGGCATGCTACTCGGCCCAATCTACGGATTGCTGCCGCTATTTTTAACCCAGCAACGCATGAATGAAGCGCAGGTGGGCGTGGTGATGACCGCTGTCGTCGTTGGCGGAATGCTAGTTCAACCGATTATTAGTTTGTTTGCGGGTCGTGGTAAGAAGATTTGGCAAATTGCATGTTGCGCACTGCTAGGGGTCATCGCTGTAGAAGGCGTGATCATGAGTGGTTCAAGTCAAATGACCGTCATTAGCTACATGATGCTAGGTATGGCAAGCTTTGCTATTTACCCCATTGCCATCAGCCTCGCCTGTGATGATATTCGACCTGAACAAGTCGTTTCTGCAACGCAAATCTGCCTACTCGGCTATGGCGTTGGCTCAGTTGCGGGTCCACTCATGGCTGGCGCAATGCTTTCCATGATGCCTTATTACTTGCTGGCTTGCATGGTTGCCACATTTGCATCATTGGTGATGGGGAAAAATCGCACTTTGGCGATGCCACAATAATTCAAACGCATTTTATGCTGGAAAACGCCGCATTAGCGGCGTTTTTTATTGCCTCTAATTTGAGCCGTCTCTCGGGGTCAATCACGATTTTTTAGATTGGCTAATAGTTCAAATTTCGAAGCGAAAATTAGGTCATCTGTAATGAAAGTCGGTAAAATCGACACATAAACGGACAAAGATGGCACTTTAAACATGGATATGTTTCCTTTTTACTTCGCACCATTTTCCCTGATGTTTGGTCTTTTAGGTCTACAGATCGCAGCAGATAAAGGCTATAACCATAAATTATGGGCACTCATTGGCGCACTACTTGGCCCAGTTGCCCTGATCCTGTTCGTGCTACCGCAAAAAAGCAATGTGGTGATCTCGCACTATTACGGTCGTATTCTCCCTTTGTTACTCATTCTCGACTTATTAGCGATCATTGGCCTAACCGCCATGTCATTAGGTTTTATTGGCAACGCAGAAGCCAGTCCATTTGCGCTTATCGCTAACGCGCCAATGCAACATTGGGATCTTATGTTACAAGTGATGCTCATTGTGATCGCTGCCGCCACATTGCTCCTCAGCTTCTTTTTAAAGCATCACTTAGGCCAGCTATTACTGATTTGTTATGGACTATTCTTCGTGACAACTTGGGCTAATTTTCAAGCCACAGATAGCCAAAGCATCGCGAATTGGTTACTAACCAGCGGCATCGCCTATTTCAGTGTCTTTCGCTGCGTTTTTTGGCCACTTTTTGGCTGGCACCGCAGCCTTCGAAGACAACATTACACGCCGCCCAAACGTGTCTATTCACGCCCGGCAGCAAGCCTCTAATATTGAAAATTGCGAGCAAATAGCTCGCAATTTTTTTGTTTTAAATACGTTGCCCAATTTTTATCACATCTTCTCAATTTCGAGAGCGAAATCGAAAGTTACCGTTTTCGTAGCAGTTTTTTCTGCATTTAGAGGGTTTTTTCGTCATTTTCGCTACTGGTCAGATTTGCCCGAATATGACAAGTCTCTAAAATTCGCCCCATAAATAAATGGAGCGATTGACTCCGATTCAACATAAGAACCATACACAATGAACAAGAAGCAGATTTTTACCCGTAGCGCCATCGCAGTTGCGATGCTCGCTTCAGCCCCGCAGGCATTCGCCGCTGGCTTCCAAATCAATGCACAATCAGCGACCGGCATTGGCCGTGCATTTGCTGGTGATGCCGTAATTGCCGATAACGCATCTGTAATGGCGCGCAACCCTGCCGCCATGGCACTTTTTGATGAAAAGGCCTTCTCCATTGGCTTTGAAACCATCACCTCTATGATTGAAGTGAGCGATGCTCGATATAATTATGTAGATAAAACTTTCACCCCAAAATCTGCTTCAATTGCTGATAACGATGATGTAGGTGGCACCTCAGTTGCGCCAAATATTCATTTTATTATGCCAATCAATGAAAAATTCGCAGTTGGTGTAAATGCCTATTCTAACTTCGGCACCAAAACCGAATTTGCTGATGATTATACTGCAACTGAATATGGCGGCCTCACCGATGTCAAAAGCTTTAACTTTGGTATCGCAGGCTCCTATCGTCTTAATGAGCAATGGAGCTTTGGTGCAGGCTTAGACCTTATCTATGGTCAAGGCACCATGAAGCGCGTTGCAAACAGCAATTTACCTCTTATTGGCGGTAAGCCATTATTAGACGTGGATAGCGCAGATGGTTTTGCTGTCGGTTTTAATGTCGGTACCGTTTTTGAACTCGATGAAAACAACCGCTTTGGTTTGGCTTATCGCTACAGCCCTGAGTTTGAAGCAAAAGATGACAAAGGTCAGAAAATCACCCTACCATTGCCTGATATTGCTGAGTTCTCTGGTTTCCATAAACTAGAAAATACCAAGTTCGCAGTGCACTACTCCATTCAATACATCGGCTGGAGTAAGTTTGATCAAATCGATTTTGAAAACCTTCAAGACAGCGTTCTCACTGGCCCTTATCAAAAACCATATGAATGGCAAGATGGCTGGCACTACGCCATTGGTGGTACTTACTACCTCAACTCAGATTGGACCCTGCGTGCCGGTTATATGTACGACACCAGCGCCCAAGATCAGTTGACCTCGATCTCTGTGCCAGACTCAGATCGTCAATGGTTCTCAGCAGGTTTCACCTATCACCTAGATCCTAAATCAAATATCGACTTTGGGTTTACGTACTTAATGGGCCAAAAAGTTTCGGTTTCAGAATCTACATCTGTGAATGCCCCTGTAGGCCCTGGCGGTAGTGTTGTTCCAGTTAATATCAGCGGAGTAACGGCAACTACACAAGCCAATGCAATCTTGATGGGCTTGCAATATAGTCGCAGCTTCTAATCGCTTTGCAATACAATCAGTCAAACAAAAAAGCAGCCTCATGGGCTGCTTTTTTATTGCTGACATTCAGCAGTACACGCTTTTCTTTCATACACTCAATAAAGAAAAGGGAGAGCTGCCATGCAACTACTGATCACCGCAGGCACCAGCGCGATTGGGCAAGCGTTAATCGCATATTATTTGGCAAATTATGACGATTACTTTATCTCTGCCACCTATCATCGAAGCCGTCCTAAATTATCGCACCCACGCTTGCAGTGGCACCCCACAGATTTAAGCCATGAAGCTGATGTTCAGCAGCTTGCCAGCCAATTTGCACTGCTTGATGGCATCATTAATTGCGCTGGATTTTTACATGATGAGCAGCAAAGCCCCGAAAAATCACTGAGCCAATTTCAGCCTGAGTTTTTTGAGCAAAATATCGCTGCCAACACGCTCCCCACGCTTCTGCTGGCCAAGCACTTTGCTTCCAGTTTAAGCCATCCATCCCCCTCTTTCTTTGTCTCACTCTCTGCAAGAATTGGTAGTCTTGCGGATAACAAAATTGGCGGCTGGATCAGTTATCGCATGAGTAAAGCGGCGCTCAATATGGCTATCAAAACCATTGCGATTGAGTGGCAACGAATACTCCCCTGCTGCTGCGTATTGGCTATCCATCCAGGCACAACAAAATCAAGACTGACACGCCCTTTTGAACGCAATGTACCAGCCCATCAACTACATTCACCGCAACAAACAGCCGAGGCGATTGTGCAGGTCATATATCAAAAAAAGGCCGCAGATAGCGGCCAGTTTGTCGATTATCAAGGCTGTGTTATCCCTTGGTAAAGAGATACTCAAGGAAGTACTGTGCGCGAGCGTTTTGTGACTAAGCTGCTGACTTCAGATAGACACTTGGCGTAGCAATACAGACTGACGGCACCTTCAATTTGGGCAATTCAACACAAAGTGACTGCTGATTAAGTCGCACTTGATTGGATGGAAATAGCGTTTTCACACGCGCTTGCCATTGCGTTACGGGCGTATCGGAAACCGCATTCATCAGCAATATTTGAATCTCGGCGACGCGAATTTTTTCCACATAAGCAAGGTAATGCGGCGTTGCGACATCAACCAAATTCACCCCAATCATATTTTGAATCTCACTCATTGCCGCACGTGCTTGAGGCTCATTTGACGCGGCTAAATATTGCGCTAATGTCTGCTGCGAGCGTTCAGCTGCCAGTTGAAATGGATATTGCTGATAGTTTGAGGTCATATTGGGCTTATAAAATAAACGCTGAATGACTTTAGGCATCGCCAAATAAAGATCAGAAAAATAGAGATGCGCATATTTTGCATCAGCAAATTGCTGATAGAGCGTATCCATCATGGCGTATTCACGCGCCATTGGTAGGTAAAGATCGCGCTCAGCCTTTGACAAGGGCGCTAAAGGTGTCAAATTCAGTGCGTATCGCATATTGAGCGCATGTCGCAACTCAAAGCTATAAGTTAGGGTTCGAAGTGATACAAATTTAATCAGCAGATTATCGCTTTGCGCTAACCAATGACGCTGATGTTTAATGAATAAGTCTAAATCTTGCTGCGCTTTTGTCAGATCGCCTGCCTCAGCCCTCAACAGAATCGACTGCAGCACCATTTCACTGCCCGCCATCAAATGGACATAGTCTGGCAGTGGCTCATCACCCGTAGGTGCCGTTAGGTGCGCAAAATCATCAAGCGCAATCAATTGCTGATACCGCTCAAAGAGCTGCGCATTGTTTACGAGATTATCTTTTGCAACTTGCAGGACCTGTGGCTCAAAACAACCCACAAAATGCGCTTTGATACAGGGGAGCGGCGTATAGGTATAAAATCGCTCATCAATGGGGAAGTCGGTACCCGTGGCCGTTTTCTTCACTTGCTCAAAGCGCTGACGTCCATAGTGAATGGGGCCCTGCTCTGCGCCTTGAGCAGATGGCGCATTAAACCCTAATAAATAAAAATATGCGCGACTTTCATCGGGTATAGATTGTTCGACGCGCTCAAGCATGGCTTTGCTATTCACCGACAAAGGCTCATCCCCATGCATATAAAACCCAAGTGCCACGATCAACAAAACGGCCAATAACAGCAGTCCAAGGCATGCTTTCAATAACTTGCGCACAATTTAATCCATTGATTTTAAAGAAATAAAAAATAACATTGGTTGGCCACTTTGCCCTCACCTTTTCTCATCCCATCGCATAACCGCGTAAAATTCGCTAGACTCATCACACAATTTTGCAAAATAGATCACTATGGCAACATCTACATCGCCAACAGTTTCGCTTGCGCGTCAGCTCTATGAGATGACATGGCCCATGCTTTTTGGCGTGCTCGCCCTGATGAGTTTTCAATTAGTCGATAGCATTTTTATCAGCCGACTGGGGGTGATTCCGTTGGCAACACAAGGCTTCACCATGCCTTTGCAAATGCTGATTATCGGTATTCAGGTTGGCCTTGGCATTGCGACCACAGCGCTTATCTCAAGAGCACTTGGCAGCAAAAACCAAAATCTGGCCACCGAATTGGCGACCATCATCTTATGCTTTGGCACCCTTTTAATTGCCGCATTCGCTACACTTCTTTGGTTTTTGCGCGCACCAATTTTATCAGCGCTTGGTGCACAATCTGCGGTATTTCCAGTCGTGGATGTTTATTGGCCTTGGTGGCTACTAAGCAGCTGGGTCGGCGCAATCTTTTATTTTTTTAATAGTATCTGCCGCGCCAATGGCAATACGAAGCTCCCCGGCGCAATGATGGTAGTGACCAGCTTGCTCAACATGGTGCTTGATCCCATCTTTATTTTCACCCTCGGACTGGGCATTCAAGGTGCCGCCATCGCCAGTTTACTGGCCTTTGTGTTAGCCACCTTGATTATGGCGCCCAAGATCATTGGCCAAGGCTGGCTCAATTCACACTGGCGACAATTTGAATGGCGCAATCAGCTAAAAAACATTCAAGTGATGATGGCACCAGCGATGCTTAGCCAGCTACTCCCCCCTGTCTCTGCACTATTTGCAACTAAAATGGTGGCAAGTTTTGGCGCGGCGACAGTGGCTGCATGGGCACTTGGATCGCGCATCGAAATTTTCTCCATCGTGACCGTACTCGCGCTCACAATGGCGATGCCCCCCATGATTGGCAACCTCATGGGGCAACGCCAATTTGTGCAAATTGAGCAGCTTTTTCGCCTATCGTGCCGCTTTATTGTGCTTTGGCAAAGTGCCATCGCACTGATACTGCTGTTTGCTCGTCCTTGGCTCAGTCCCGTCATGGCACCAGAGCAAGCCGTACAATCAGTGCTAAATATCCATCTTTTATGGGTGCCCATCAGCCTAGGCCCACTGGGTGTGTGTATGATCATGGTTTCTAGTGCGAATGCCTTGGGCCAGCCCATGCGCGCACTCCTGATTTCAGCCATGCGTCTGTTTTTGTGCTATCTACCCTTTGTTGGTGTCGGCGTCCTGCTGGCAAAATCACAAGAGAGTCTTGCCTATATCTTTATCGGGGTATTACTCGGCAACCTATGTGCAGGCCTGTGTGGTTGGTGGCAAGGGCAGCAAGCGTTGGCAAAAACCAAACGCTGCTATGAAAAATGTCCAGCTGTGTAAATACGTAGATATGACAGTGGATAAAAAAATAGCGGCATACGCCGCTATTTTCATCTGTGTTCTATGTGTTTTTACTTCATTTCCACAAATTTATAGACCAATCAATTCGTGGTGCACCACCAGCGCAATACCAATGCCAATCGCCAATACCGCAATGGAAAAGTAGCGCATGCGTTGGCGTGTTGGTGCTGGCAACACAATACCAAAGCTTGGAAATAGCGGGCAGACACGCGCCACGCTATCGCCGCTAATGCGTTTTTTCAGCATATTGAGCTGTAGCAGCGACCCATCACGAATACCGCCAAAGAGACAAGTTCGCGTCGACACATACTCTTTATCTTGGTAGTGATAGGAAAATTTAGTGGAAAGGCTATAGATCACTTCCTGTTCATTGCCTCGCACTGCCGCGACATCGCAATACAATACATTTGCCTTAATTTTTGGCCAAAAGACGCTACTTAAATCAAACAACAAGTAGCCCAAAGCGATAACGCCGACAACGATGCAAAGCACAACGGTTGCTTCAATCATCTTCATCTCCTTGTAATACAGCTGCGATTCATTCAATCGCGTAGCAAGACGCATCATTGCAACTTGCCTGATTCGGTGTGCTCAATGTATCCCAGTCATTTTTTCCAACGTCAGCGGCAAGTAAGGGTTTTGGTGCCTTTTTGCAAAATCTTAGACCCAGTTATTTGCCCACGGCTGGTTGAACAACCATCGATAAATCTTATAGATAGGCTTGTTTATACGTGAATTGGCTGAAAAACCCATCAAACCTGCGCGAGTTCTCGATGGGTTTTGCGAATGCTATGCAATGGCGCACATAGCTTGCAGGCTTCTCAGAGTCAGTTCCCGATTTGTTGCGCAATCGGTTACGCCTTTCGCTATCATTTGCATGAGTTCAAAAAAAGCAAACAAAACAATCAAATTCAAACACTTACACTTTACGTATCAAGCAGTTAGGCGTATTTTAAAGTGATACCGATTGCATTTCGTAAGAAAACCAACGAGATGCGACAGCAGGAAGTTGAACCGATTCGCCTTAAACCATTCAAAGGACATGCTGGTGACAAACCACAGCCCACACTCATTGATGACGAACCTTGCCAAATCGTGCTGGCAATGGATGCTCCTTCTCCTATGTTTTGCCACATCGAGCCAAGTTTTGGCCGGTGAACCAAGCTATATGGGAACCACGCTTTATCAAAACCAAACGGTTTTAAATGTGTATTTATCCGAACCGGAAAGCACAAGAAGCGTCAACGATCAATTTAGTGTCTATCAAAACGACAAGCCGATCAGCGGGCGCTGGGAAGCGGTCGATGACACCAATCTGAACTTCGTCTTTACCAATGTATCGCTCGACCAAAAATATGAGCTGTATTATCTCAAAGACGATAAAGACAATGAGCAAAAACAAACCGTTGCCGTGGGTAAAGAAGAGCCAAGTGTGCGCACGCTCGGTATGGGGCCTTGGGCGCCCATCAGTGGCGATAATGCCATTGGCATTGAAACCATGAATGCCGATGCTGTGGTGGTGGAATATCTTGAAGTTCAGCAGCCTGCCGCACTACTTAGTCGTATGTATGCTGGCAGCAATGCCGATATGTGGGATCTGCGCTCAAACAAACGCTATTTCAAAAGTGTATATACCCAGCGTTATGCCGTGGGCGGTGAAGTCAATCAATATGCCCGTCATCGCTTGGCGATCCCAGAGCAGCTAAAAAATGGCTGGTATCTTGCGGTGATCACCGTGGCCGGCCAGTTTGGTGGTGGTCAAAGCCAAGCCATCGCCCATGTACTGCGCAGCGATTTAGCCATTCATCTGCGCTCTGGTATGGCGACATCTGAGCAACACGGCTGGGTTTATTCGCATCAAACCAAGGCGATGATCAAAGGCGGCACACTGTCGGTTTGGGATCGCAAAGGGAAACGCTTTGATAGCCCAATCAATGATGACGGCTTCTTTGAGTTCAACAACGACTTAAAATATGACGAAATCGTGATGGTGACGGATAAATCCGGTAACCAGACACTACTTGCCATGCGCGAAGTGCCGCTTGATCTCAGCGATCAAAAAGTGCACGGCCGTATCTACCGCGACTTAGAAGCTTTTGCGTTTTCAAACCGCAATTTGCTGATGCCTGGCGATAACCTGCCACTGCACGCCCTACTACGCGATGCTGATGGTAAGCGCGCCAAAGATCAGCGCTTAACGCTTGAAGTAAAAGGCCCGACGGGTGATAAGTATCTGACCACCACCCTCACGCCAGACAGTAATGGTCTGTACTATCACAACATTCAATTTAACCGCGATGCCAAATTGGGCCAGTGGACCGCATCGCTTTATGCCGATATTAATCATGCGCCTCTAACAACCTACAACTTCCAGATTCAAGAATTTGAACCTGAGCGTATGGATATGACATTGACGCCAACTGCGATGCAACTGGAGCAAATGCAAACGCAGAAAGTGGCATTGTCAGGTCGTTATCTGTTTGGCGCGCCAGCCAACGGCAACACAGTCAAATCATCTGTGGGCTTTAATGAAAACCTCATGCCATTTCAAAAACATCCACAGCTTGGCGAAAACAGCCAAGGTGGATTGAACTGGTATGTGGGCCATCAAAGTTCATTGGAAGAGCGCTACCAACGTCTTGATGACATCACCTTAGACAAAGAAGGACAAGGTAGCCTCAGCATTCGCTATGCGGGGAAAAAAGCGCATACCAGCGTGATTAATGCCAGCCTTGATACCAGCCTTTTAGAAGCCGGCGGCGCCAGCATCAACCGCAGTATCACTTACCAGCTATGGCCGCACGCGACCATGCCAGCGATTCAGCCGCAGCAAAAGAGCGTGTCTGAAGGCAGCATGCCAGCTTTTGCGCTTGCCAATATCAATCCAGAGGGTCAGTTTGTTGCCGGTAAAGTGCGCGTCACCTTCCTTGAAGATATTTCCGGCTACTACTGGACCTACAGTGATGAAAGTGGCTGGGAAGTGTTCCGCCAAGAAGGCTATCGTCCACTCGATGTGAAAACCATGTCGCTTGGTGCCAATGCAGACACCCTCTATCACGCGCCAGTACAATGGGGTGATTATCTGCTGCGAGTCGAAGATCTCGACAGCGGCGCAGTGACTGAGTATCGCTTCTATGCTGGTTGGCATGCTTCGGATTCTCAAATCCCGCTCAAACCACTGAATCTTGATCTCAAACTTGAAAAACCAAGTTATCAAGGCGCGCAAAAGACCAATGTGGAAATCAACGTTCCCTTTGATGGCCTACTTTTGGTCACCATCGAAGCGGATCGCGTATTGATGCAAAAGCAGATGCCAGTGAAAGCAGGCAAAAATACCATTCCGCTTTCAGTCAAAGATTGGCAGCGCCACGATCTCTATGTCACGGCAATGCTATTGGGGCAATCAAGCACCGCGCAGCCGCGCCGCGCCTTTGGCATCACGCCGCTGATTCTTGACCGTCAAGATCGCAAGCTGGATGTCACCATCAATGCACCGGCGCGCGCCAAACCAAACCGCGCTTTACCACTAACCATTGACGTGGCTGGCCTTGATCGCAACGAAAAAGCTTGGGTGGTCCTCTCTATGGTGGATCGCGGTATTCAAAATATGAGCCGCTATCAAATCCCGAACCCATACAGCTTCCTCTTTAATCAGCGCCAATATGGATTTGATCTACGCGATTACTATGGCCGCCAATATGAGGCCACACCAGATCCATTTGCGCAGCCACGCAGCGGTGGTGATGCCATGCTCGCGAGCATGCGCAATGAACGCGATCGCGCTGAGCGAAAAACCATTGTACTCATGGCCGCGCCAGTTGAAGTCAAAAATGGCAAAGCCGTTGTTGAGATGCAACTACCCGATTTTAATGGCGAAGCAGAAGTGGTTGCCATGGTCTGGAGCGATAAGAAAGTCGGTGTGGCTGATCTCTCATTGCCGATTGCAGACACAGTGGTTGCTGAGCTGCAAATTCCAAAATTGGTGGTTCCAGGCGATCAAAGCCATGTCACCATTAATTTGCACAACACCTTAGACCAAGCCTTGCCAGTCAAAGTCATGCTCAATGCCGATGGCAGCTTGCACTTTGGTGAGAACAAACGTGAACAAAGCTTTGAGTTGACCTTAGATGCCAAGGGTAGCTGGTCTTCCACTGTGCCGCTCAGTGCCAACTTTAGCGATAGTACGGCAACGCTTTCCCTAAGCGTGGATAACTTAGAAAAAGTCGATGACACGCTCTCGCAAGTGGATATTCGTCGCAGCTGGTCACTGCCAGTGCGCCCACTGAGCATCAATACGGTCTATCGCCAATCGCAAACCATTGATCCGCAGCAAAGCTATACACCAAAGCTCAACACGCCAGTTCTTGCAGGCACCAAACAGCAACTGGTGCTTTCAGCTGCGCCCTATATTGATGGTCAGCAAGCATTGAGTTCACTGCTACGTTATCCATATGGCTGCGCTGAACAAACGACCAGCCGCGCATTCCCGTGGCTGCTCACGGCGAATTCAGCTGAAGTGAAGCAATCGGTACTACTCACCGACCTTGCAAAGCAACAAACAGACTATCTCAAGGGTAAATCGACCCAAAACCAGCAAGATTTAATTCGTCAGTCAGTCAACCGCCTGAAGGATTTCCAGCTTGGCAATGGTGGTTTTTCACTGTGGGAGAATGATTCTGAGTCACCTTGGCTCACAGCTTATATCACAGATTTTCTGATCCAAGCGGATGCACAGTATCCAAATATGGTGTCAGAAGAGATGCTCAAACGTGCGAAAAATCGCTTGCTTCGCTATACCCAAGGTGAAGGTCGATTTGAGAACAAAAATGAGCGCCTGACCACGCAAATCTACGCCGCCTACCTGCTAAAAAGTAGTGCTGCAGAGCTCAACCGTATTCGTAAAGGCCAAAACTTGATGCCAAACAAACTGGCGCAGGCACAGATGGCGGCAGCCTATTACTATGCGGGTGATAGCAGTAGTGGCGATCTATTGGTCAGCATGCTGGGTTACAGTAAGCGTAATTATCAGCAAGGTTACTACTATGACTACGGTTCAGATTTGCGCGATCTTGCTGGCGCCATCGATATTCTGGCAAATTTGCAACAGTCCGGCACGGCTACGGATATGAGCCAATATATCAACGATCTTATGGTCAAGCTCAATCGCGAGCGCAATCAACGCAACTGGCTTAGCACCCAAGAAAACCGAGTGATTGTACAAGCGGCTATCGCTAGTGAGCGCCTGCGCCAGCAACCTATCAGCTTTGAAATCAATGGCAAAACCGTTGAGAGCAAAGGGCTTTATATCACCGACTTTGACCAAAACACGCAAGTTAAAGCCAAGGACAAATCTGTCTTTGCCAGCGCCATGGTCTCTGGCTATCCGGTCGAGATCCGCAACGAGTCTACGGTGAAGTACGCTAAAGCGGCGCGTGACATCTACTATCTCGATGGGCGCAAATGGAACGGTGAATCTGTGGCCATTGGCGAACGCTTGGTTGTTGTGGTGCAACTCGATCTAAAGGAGACCCTGCGCGATCCTATGATTATCGATCGCATTCCAGCAGGCTTTATTGCCCTAAACCCTGCGCTGCAACAAGGTGTGCGTCTAGACACCATTCGCCATGGCGATGAATTGATTGCCAAAGATAGTTGGACGGGCGCATATCAAGCTTATATGGATGATCGCTATGTGGTCTCTGGCGAATCGCTTCGCTACAAAACCAAGGTGAGCTATATGATTCAGGCGCAAGTGCCTGGCACATTCCAGTTCTCCCCTATTTTTGTCGAAGCCATGTACGATCCAGATCTTCGCATCAGTGTGCCATCACGTGTGCCAAGCATTGAAGTGCGACAAGACAGCGTGAAATCCAACTGATTTCAAGCCATCATTCGATTGCCTCAGCAATAAAAAAACCGCCTTCGGGCGGTTTTTCTTTGGCATCTATGGCATCATAGATAAATATTAGTAACACAATGAATTAACGAGGTTTTCTTTTGAAAATCAGACGAAATAAACAGCAATCCCATCACCCAAAAGTGCGATTGCCATGGCCGATTCAGTGGCTAGGCATGCTTGTCGATCTATGCTGGGGTGCTTTTGGCTTGCTGATCTGCTGCTTTTTTATCGCTGATTTTCTGTTTCCACACCCCAACTTGGTGAACGGCCAGTTTGTTCCACTTGAACGCTATTCCACACTGGTTCGCAGTCATGATGGTGTACCTTTACGCCATTTTGCAGACAGTAAAGGCGTGTTTCGCTATGCCATTACCGCCGAGCAGGTTTCGCCCTTTTATCTCAAAGCGCTTTTTGCCTATGAAGATCGCTATTTTTATCAGCATCCTGGCATCAACCCGCTCTCCGTTGGCCGTGCACTCGGACAGTGGCTCACGCATGGCAAAGTGATCTCTGGCGGCTCAACAATCAGCATGCAGGTGGCGCGTATTTTAACCCCCCACGAGCGCACCATTTTGGGCAAAGCAACGCAAATGTTTCGCACCATTCAGCTTGAGCGGGCACTGAGTAAAGATGAGATCTTAAGTTTATATCTCACCTACGCGCCCATGGGCGGTAATATTGAGGGGGTTGAAGCCGCGAGTCGACGTTACTTTAATAAACCTGCATTGGCACTCAATGATGCCGAAGCAAGTCTGCTGGCCGTCCTACCACAGCGCCCCACCAGCTATCGTCCTGATCGTTTTTACCAGCGCGCCATTGAAGCGCGTAATAAAGTTATTGAAAGATTGCAAAGCCAAGGGGAGATCAGCGCTGAGAACGCACAAAGCCTGCTCCATGAAAAACTCAGCTTAAATCGTGGCGAGTCGCCCTTTTTAGCGCCCTTGCTCGCACGTGATTTACATGTGATTTACCCTGATCGCGCGCTGATTGACACCACCATAGATAGTGCCATTCAGCTCCGTGTCGAAGCGCTGGTGAAGAACCAAGCGAACCTTTGGGAGCCCCGCGCCTCAGCAGCCGTACTGGTCGTACATAATCCAAGCCATGAGATTCGTGGCTGGGTGGGCAGTGCCGATCTATTTAATGCCCAGCGCTTTGGTTATATCGACATGACCCAAGCCCTGCGTTCTCCCGGCTCGACCCTCAAGCCCTTTATCTATGCCATCGCCATTGATAAGGCCTTGATTCACAGTGCGAGTCTCCTTAGTGACAGCCACCAAAAATTTGACCAATACGCACCGGCCAACTTTGATAGTCATTTTTATGGCAATGTCACCGCGATGACTGCGCTGCAAGCATCATTAAATATTCCCGTGGTTGTCGTACTTCAAGCCCTTGGCGCAGAGCAATTTGAACATCTGATCCGCGCCACGGGGGCTTTGCTGGTGCACAAAGAAACCAATCTCTCCATCGCGCTCGGCGGTACGGGGACCAATTTACACTCGCTGGTTCAGCTCTATAGCGCTTTTGCTAACAAGGGCGTGGTTTATCCACTCAAAGTACAACCCGACACACTAGCGCAAACACATCGCGGGGTTCCCCTTTTTAGTGAAGGTGCCAGTTGGATTGTTTGGGATGCGCTCAATCATGTCCGCCGCCCAACAGGCATTAATACCACCCGCCCTATTGGCTGGAAAACAGGTACTAGCTATGGCTATCGCGATGCATGGGCCATTGGCGTCAGTGGTGATTGGACCGTAGGCGTCTGGGTCGGACGGCCCGATGGCGCGCCGCATCAAAATGCCTATGGTATTACCTACGCCGCGCCACTGATGTTTCGCATTTTTGATGCCCTGCCAAAGGATCAGCATCCGATTCATCGCCCAGATACCGTGGTTGATAAGCTCATATGCTGGCCACAGGGACGTGCCGTTGCGCAGACCAAGCCTGACGCCTGTGAGCAAAAATTTGAAGCCAAAACACTCAATGGCTGGACGCCGCCAACCTTGCCTAGTCAGCTGGCACGTTTTCAGCCCAACCAACCAACAGCAGATGATATTCAGCGCCAGCAGCGCATCGATTTAAAGATCACCAGTTTAAAAGCTGGCAGTCACCTATTTCGACAACCCGGGATTTTAGTCCCACTGAAATCCAGCTGCCTTAATCCTTGTCCGCGCAAACTCAATTGGTATCTTGATGGCCAACTACTATCTCAACCACGACTGGATTTAGATAAGATTCGCAACAATTCGGCTGTGGTTTCCGTCAGTGATGAATTTGGCAATAGTGACAGCGTCACTATTTATCTACACTAAAACGGCGTCAAAGGATACGCGAGCGCTAATATATCAGCTATATCAGCGCAGTCACGGCTGATACGATACAGCTCTTGCACCCATAAAAATGCCGCACCAACGATAGCGTTAAGTGCGGCATTTTTGTGGGTAATTGATGGCAACATATTCAGAGCTAACAATCCGTCACAAGACGTCAATACATTGCATAGTCGCGTTTAGTTTTAAACTTATGACGCCCAAAATTGCTGATAAAAGAAATGACCGATGGCTGATGCGGCAGACAAACTACATAGCACTAATGACAACCAGCGCATTTGCTGCTTATCGATTCGATGGATCACTTTATTGGCAATCAAATAACCGATGATCGCCGCAGGAATAAGCGGCAGCGCCAGCCCCACATGATAAAGAGTCATATGACCAATCATCGTCAGTGCAATCAAGGTCATAAAACCACTGACAATAAAAAACGCTGCCATATTGGCACGAATATGGTTCGCAGCTTGGTGCTGCAATAAAAGCGCCATTGGTGGCCCACCAATACTCGAGCTGGTACCCATAAAACCTGAAAGAAAACCCACAATCAGCAAGCGTGTGGGCGTGGGCTCAAGCCGATGTGGCAACAAACTGACAATCACCGCAATTAAAACCACCAAACCTAACCAAAGCGACAACCAATGCGCACTCACCACCAATAAAAGCGCGGCACCAGCGGCCGTACCCGGAATACGTCCAAGCAGCGCCAATCCAACGCCATGAAAGGAGATACTGGTACGATAACGATAGGCATTTAAAAGCGCGATCACCAAACCGACCAAAGCAATGGGGCCTGGAATATAGGCCGGCAATATAAGAAAAAGGGCGGGTGCAATCACAATGGCGAAACCAAAACCTATGGTGGTTTGAACAAATGCGCCTGCAGCAACCATCAAGAAGGCAAAGACCATTGCCATGATTGTGTTGATTCCATAAAACACTGAGAAGCAAATATGCTACGCGATTTTTTACTGAACTGCACATTTTGTTGATTGGATCGCACAGTTGTTTTTAACCTGCATGATTTTCATGGCACACTAAGTCACTTGTTGTCTCGCTAGGTTCTCAGAACATTTTATTTCAATGACTTAGCGCATTCAGTAGGTTGACACTTGATGCGCCCTACTGACCAATATTGAGGTTGCTATGACACACGCTTCTAAAATTGCCAACGTATTAACTATTGCCGGCTCCGACAGTGGTGGCGGCGCAGGAATTCAAGCGGATATTAAAGCGATTAGTGCCACGGGAAGTTATGCATGCTCGGTAATAACTGCCCTCACGGCGCAAAATACCCAAGGCGTGCAGGCGATATTTACCCCGCCAGCGGAATTTGTTGCCGCTCAGCTCGATGCGGTTTTCTCTGATATTCATATCGACGCCGTTAAAATTGGCATGCTCAGTGATGCCGCAGTCATCGAAGTTGTGGCACAAAAACTGCGTGAGTATCAACCCAAGATTGTGGTACTCGACCCTGTGATGGTCGCCACCAGCGGCGATCTGCTACTACAAACCTCCGCCATTGATGCACTCAAAAAAGAATTGCTACCACTGGCGACCGTGATCACCCCCAACCTACCTGAAGCTGCAACCTTGCTCGGCTGCGCGGTACCCCAAAATATCGCTGAAATGGAAGCGATGGTTGAAGCGCTTCGCGCACTGAATACTCATGCGGTGCTTTTAAAAGGGGGTCATCTACAAGAGGATGAAAGTCTCGATCTGCTCATTGAGGGCGATCATACACAGGCCTATTCACAAAAACGCATTGCCACCAAAAACACCCATGGTACAGGCTGCACACTATCGGCAGCCTTAGCGAGTTTTCTCGCCCAAGGCGATCGCTTAGATAGCGCCGTCGATAATGCCAAAGCCTATATCAGCAAAGCCATTGAACATGCAGACATGCTCAAGGTCGGGCATGGTCATGGCCCTGTGCACCATTTTTTCGAGCAAGACGCCTAGCATCAAAGCATCGACAATCATTGCGCGCCCAATGATTGTCGATGATTTACTTTTTCGCGCGCACGAAATTGATGGTCATCAAACCATCAATTGCGTCATCTGCAGTGTCACATTCAGCCATTAAAATATGGACCAATCGCTGTATGAAAACACCATCGAAAAGGAAACATGCATGGATAGCATGATCAAAACCTCGCATCACCAACTGACATTACGTGCATTGGAGCGCAGCGATCTGCGCTTTATTCACCAAATGAACAACAACCGCAGTGTGATGGCCTATTGGTTTGAAGAACCCTATGAGTCCTTTGATGAGTTAGAAGAGCTTTATCAAAAACATATTCACGATAATGCTGAGCGCCGCTTTGTCGCAGAAGACAATCATACAGTGATTGGACTGGTGGAATTAATTGAGATTGATTACATCCACCGCAACGCTGAATTTCAAATTATTATTTCGCCAGCCTATCAAGGCAAAGGTTATGCCCGCGCCTTAATTCGAAAAGCCTTGGATTACTCTTTTTCCATTCTCAACTTACACAAGGTTTATTTAACAGTGGCGGTCAATAACGATAAGGCGATTCACCTTTATCAAAGCTGCGGTTTTATCGAAGAGGGCCATTTAGTCGAGCAATTTTTTACCAATGGTCGTTATTTAGATGCCAAGCGCATGTATATTTTGCAGCATGACTATCTCACCTCGAACGATCAAGCCAAGGACTAAACTTAAAAAAAACGCCAAGACTTGCGCTTGGCGTTTTTGATTCGCTGACACCAAGTGCAGTCAACCACTGGCTGCAGCTGACATCAGTTGTCGACAGTTTGCAAAATCGGTTAACAGGCACTGCTTAGCCACAAGCGCTTCTTTTTGGCTTTTTTTGAGCTGCTTGATGCGATATTCAAGCTGCATCGCCAATCGCTTATCACCAATGGGTTGATGCCAAGCGAGCATCAATGGCCCCTGTCCCTTTAATGCTTTTGCGCCAATTTTACCCTGTTGATGCTCAGCAAAACGGCGCGCCACATTCGTGGTCACGCCGCAATAGAGACGCTGTCTCACATCTCGAATTAAATACACAGACCAAATTGCATCACTCACATTGACGTCACTCACATCAACTTTCTCGTCAGCAACGCTTGCGTGGAGTAAGGTCTGCGCGACTAAACTCATTGCGTAGCCAATAGCTGAGCGAGCTGCGCTTTAACTTGCGCAAGCTCGGCTTCAAGCATCTCAACGCGCGCCTCTAAGTCAGATGATACAAGGTCACCAGCAGCAACAGGTAACGCGCCGCCCTCTTCATCTGCAATACACTGCTGATAGCGACTTTCGCGTTTTCCCGCTTCACGGGCTAATTTCACGACGTAAGGCGAAGGCTCATGGGCAATCAGCGATTCCAAACTTTGCTCCACAGCCTGCACATCCGCAAATTGGCACAAGCGATTGCTACGGGTACGCAGCTCACCCGGCGTTTGTGGCCCGCGCAAAAAGAGAAGACACATGATCGCGCGCTGCTGCTCACTAAACTGACGGGCACCAAATTCGGTATTACAAAAGCGATGCTTATATTTTGCAACGCGGCTACCAAAACCTAAATCTTCAGTCACCTCACGTTTATCAATCAAGCTGACCAAAGCATCTTGCACATCAGCTTCAGAGACCGACATCACAGGCTCACGGTTACTTTTTTGATTACAGGCATTGGTGAGGGCATTCAGGGTTAGTGGATATTGATCTGGGGTGGTGATTTCTTTTTCTAAAAGGCAGCCAATCACACGGGCTTCAAGGGGAGTCAAACGATCACTCATCATCATATCTCGATTTATGGTTTGGCTTGAGACTAGCAGGGGATTTTCATCGAGACAACGAGGTCGATCACAGCGCTTAGCTCCGTGCGGTCAATTTAATCAATTAAGATGGTAATTTTTCGATACAGTTGGGAAATGGTTGCGATCCAACGCTCAGGTTTGCGAATCGGATTCAATTTTTCAATCTTAATGCTGTCTATTTCCCCTGATTTTCGTTCATGATCACTTGACTCAAAGTTGCGAACATTATGAAATTTAGCGCTACGGTTTTCGCACTGTTTTTGCACACCAAATTTGGTGTATTGATTTGATGGCTGAGGTTTTTTAACCATGTTAGGAAAAAAGAATAAACAAGCTGCCACGGGAGGCGTTTCATTAATCTCCAAAGGTTGCCAAATTACCGGTGATTTGGAATTGCAATGCGATCTACAGGTTGATGGTTACATTGAAGGCACCATCAAAACTGAGCGCACTATCATGATCAGCCCATCAGGCCGCATCAATGGCAATATCCAAGCCAGCCATGTCATCGTAAACGGTTTGGTAGAAGGCACTTGTACAGCCAATAATGTCGATATTCTTGAAAACGGCAAACTCAAAGGTGTGGTCTATAGCCAAGCGCTCACCATCACCAAAGGCGGGATGCTGGTCGGTGAAAACCGTGAAAATCGCCCAGAAGGCGTCACCCCGCTACCGAAAAAACCATCACTTGAAGTCGCTGATACTAAAAATACGACTGAGAAAAAGACGGCAACGGCAAACTAAAGGCGTCAGGGGCACCTTTAAATCCTGCCAGAAGCGCTTGTATTGCGTCTTAGTTGCATTTATCAAGATAAAAAGCCGCAAATTGCGGCTTTTTTCATCTAAACTGGCCATACCAGTGAGTGGCTAGACCATTTACTCGATTATTTTCTATTACAATGCGCTCAGTTAATTTGAGCCTTTGAAAATCATATGTTTTTAGATAGTTATTTCACCGACCATGGCGATGCCGTGAGCATCAGCAAACAACAAGCCAGTGACTTTGCTAAATTTGTGGCCCATGACTTCAACCCTATTCATGATCCAGATGCCAAACGTTTTTGTGTCCCTGGCGATCTGCTTTTTGCCATCATCACAAGCAAAATTGGCCTGCGCAAATCCATGAACATCGCCTTTTCAGGCATGGTGACTGAAGAAAAACCACTGCGCTTTGCGCGTTCTGAAGCAGAGCACCTCGTGGTCACAGATGATGCTGAAAAAACGTATCTAAAACTAAGTTATGACGCTGAAAAGAATTGCGATCTTTCCGTAATTGAACCTTTGGTCACCAGCTATGTACAGTTCTCAGGCAAAAACTTTCCACACATTCTTGTGCCATTGATGGAAAAACAAGGTGTGATGCTCAATGTGCAGCGCCCATTGGTGATGTATGAAAGCATGGCACTGAGCCTTGATACTCTAGAACTGAACGCCCCTGTGGTTACCTTAGCTGACAGTAAAATTGAAGTGAACGGCAAACGCGGTAGTTCCACCCTTTATTTTGATATTGTCGATCAGGGCAAAGTGGTTGGTAGCGGTAAAAAGCATATGTTGCTCAGCGGCTTGATCCCATACGAACAACAAGGCATTGATGATTTAGTTGCAGCCTATGAGCTTCGCAAGCAACAGCTAGGATTAAAAACCGCCTAACCCAAAACTTGGTCAATAGTTTTATGGTTAATAAAAACCATTAATCCTGAAAAAAAATGACCTAAGAACCATTAAAAAACGCGCCTTAAGGCGCGTTTTTTAATGGTTCTTTTTGCTCATTTATTTCACTGGCAAATCCAGCTCAAGCAACTCGTTATTATCAAAATTCAACCGAATTTTGACCATGTCGCCTGGATTGAGCGCTTGGTTAGAGCCCATCAGTGCAATCACCAAAGTTTCGGGTGCCAAAGTGACACTACTATTGGCTTTAATCAGTAAGCCTTTATTGAGCAGACGCTTGCGCTTTTTACCATTGCGCTCAATAAATTGATAAATGTTTGATTTCGTTGCAACCGGTGAGTTCACCATCACCAAGGTAATATCGCTACTACCTTGATTGTGAATCACCATATAGGCTGCACCATTGCTTTGATCTGCTGATTTTTGTGCCACGTAACCATCAGTGACGGTGACCGCAGCCATGGAAAATGGAGAAAAGAGGAGAACCAACAGCCAGCATAAACGTTTTATGAGAGGATTCATCGCTACATCCTTGCGTATGTCGAAGAGCTAAACGAAGACTATGCATGGCGAATCATCGCATCACGCATAATCACCGATCACACAACAACTTATATTCATTGTTGGCATCAAGATAAAAGAGCGCCTGCATTAAGGCAACTCAGATTCAAGGAGCTTAGTGCTCGCTCACAGATTCCATTGATTTTACGGTACGTTACAGCCATGAAAATTCGCAGTTTTGTACATTTGCTGAGATTGTACTTGCCAAAATGAGCTTTTGTGCTTAGTTCAGTCTCAAAGGCTACACTCGATTGAGATCACTTTTTCCCGAAATTCAAAACGCATTTGCATAAATAACCCGCGCCCCTTTCTCCCCCTTTGTCTCGATTTTGATATACTCGCTCGCATTGCCTTCTTCGGTGGAGTCTTTCATTGCACCAACCGCTTACCCTAACCATTGCCCATTGCAATGACACCCATTCCCATTTTGACCAGCAAATTCTGCCGATCACCCTTAAAAACGAAACGGATGCACCGCACTTTTATTGTGCCAGTGGCGGTTTTGCGCGGCTCAAAAGTGGCTTTGCTAGCCATCGTGCGCGCGCAGAACAACGCGGTCAGGCCTTTGTCGGCATTCACGCTGGCGACTGCTTTCAAGGCACGCTCTATTTTGCACGCTTCAAAGGCGCAGCCAACGCTGCGCTGTTAAGCCAGCTTGATCTCGACATGATGACCCTTGGTAATCACGAGTTAGATTTGGGCAATGCGCCCGTGGCCGATTTTCTCGATCACATTAATTTTCCCATGCTCGCGGGGAATATGTGGACGCCGCCACAAGCCAATGCACTCAGTGAAAAAGCCAATTGGCTTGGCTATAACCTTGCGCAAAAACGTGCCAATTACTTGGTGAAAACCTTTCAAGGTGAGCCGGTGGCTTTTATCGGTTTGGTGCTTGAACAGATGCCGCTTATCGCCAACCCAGATGCCAGCAGCCAGTTTTTCTCAGAAATCGACACACTGCGCGCCACCATCGACCACTGCCATGCAAACAATATCAATAAAATTATTGTGATCAGTCACCTTGGTTTTGAGCGCGACTGCCAAATTGCCGCTGAAGTTCCGGGCATTGCTGCCATCATCGGTGGCCATAGCCACACTGTACTTGGCGATTTTCGCCATTTGGGATATGGCAATCATGGCGATTATCCAACGCGGATTGGCAATTGTGCGGTCGTGCAAGCCGGTTGTAACAGCCTATTTTTAGGTGCGCTGAACCTAGAGCTTGATAGCGACGGAACCCTACTAGATGCCAGCGGCCATACAGAACTTCTCATCGGCTCATCGCTTTATCATGATCAAGCCGGTGAGCAACCTGTCGGAGCGCAGCAAACTGCGCATTGGCATCAAGCGCTCAAGGGGCAATTGGGCCTTGGCTATTACAAGCAAGATACAGAAATGAACGCTGCCATTGCCGTTTTTCGCGCGCAAATTGAGGATAGTGAACAAGCGCCTATTACCTTAGTTCGTCGTCATTTGCGCCATACGCGCATTCCCGATGAGAAAGGAGGTAGCCAAGTGGCGCCTTGGGTTTGCGAAGCCATGCTTTGGCAGGCGCAGCAGCACCTGCCTGAGGTGCAGTTTGCCATTCATAATGCCGGCGGCGTGCGCGCCGACCTTAACCAAGGATCACTCAGCGCTGCCACTATCTCTGGCTCAGTGCTCCCCTTTGCAATTCCACTCACTGTTTACTGGGTCAAAGGCAAATCAGTTCAACAAGCGCTGGAAGGTGCCATCAATAATGCGCTCAATTTAGGTATCGAAGGGACGGGTACCGGCAGTTTCCCCTATACCGCCAAGCTAAAATATCACTTTGATGGCAAAGCGCCGCAGGGCGAGCGCATTACTCAGCTGGCCTATTTTGATGGTGCGCAGTGGCTGCCTATTGATATGGATGCGCATTACTGCGCAGTGTCTTCTGGCTATACCGCAGCAGGCAAAGAGGGATACGACGCCCTCACCCAGCAACTACAACCGGCGATCGCACTCGATGAAACGCTGGCTGAAGCGTTTGAGCACTATCTGGGGCAATTTGAAACCTTGGGCAAGCACCCAGAGCAGCTAATTGAATGCGTTCATCTTCATCCACATCAATAGCTCTGCCAGCGACGCACCCGCATAAAGCGGGCAAGCAAGGGCTAGATAAACAAAAAGAGCGCCTTGGCGCTCTTTTTCTCATTCTGAAATTCTTCAAGAATCGCTTTATTTCAAAGCAATCCTATCGACACAAACTTAGCGTTTGTTTCTTAAATAGCGCTTACGACGCTCGGCTTTACGCTCTGCTTTTTCCTGTGCTTTACGCTCCGTATCGATGGCGACCGCTTCAATTTCATCGGCAATCATCTCTGGCTTTTCAAGGGTAATCAAACCCAAGGTGCCATCACGCAACTCATTGAGCAAGATTTCAGAAGCTTTGTGCAAATTAATTCGCCCGCCCGCTTGCAAGCAGCCTCGGCTACGACCGATGGCTTCCATCAGCTCAATCTCAGTCTCTGGCAGCGGCTGTTCAAGCTTATAACGCGCTTCAAGCAGTGATGCATAATTGGCTGCCAAATATTCTACGGTGTAAAAAGCCACTTCATCATAATCCATGGCGGTATCTTTTACCGCGCCTGTGGCAGCAAGACGAAAACCACTGTGCGGGTTTTCAACTTTTGGCCATAGGATCCCTGGGGTATCTGAAAGCACAATCCCGTTCTGCAGGTTAATTCGCTGCTGCTGACGAGTCACCGCGGGCTGATTGCCTGTTTTTGCTACCACGCGACCTGCCAGTGCATTGATCAATGTCGATTTACCCACATTGGGAATGCCCATGATCATGGTGCGAATATTCTTGCCCATATCTTCACGATGCGGCGCAAGCTTGCGGCAAAGGTCCATCACCTTTTTCACTTCGGTTAATTCAGCCGTAGTGATCGCAATCGCCTTCACACCCTCTTCAAGCTCAAGGTGTTCAATCCAGCGCTGGGTCATTTCAGGATCAGCCAAGTCACGTTTGTTAAGCACCTTGATACAAGGTTTATCTTTACGAAGCTGACCAATCAATGGATTGTTACTGCTATAGGGAATACGCGCATCAAGCACTTCAATAATCACATCGATCTTGGGGATCACCTCCTCAATCTCTTTGCGTGCTTTGTGCATATGGCCTGGGAACCATTGAATTGAATTATTAATCATCTGAAATTGAAACCTTCATCACTATCACGGGTGCCATCTATGGACCGTCACTTCACAGCGAGCGTTCACAAGACAACACGCGTGTTTCCCTACTGAGGGGAAGTTTAGGCTGAAAAACACCGAATTATCGCAAAGCATGATATCGCCTGCATTTTGCCGCGAATCTTACCATTGAATGAAATGGATCGCGAAACTCAATCCATCATAAGCTGGCACCGCTTTTTCATAACTTTAGCTTGATTGACGTTAACTGACATTACAGCCGTTACAGTCAATCATCCCTTCATGTCTCAACAGGCAAAACGATGAAAAAAGCATCTTGGATGATCGCGCTGCTGATCCTGCTCTGTAGCGTTTTTTGGCTTCACGCCGACTGGCAAATCCTCAAGCAAACACATTGGCATCCAATTCGCAGTGGCCTGCTACAACTGACTGGCATTCTCTCCATCACCCTTTTCTCGCTCACCATGATTCTAGCCATGCGATTTCGTTGGGTGGATGCCATCACCACAGGGTTGGATAAATCCTATCGCCTGCACAAATGGAGTGCCATCTTCGCACTGGTGTTTGCGCTAGTGCATTGGCTTTTGGCCTTGGTTCCGAAAATGCTCGTTCAGCGCGGTTTGCTTGAACGTCCCATCAAATCAATGGCAAGCCAGCCCGCTGAAAATATTGATAGCATCATGCAATGGCTACATCAGATGCGTCCCATGGCTGAACAAATGGGTGATATTGGCATCAAATTAATGATCCTATTGATGATTGCCGCACTGCTCAAACGCCTGCCCTATCACTGGTTTCAGTGGAGCCACAAATTGATGGCCCTGCTCTATTTGGCGTTTGTTGTTCACACCGTGATTTTACTGAAACCCAGCTATTGGGATCAGCCGATTACTTGGCTCACGCTTTTATTCGTGATAGTTGGCAGCCTATGCGCTGTGGCCAGTTTACTTGGTAAAGTGGGCAACGCGCAGCGTTATCAAGGACGCATTCGTCACATATCACATCGACATGGGGTCACGGCGCTCACCGTCCATCTGCCTCGCTGGCCCGGTCATCAAAGCGGGCAGTTTGCATTTATTCGATTGGCAGGTGAGAAGGCGCATCCTTTTACCATTACATCAAGCGCAGCGCCAAGCACGACTGGGGCACTTAATGCGCATCAATTACGTTTTTCCATTAAAGCCTTGGGCGATTTTACAGGGTCGCTGCCTACCATGATCCAATCTCATGATTTAGTTGAAAATGATCAGGTCGAGATAGAAGGCCCCTATGGGCAATTTGACTTCGATACACATACAAACAGCCAAAGCGAACAGATCTGGATCGCGGGCGGGATTGGCATTGCAGGCTTTCTTGCCAAGCTTGAGGAGCGCGCAAAACTAAACAGCGTGCAACCACAGGTGACGCTCTATTTTTGCACTCAAGATGCATCACGCACACAAATCAACCAACTTGCACATCAAGCACGCATTGCCAATGTTGATTTTCATCTGATTGATAACCGCAAACAGCCGCTGCTCACCATCAGCACGCTTGAAGATAATCATCCGCAGTTTGCGCAAGCCAGCATTTGGTTTTGCGGCCCTGCAAACTTTGCAAAAGCGCTAGCCCAACAGTTGAAAGCCAAGCAATTTGCCATGCAACGCTTTCATCGCGAATATTTTGAGTTTCGCTAATCCGTAGCCTCGCCTCGCCCTTTCATTGAATAAAAAGCACCGCCTTTTGGGCGGTGCATTTTAACGTCATGCTTTGCAATCCATACGCTTTAACGGCGCTTTAATTTACGTGCAATCAGCTCAACGCAAGGCGTTGCTTGCGTACTCAAGGCATTGAGCGCCATGGTCAAGGCGGCGTCCACAATCAGTTCAAATTGCTGCGCCAGCGATTGCACTTTAACCGGTAGAAAATCGAGCAAGCGGTTATCACCAAAGGTTGCCAACTGCACGCGATGAAAATACTCAGGATAAGGTGCAAGCGCATCCAATACCCCTTCAAATAGCGGATAAGCGGTGCAGATAAGCGCATCAGGAAAACAAGACTCATCTGCCATTGCCTTAATTTCTGGTGCACTTGTCAATGATGTACTGCTTGGCGATTCACTGATTAAGGATGTGCTGATAGCGGATGCATTGGCTAACAAGGCTTGCGCTAATCGCTCGCCCTCTTCGCGGGAAAAGCTATCACCATAATAGATCTGCATTTCGATGGATGTGTCTTGCAGCGCCGCGCGGATCCCCTGCTCGCGATCTTTGGATACACTTAAATCCTTTGCCGCACCAATCACTGCCATACGCGCGCATGATTGCAACGATAGCGCGCGGGTTAAGCGCTTCGCGCCTTCAAAGTCTTCACTGATCACCGAGCAAAATTGCTCGTCGTCCATCATTCGGTCCAAGGCGATAACCGGAATCCCCTTCGCCTGAATCGCAGGGTAAAAACTATCGTGATGCGGCAAGCAGCTAGCGACAAAAAGCGCATCAATGCGTCGCGTGACCAAATTATCCGCCACTTGTTTTTCAGTTTCTGGCTCATCATCACTACAGGAAATAATCAGCTGATAACCGGCGCGGCGTGCATCGCGCTCTAACAATTTGGCCAATTTGGCATAACTGCTGTTTTCTAGATCGGGAATAATCAAACCAAAGCTTTGGCTTGAACCTGCGCGCAATGAAGAGGCGGCATGATTGGGACGATAGTTATGTGCGGCCACCACCGCCATCACCTTCGCCTGCGTTTTAACACTGATACGGTACTGCTCAGCCTTGCCATTAATGACATAGCTTGCCGTGGTTTTTGATACGCCAGCGAGGCGCGCGATCTCATCGAGCTTCATGCAATCTCTTCCAAAGTGTGCGCTTGATCATATTTATCAAGAAACGATCAGTCGGTTTGATTGAAATTTTTGCTGAATTGATTCAGCCTGTCAACTGAAAGGATTCAGCAGCATTTCAGCGCCGATTGAATCGGCCAAAATCTCGTCAGCTCGATCAACTTTCGATCATTCGAGAATGCTGCTGAAATTTTTTAAGTGATTGCTGAATCGTTCCAGCAACGCATTGAGCAAAACGCACCATAATAAAGATGTCGTTCTGACCGCAGAGCGCCCCAACCTTCTGAGGACGAAACCATGTTGTCACTCACCGCACAAGACATTCAGTTGCAACAAGTCGCTGAAGATAAACAAAGTGCCATTGATGCACTCGCGGCTCGTTTAACTGAGCGCGGCTTTGTCGAGTCTGGCTATGTTGCCGGTATGCAAGCACGCGAGCTGCAAAACTCAACGTATCTTGGCAATGGCATCGCCATTCCACACGGCACCACGGATACCCGTGATTTAGTCAAAACCACAGGTGTCACCATCGCCCATTATCCGCAAGGCGTCGATTGGGGCGATGGAAACCGCGCCTATCTTGCCATTGGCATTGCCGCAAAATCTGACGAGCATCTTGGCATTCTCAAGCAATTGACCCATGTGCTTTCAGCTGAAGGGATTGATGAGCAGCTAAAAAAAGCGACGACGGCTGATGAGCTCATCGCTATTTTAAATGGCGACAGCCAAGCCACTCTGATTTTTGATGCTGAGATGATCGTCACCGATTTCCCAGCAGCCGATCTCACGCAAATGAGCGCAGTTAATGCGGGCTTCATGAAAAATCGCAGCGCCATTGATGCGCAAGGCGTCGCTGCACTCATCGCCGCACAATCGCACCATCTTGGCCATGGTGTTTGGTTACAAGCCAGCAAAGAAGCCAAACAAACGGCAATTGCGCTGGTGCACACAGCGCATACCAGCGTCTATCAAAACAATCCAGTTAGTCTGTTAATCAGCATTGCCGCAAAGGACAGCGCGCATTTAGCTGTACTCAACCGCTTAATTGAGCTCACCGAAAATCAGCAGCTCGGCATACTGGTCAATAGCGACGCAAATGCTATTTTCACGGCGCTGACCGAAGAGATGAAATCAGGCCTTAGCCAAGTGTTCACCATTCACAACCACCATGGTTTGCATGCACGCCCAGGCGCTGTGCTGGTGGCAACGGCGAAAAAATACCAATCCGATATTTGGGTCAGTAATTTAGATGGCGATGGCAAAGCGGTAAAAGCAAAAAGCTTGATGAAAGTGATTGCCCTTGGGGTCAAACATGGCCATCGCCTTGAATTCACTGCAGATGGTCCAGATGCTGCTGAAGCACTGGCGGGCATTGAAGCGGCCATTGACGCTGGTCTAGGTGAGGGTTAAGCGATGTCCAATCACTGCAAAGTCGTGACCATTACCCTCAATCCTGCACTTGATCTCACCGGTCAATTAGCCACCTTTCATTTAGGTGCGGTTAACAAGGTACAAACGGCCAATCTTCGCCCCGCTGGAAAAGGGGTGAATGTGGCCATGGTGCTTGCGGAGCTTGGCGCGAAAGTCACAGCGACTGGCTTGGTTGGTGATGAAAACCATCCGGCATTTCAGCAGCTTTTTGCTGATTACGGCATTGAAGATGCATTTGTCACCATCACTGGTGCCTGTCGCATTAATGTCAAAGTGGCTGAACAAAGTGGCCGCGTCAGCGATATTAACTTTCCTGGCGTCAGCGTCTCTGCAGCAGATATTGCTGCCTTTGAAGCCAAACTCTTTGCACTGGCGAAAACGCATCAAGTATTCGTGATGGCGGGCAGCTTACCGCCGGGTCTATCTACCGAGGTGATGGCTGGCTGGATCACCCGTTTACAAGCGCAAGGTAAACAGGTCATCTTCGACAGCAGCAATGAGGCGCTCAAAGCTGGCCTTGACGCCCATCCATTCTTGGTCAAACCCAATGAAATTGAGCTCGGTGAGTTTTTACATCAAACCTTAGATAACCCAGCACAGGTGCAGCAAGCGGCGCAAATGCTCAATAACCAAGGGATTGAAAATGCCGTGGTATCCATGGGCGCTGATGGTGTGATTTGGCAATCACGTGAAGCATGCCTTTATGCCAAACCGCCGAAAATGAATGTGGTTAGCACTGTCGGTGCTGGCGATACCTTGGTTGCAGGACTGACTTGGGGTCACCTACAACAATGGCCTCAGGCACAAACACTCAAATTTGCCACCACCCTTTCAGCCTTGGCGGTAAGCCAAGTGGGCGTAGGGATTGGCAGCGAAGAACAACGCGACGCGATTTTTAACCAAGTCAGCGTCCAATGCATTGAATAATTGAGGATAACGATAATGAAAATTGCAATTGTAACCGCCTGTCCAAGCGGTGTTGCCAGCAGCATCCTCGCCGCAGGTTTGCTTGAAAAAGCAGCTGCCAAATTAAATTTTAGCGCTGCCATTGAATGCCACTCCACAGTGAAAGCGGTGGAAACCCTTTCCGCTGAAACCATTGCCAATGTCGATTGCATCGTCATTGCTGCAAACACGCCCGTTTCACTGGCTCGCTTTGCAGGAAAAAAAGTGTACCAAGGGAGCATCAATGAGGTATTGACTGACGCGCAAGGCTTTTTGACCAAAGCGAGCGAACAAGCATCGCTGCTTGATGCGGATGCGATAAGCGAAGAAGCCCAAAGCAATGCACCAATCGCAAACCAAGGCGCAGTACAAAAATCCATTGTCGCAATCACCGCATGTCCAACAGGTGTAGCGCATACCTTTATGGCTGCCGAAGCCCTTGAGGAAACCGCCAAAGCCAATAGCTATCAGATTAAAGTAGAAACGCGCGGCTCAGTGGGCGCCAAAAACCAGCTGACTGCAGAAGAAATTGCGGCAGCGGATGTGGTCATTATTGCCGCCGATATCGAAGTGGATCTTTCCCGCTTTGATGGCAAGGCGCTCTTTAAAACCAGCACCAGTCTGGCGCTGAAAAAAACCGAGCAAACGCTGCAAGACGCCTTTGCCAAGGCCACCGTGTATCAGCACAGTGGTCCAGCGCAAGCCAATGACAGCAAACAGGAAAAAGCGGGCGTCTACAAACACCTAATGACAGGTGTATCTCACATGCTGCCTTTGGTGGTAGCAGGCGGTCTATGTATCGCGCTCTCCTTTGTCTTTGGCATTAATGCCGCTGACGTAAAAGGCTCACTTGCAGCTGCGCTCATGGGCATTGGTAAATCTGCCTTTACCTTAATGATTCCAGTCCTTGCAGGTTATATTGCTTATTCCATCGCAGACCGTCCCGGGCTTGCACCAGGCTTGATCGGTGGTTTTCTTGCCGCGACCATTGGCGCAGGTTTCTTTGGTGGTATCGCCGCCGGTTTTATTGCAGGTTACAGCGCCAAACTGCTTGCAGATAAGATCAAACTGCCGCAAACCATGGAATCGCTCAAACCAATTTTGATCATTCCATTTATCGCCAGCCTCTTTACTGGCCTTGTGATGATCTACATCGTTGGCGAGCCAGTGGCTCAGCTCATGCATTGGTTGACAGAAGCGCTGAAAAATATGGGCGATGGCAACGCCATTTTGCTTGGCCTTATTTTGGGCGCGATGATGTGTTTCGACTTGGGTGGTCCGGTGAACAAAGCCGCTTACGCCTTTAGTGTGGGGCTGTTGGAAACCCAAACCTACACGCCGATGGCAGCAACCATGGCGGCAGGTATGGTGCCAGCACTGGGTATGGGCTTGGCCACATTCCTTGCCAAAAGTAAATTCACCGCACCAGAGCGTGAAGCGGGTAAAGCGTCCTTTGCGCTGGGTCTGTGCTTTATTTCTGAAGGTGCCATTCCCTTTGCCGCGCGTGACCCAATGCGTGTGATCCCTGCATGTATCGCAGGCGGCGCATTAACCGGCGCACTCTCCATGCTCTTTGGTGCGCAGCTACTTGCACCGCATGGTGGCCTATTTGTACTGCTGATCCCAAATGCCATCAGTCCAGTGCTGCCATACCTCTTTGCCATTACCGCGGGTACCTTGGTCACGGGTGTCCTGTACGCCATGCTCAAAAAAGTAGAGCCAACAAAAGCTTAAACGTCTCTACTCAGTCAATCGACACAGTAAAAAATGATTAAAATTAAAGCGCCTTTACAGGCGCTTTTTTTATTTTTGCGTAAATTTGCATAAACCCTTTGTCTTTTGTCGCAAATCGCAGTACATAGTCTTTGAACATAAGGTCTGTAGTGCTGTGAAATTTATCTCTTCTCTTTTCAATTTGCTGATTCTCGTTGCAAGTGCTTGGCTCACCGCTGGGCATGCGGCGCAGTATTCGCTCAACCAGCTTTTGGTTGAGACGGCCAGCCAGCCTGCAGGATTCCCCTATCTTGATGAATCGTCTCGCTCAGCGCAGACAAATGCATCAGCCAATGAAACGCCCCCATCCATCGAGTTTGAGCCACAGCCACTTGAACTTTGGTCCGTGGATGCCGCCGCTATCTTTTTGCTGCTCTGCCTTGGCGCGTTTCGGCATTTGGTCAGGGGGGAAGGTCAGCAACCAACCCATTTAAGCCTTCGTAATTTCCAGTTCCGTTTTATCCATAGTCGCAGGTGATTTAAGCCCTCGGTTTGATTGTTTTTTACCCCCGCTTGCTATGGAGTTTTCATGTTTACACAATTTCACGATGTGTTGGCCGCGATTTGGCACCAAGATTTTCACACACTACAAACATCCGGCTACGCTGTGATGATTTATACCTTAATCGCTACCTTGATCACCCTTGAAAGCGGCTTTTTACCCGCAGCACCGCTCCCTTGCGATAGCGTGGTTATTCTCAGTGGCACCTTGGCTGCTGAAGGCATTTTAAGCCCTTATATCACTTTTCCGCTGCTAATGGCGGCCGCCTCCATTGGTAGCATTCTTGCCTTTATGCAAGGCCGCTGGCTCAACAAATTACCCTTGGTGCAACGCTGGCTAAGCAAGGTGCCTGAGAAAAATATTCAAATGGTCGATACGCTGCTTGGCAAACATGGCTTGGTGGCGCTATTTTGCGCACGCTTTGCCCCTGGCGTTCGCTCTGTGTTGCCAATGATGATGGGCATTCGCAATCCGCATGCACAAAAATTCCATCGTTTTTCAGCGCTCAGCGCCGTTCTATGGGTCACATTGCTAGCAGGCAGTGGCTTTATGTTGCCATCGCTACCAGAGCGCGTCAGCCACTGGGTAACCATGGCATTGATGGCGGCACCACTTATCACCTTAAGTGTGGTGATCCTGTCTGCGCTGGCATGGCGTTTACGCCGTTTGTTCCAAAGCAAAACGCGCCCGGTTTAACACCTGCCATCGATTTATCAATTTCCATTTATCAAGACTCAAAAAGCGCTAACCACAGCGCTTTTTTCTTTTCCCAAACCACTTTTTGATGAAAAAAGATTGTCTTTTTTCACTATTCACAGTACATAGTTCTCAGTTCAAATACCGAGTGTGACCGTGAAGCATTTCATTTCGCAAAAACTGCTAATGACCATTGCGCTACTAGCGATGTGTTTTGCTATTCACCTATGGTTGCTTCAACAGCAAACGCAGCATCATGCTCAGATGTTAATCGCGCAGCCACAAGGCTATTCAGCGCAACAACCTGCGCTGGTTGCACGTTTAAGTCCGCTGCGAACTGAACCCTCAGAAATTCACGCTCAACCGAACCTCTTTTCGCTGTCGTGGTCGCTACTTTGGCAAAGTTTGCTACTGTTAGGCATCTGCGCCTTTGCACGACAATTACCTATTCAGCCACTTTCGCTACGCTCCCACGTCACTTGGTTTTACCAGTGGCAAAAGCAACGCCGAAAAAGTTGGCTTCACCTGCAATATCGCTTTGCGCATAGCCGTTAAAGCCCTCTCTATCCGCCGCCTTTTTTATTTCATTTTCTCGTTTGTACGATGGAGAACGCATGTTCGAACAAATTCAAGATGTCTTGATCGCCATTTGGCACCAAGACTTTGACGCCCTTGGCCCAAATAGTGCCCTTTTGATCTACCTACTCGTTGCGGTATTGATCCATCTCGAAAGCGGTTTTCTTCCTGCCGCGCCTCTGCCATGCGACAGCGTGGTTGTACTGACTGGCACCCTATCGGCTGTGGGTATTCTCAATCCTTGGATTGCATTCCCCATGCTTGTGTTTGCCGCAGCGACAGGCAGCTGGCTGGCTTTCTTACAAGGTCGATGGCTGAACAAGCTACCCCTCGTTCAGCGATGGCTGCATAAGGTACCTGAACGTAATATCAAGATGGTGGACTCACTTCTTTGTCGTCATGGCTTGGTGGCGCTCTTTTGTGCGCGTTTTGCGCCGGGCGTTCGCTCTGTATTGCCAATGATGATGGGCATTCGTGTCCAGCATGCACCACGTTTTCACCACTTCTCATGGCTCAGCGCGACCCTATGGGTCTTTTTGCTCGCAGGCGTTGGCTTTATGCTGCCATCACTGCCTGAGAACATTAGCCGTTTTGTCACCATGGCGCTCATGGCGGCACCTGTCATTACGCTGTGCACCTTTATTTTGACTGCGGTGATCTGGCGTTTAAGAAAACTATGGCGACCAGCACAACCGACCAAGCCAGTTTGATCACCTAAAACGCAGAAATATTGAATGGAAAAGCGCCCTTATGGCGCTTTTTTTATGCTGATTTGAATCAAAGCATAGCTTTTGATGAATAGCGCTTCATTCATTAGAATATCTAATCTATTTAGAGTGATTTTCTCACTTTTCAGTCTCATCGAAATACCTATAATGCGCTCCAACAAAACACGACCCCAAGCCTGTCAGTGAAGGCCAAGGTTGTTATCATTGACTGTAATTTTGAGGGAATCACCATGACAAACATCATCAGCAAAATCGTTGCAATCTACACTCCAGCATTCGCAACCATGAGCAACAACATCAATAAATAAAGCTCACGCACCTTCGCTTGCTGCGTCATAAAGAAAAGGCTTTGCATTTCGCAAAGCCTTTTTTGTTTTTGTAATAGCATCCACAGTTTCATGCTTGTGTCATTTAGCATCAGTACCCACCACCTGAAACAGTGAAGTTCAACCGTATTTTTTACTAGTTCATATGGCGGTTTCTCTCTACAATCCGCTTCTTTTTTAAAGCAGATGAGTGGTCGCTTGAAACTTGGAAAACGCCTTGGCCAGATTGAGCAATGGGTTCAATCGCATGTGGATCATATTTGGGATTGTTGCTGCGATCATGGCCACCTTGGTGCAGCCATTCTTAAACGCTATCCGCAGAGTAGCGTTCATTTTGTTGATATCGTGCCTTCGCTGATGAGCCAAGTTGAAAGTAAACTCAAGCGTTTCCATCCAAACGGCCGCTGGCAAACCCATTGCTTGGATGTGGCGCAGCTTCCGCTTAATCAATATGCTGGGCGACATTTGGTGATTATTGCTGGGGTTGGTGGCGATCTGATGGCGCATTTCGTCAGCACCATTGTTCAAGAAAATCCACATCTCACCCTTGATTTCTTACTCTGCCCTGTACACCATCAGTACGCGCTCAGGCAGCAATTAATCGCGCTTGAGCTCAACTTACTGGATGAAGTCTTGGTGGAAGAGAATCAACGATTCTATGAGATCTTGCACCTCACCACGGCGCGCCATCAAGGGCAGGCGCTTAGCATCACGGGTGAACGTTTGTGGCACGCAGACAACGCCGAAGCAATGCAACGAGCAAAGCGCTATTTACAAAAAACGCTGGCGCATTATCAGCGAATTGCCAAGGGTAATCAGCCTGACGCGCTGCAAATGCTGGCGGCTTATCAAGCGATTCAAATTTAAAATATTCACCCTGAAACAATTTATCTTTAGCGCATTCAGTTGTCGTGCTTTTGCCTTCATCAATAAAAAGCAAACTTGCGTTCGACATTCCCCCATAATAAAAAAGCGCTCAACGAGCGCTTTTTGAATCAATGCGATATATCGTGATGCGCTGCCATGCAGCTGGCACTCCAAGCAAAACTTTCATGCAGCGGCATCGGACGTGCAAAGTAATAGCCTTGGCAAATATCAATCCCGCAACTGGCCACAAAGGCTTTTTCTTGCTCTGTTTCAATCCCTTCTGCCACCATGGCGCAGCCTGTGACTTCACTGATTTTTGCCAGCCACTGATAGAGATTTTGACCGCGCGCTTGGTCAACATTTAAAAGCAGCGAGCGATCCAACTTCACTTTATCAAAGCTAAATTTCAGCAGATGTGAAAATGAAGCATAGCCGGCACCAAAATCATCAATAGCTACTTTCACACCCAGCGCTTGCAGCGCTTCAATATTGGCTGAAATTTGCTGCTGATCTTTTAAAATCGCCTCTTCGGTGATCTCGATTTCAAGCGCCGTCGCAGGGATCCGATAGTGACCTAATCGCTCAGCGATATAGGGCACTATCTCTGCTGATGAAATCGTCTCAGCCGAGATATTTACGCCAATGCGACACCCCTGGACCAGTGGCATTTTTTGCATATCTGCCAATACCAAATCCAGCACCAGTTGGTCCAGCTGGTACATGGCGCCAAGCTCCATAAAATCCTGAATAAAGGTCGATGGCTTGATATTCCCCTGCTCATCGCGATATCGCACTAAAGATTCAAAGGCCAAATGACTGGCATCATTAAGATGCACCTGCGGCTGATAGTACATTACAAACTCGCCGCGACTGAGCATGCGACTGACGCGACGACTCACGTCATGCTTGCTGATATAACGCCCCATGGCCTGATTCACATCGCCAATAAAAGATTTAAGCGTGCTACGCTCGACTTCATGCTTGCGAAAAATTGCGCGGCTGTTAATTCGGCTTGCGCAGGCAAAATGACGGTAAAAAGGCCGATAGATTAAAATCCCCACGCCCACGACCACAAACTGCAGACACACCCCAGCCCAGCTATTTTGCGTTGCCAGATATCCGCTCATAAAGGGCGGGGTCATCCAATCGACAATGGTACCCGCAGGCGGTACCCACCCCATACTCATGGTGAAATAAACCAGTACAAAACTGACCAAGGGCACCAAAATAAAGGGCACAATCAGCGTTGGGTTGAAAATAACAGGCAAACCAAAAAGCAGTAACTCATTGATATTAAACATCACCAATGGAATAGCCGAAAGCGCCAAGATGGTATGGCGGCGATCACGCGAAAAGAACAGCACACAGAGCAGCAAACTCAGCGCATTACCAGAGCCACCAATGGACATAAAGGCATCATAAAAACCCTGGCTTAAAATATTCAGCGGGGCATCCCCTGCTAGCCATGCCGCAAGGTTGTGCTGGGTATCCAAATAAAGTTGCTGCTTTTCACCAAATAGAAAATTGTGCCCATTAATGCCAATGGCGCCCAGCAATCCCAAAACAAACTGATAGGCCATGCCCCCAGCAAAGGTCAGTGGATTCAGCGAGATTTTTTGGTGCAGCGCATCACCTTCTGCCATCACAAAGCCGGTTAACTTCGTGCACAGCATGGTGAGCACGAGAAAGGCAAATAGGTGCGCCACTTGCTGATAAAGCTGACGCACAAAATCTGGACGCAGCGGATCAAGCGGGAAAAGTCGCCCCGATGAACAGCAAATTGCCGCGATCACTGCTGAAACCAATGCAACCAAGGGGTTATTAGGTAATCGCCACTGCGGCGCAACCAAATCGTTGGACAGTGAAACCGCTAAAAACATCACCAACGCATAGGGCACCACCACCAGCGGACTGGTGTGGTTTTTAATTGCAAAGTAATAGGTGGTGATAATGCAAAGGGCAATGGGATAGATGCCAATCAATAGATTAGAAAAGTGAAAGAAGTTTTCTGACCAATCCTTCAAATGCGCATAGTTAAGCGCATGCCCTGCGAAAATGGACAACGCATTACTGATCGTCAGTGGCAGTAACAGTAGAAAAACAACGGAGATGTCACGAACGTATGTTTCGTAACCATTTCGAAGAGAAGGCAGCTTCCGCATTAATGATAGGCAATCGATAAACTGAGAAAAAGTGCGGCGATTATATGCACCCTTTTCAGCCCGTCAATCGAAATGTGATTACCATCAAAATATTTTGCATTTCATCGTGTTAGATAAATAGAATTAATTGAATCCGCCTCGCATAACGTTTGTCATCTATCCTAAACATTCATTCTAATGTGAAGACACCGCCGCCTCATAACGCATGCAAAACAAGTGCGCATCAACGATGCGCCCGCAAATAAAGCAAGATATACTGGCCAAGTCACCATTGATATAAGGCTAATTATGAGCGATTCAGCTTCAATCACAGTACCACGCGATCCCAATGCCCGCTTTGATGCATTTTTCAAAGCCATTGTTGAAAGCAAGAAAATCTGGCTTTTGATTGATGAGCACGGCAGTGTGTTACTCAATACCGATGATGAAGAGTGCGTGCCGGTTTGGCCTTCTGAAGCACATGCCCTGCAATGGGCCACAGAAGAGTGGGAAGGCTTTCAAGCTGAACCAATTTCGCTTGCCAAGTGGAAAAGCCGCTGGACCATGGGCCTTGAAGAAGACGAACTATCCATTGTGGTTTATCCCGATACTGAAGGTGAGGGTTTGGTGCTCTACCCTGATGAATTTGAGCAAGAGCTACTCAAGCGCGAACGTCGCTAATCCGCATGTTGTAGCGCATTTTTCTCACGTTTAACGTAACTGTTACAGACATCGCAGCGCAGAAAAACACAATCCTGTGCAATGACACAGATTGACCAACCATCTTTTCAAAGCGCCCAGTTCATTAAACTGGGCGCTTTTTTATCGCCTTCAATCCATTATCGAGTACTTTTCACAAACCAGCCAAACGGAACAACGCATTGCTTTTCATGCATCATGATAAGCAATGCGTTGAGTTGCGAATGCACACGATTACTTGGTAACAATATAAAAATTACAATGAAAGTTGCGTACTTGATAGTGGAATGCATGGGGATTTAGCCAAATTTTCGCGCTAAATTATGTAGCACATAAGCGACGGTAAATCGGCTTGCAGCCAAAGTGTCTGCCATAGATATTCATCATTGAATGATATTTAGATAACTGGCCGTACCCTCCATACATTGTTTGTTGCGCAATAACCGGTTGAATGAACCTATCACTGATAAGGGAATGCGATGACGGAATCACAAGAGAAATGGCTTAAAAACTGGAAAAACAAACAAAAGAAAGGTTCGATCTATTACGTAGTCAGCCAAACTGTCTTATTAGCTTGGGTACTTTTTTTGGGGCGGTTGATTGGTATTGCGCTGCTGACCAATCAGAGTCAGTGGCATGAGTTTTATTCGACCCTACCATTTTTTATGACCACTATTTTATTGTTTGGCGGCGTTCTCAACAGTCTTGCGTGGCGCATTGGAGAATGGCGCTATCGACATTTAACCAAGCCACAACAAAACAGCTCTCAGCATATTTAGAGAGCAAATGTCGCTAACCAGCTGTTATCCAAGATGTTATCAAATATAGTTTCACTGAACCTTAGTTTTTGTCGTGCCGTGGCAGACACTAAAAAGAACTGAAGCTATGCCATTAAATTGGTCAGCTTTCTCAACTAGTTAGTAATGCATACTGAATCACTTTCAGTTGGTGCATACACAGCAAGAGTCGTGACAATATGAAAATGATATTTGTAGACGCAGAGAACATTGGTCTGAAAGCACTAGAAAAAGTGAAGGCGAGTGTCATTGATAAAGTATTTGTTTTCTCTAAGCTGGAGCCAGTTCAACGTGTATGTGAAAAATCACTTTTTTTGTACCTATCTGATTACCCTTCAGGTGCCAATCAAGCGGACTTTTATATCATTGCTTATCTATCTAAGGTCTTGCTTGCATTAGATAAAAAACAATTCTCTACGGTTAATTTCGAACTTTATAGCAATGATGAAAATCTAATTGCTGCATTTCAATTTCAGTGCGATCAACTTGGTGCAAATGTCAAAAGCATACGAACCAAAGACGATACCGTCGTACAAATGCCAAGCGTACAAAAAAAGATCTCGCCTGAGGAAAAAGTATTTTCAGCATTAAAATCACCACGCTCATTAGACCCAAGTTTACAAAAACAATTAGGCCTCTCTAAACCTGATTTTTCTAAAGCCATTCAATCGCTGACTCAGTCTAAAAAAATTCAGCGTTCGCCAGAGTGCAAACGTAAATGGATTCGTTGTTAATCCTACCAATGCCCACCTTTCAACGAATACGTTTTTATTTATTCATCATTGTTACGCCATAAACAACACACTAAACCCTCGCACTTCATGACTCATACAACATCAATCATCCGTTTATTCTCAATAGCGCAAACGGATGACAGGGGCCTTCACTTCATCACCGCCACATGTGTAAAGAAAATCTGTCAGCAAAGTGAATACAATTTGTCTATATTTGATGGGAAATGTGACTTGCCGCACACTCGAAAAGGCGTAAACTGAATCGAATCAAACAAATAAGCATAAAGAGGCTTACTATGAGTACTCCTGAAATCACAGGTAAAACACTCTTCTCAAAAGGTTGGAAATGGTTTGTCGGCGTAGGCGTGCTTACCTTTATCTTGGGGCTTGGCGCGGTTTATCTGCCTATTTTGGCTGGCGTAACGATTACCACTTTGGTCGGCGGTATTTTCCTATTTAGTGGTTTGGTTCAGGCTTACCATAGCTTCAAAATTTCTGGCTGGAAGCCCAAATTGTGGTACGCATTAAGCGCCCTACTTTATATCATTGGTGGTGCTTTTATTCTTTTTGAACCACTCAAAGGCTTGGTCACGCTCACCACACTCATGGTGTTGGTGATGATTTTTAACGGCGTGACTCGTATCATTTTTGGCCTTTCAAATCGTAGTACCAATGGTAGCCAATGGCTTGCACTCAGCGGCTTAATTTCGGTGGGGATTGGTGTTTACTTCTTTACCCAACTCGGCGTACCAGAGTTCTCATTGTCACTGCTGGGTATTTTTGTCGGTGTCTCTATGGTGATTGAAGGCATTAGCTTTATCTTCCTTGGCCTACAAATGAAAAAAGCCGCGAACTGATACACAGCTTTTCAAGATAAGACAGCTCAATCCTTTTGAGCAAACCAAAACCTAGAACGCCCAATGCACTGCATTGGGCGTTTTTTCATTCACCATGCATTGCAAACATGCATAATGCAATAACCCCGTGATTCCACATTTTTTAGGTAGGTTTCACGCTTTAAAATGATATTCGGATTGAATGAGGACTACAGATAAATATAAAGGCATCATCAACTCCATACTCCAACATGGAATCATAAAGACATCATGAGAATATCCTTATGCGCCAATTCGTAAATTTACCTCATAACAAACAGATACAGCTTCAAGAGATGTTTCCTAACATACTCGACTTATTTTATGCAGATCAGATCGAATCATTTGAATTACTGTCTATTTCTGTTTTTGATCGATGGCTTACGCGGGAGGAAACCATTCAAAATATTGACCATGTGACTATTGAGAACGAAAAGAAATATACGCAAATGCTCCACACATTCTCTATGTCCCTATACAAATCAACCGAATGCTATTTAATCAAACTAATTGGTAGACACAAAAAAAGAGCAACCTTCAGAAAATTTGTATCAGATGCAAGCGCAAGCCAATTACTCATGAGTACACATCATATGATCTCTGATCGCTTCCGATTTTATGTGGCGCTACCTGAATATCAGGCAATTTATGTTGAAGGGGCTGACTTTACGCATCATCTTTTTTTCCTAGATAGGAATAAATTATCAGGGTTAATCCGCCTTGTGAAAGATAGCGGATTGCATATTTTATAAATGCTCTATGTGCACACTATTATCAACTATCTGCGGTATCAACCTATCCGCTATAGCAATTCTGATTACTCTGTAAGCTCCGTCAACGACACAGACTGCGAGGTTTCCACGCGAGTTTTACCCTGCTCTGTTTCGTGCCATCGCTGACGCTGCTGCTGCTCATATAGATAGGCATAGGTGCCATATCGCTTATAGGCCCATTGCAGTTCAGTCCATTGGCATGCCTGCTGATCATCACATTGAGTGCGCTGTGATAAGCGTGTGGTGAGTTTATGTTGCCAACCTTGCGGCGTAAAAGAGAGTAAATGATGCTGCACCAAAAGATCCTGCGCGCGCTTTTTCTCTGTACTCACCCACCAATATCTTGGGCTGTTTTCAGTGAACAACGACTGACTGGATTGATTGGGCAGTAACTGTAGTTGGCGAACGTCGCGCTCGAAAATCACCTCGCGATACCAGCTATCTATTAATTTTTCTGACTCTTGGCTGAGATTTTGTGCCTGCCATCCACTTTTCTTTGTGGTTTCTTGCACCTTTCCTTCAACGCCATTCATCCATAGCAATTGACTTTGATAATGCTCACCTTGTCTCAGCTCCAGCCAGAGCAATATTTGATGGTTGGAGATCGGAATACACTGGCGAATTTCCATCGCAATTTGAAAGGGTTGAAAAAGCTGATTCAACGGCTGTAAATCAGCTTGGCACATGGCGCGTATCTGCGTGGCTGAGTTTGGGGCAGCCTTCGCGCTCAGATGAATCAATAACAGCTGCACACCACATGCCCAGCACAGCGCGACCAGCGCGCTTTTTTTAGGGCGCATCACTTAAGCCAGTTCAGGATTAGCAGGCTGTGCTGACATCGCTTTTACTGTAACCGGCTTTACTTTACGCACGCTTTGCGGCTTTTCTGCGATATGAAAAAGCGTTTTCACTTGGTAGCCGAGCATTTCTGAATAAGGTGAGATAAACCCCGCACGCGATGTCAGCTGCTGCGCTATCACAGGACTCATCACGCGATGGTACATACTGCGTTTCATTTGGTATTTGCGATTGCGCTGTTTAAGTAAAAATCGCTGCCATAAGGTCATTTGATGCTCGGTATAACTGGCAATGATCAGACGACCGCCAGGTTTTAAAACGCGAAATGCTTCAGCGATGGCGCGCTCTGGCGTGGCAATAATATGAATTAAATTGACCATCAGTACACTGTCCATACTGGCATCTTCATAGGGCAGTGCTAAGCAATCGACTTTTTCGACTGTCACTTTGCCATCTTGCTCAAAACGCTGGCGCGAGACCGCAACCATGTCTTCAGAAATATCTGTGGCATACACTTCACAGGTCGCGGGGAGCACCACTTGAGTGTAGGTGCCTTGTCCGCAGCCCACCTCCAGTAAACAGCCCAGTTTGGTCAGCGCGGCTAGGCGCATTTTTATCCGCTCAATATCGGCTTCACTGACCACGTCACTGTATTGTTGTGCTTGATCTTGCTGGGTTGGGGTCGCATAGGCTCGGCTGCGATGAAACATGAATCCTTCCTTGGTTAGCGCATTGCCTCGAATGCTTATCGCGACCCTATCAGAAAGCTGACAAATTTGTAGTCAGTGAAAAAAATCACTGGGCGCAGCTCCAAAAAACAAACGCAACCTTTAGCTGGTTGCGATAATTCCATGGGGAGCATTCACTGCAGCCGCACAAAAATAGCGAGAAAAAACCGCAACTGGTGCGGTTTTATTTCTCAATTGAATTGCGCTGCGTTCGACTCAATCAATTAGTGGCTCATTCCCGCTTTAAAACGCATCGTGGTAATGCAGGTACGGCTATCCATTTGTGTTGGCAACGTTTCCATCGCCATCATGTTGTTGTAATGGAACATCACCTCGTAGTTTGGTCCCTGTGGCAACCATAAATCCACAAAGCCATCTTTACCTGTGGTGACCATTTCATTTTTCACCACTTTACCCGTGTTTTTGTCCGTCACCATCACATGCATTGGTTGTTCGACGAGCTCACCTTGGCAGCCTGTTGGCACATGAAAGGTGCAATTATGCGTTTTGTTGATATAAGGGGCGATGGACAATAGAAACTCGCCATTGAGTGCAATCTTAGCGCGTTCATTATTGGGCAAGCGCGCTTCAATATGATCAGGCAAAACCTTCACCGTCGCCTTACCTGTATGATGCCACACCTTAGACGCCTCTAGCGCTTGTTGTGGGGTGAGCGCGCTGAAGGTTTTCGCATCCATCATAGGTACATCTGCGCTGCTATAACGGCTATAACCAAAACCAACCAGCACAAGCGCTGTCAAGAAAAAGGACACCAATAGCGCCTTGGTGCGTTTATTCTTCATTGTTTTCATCATCATCTTCCTTTTGTTGTATGAATTTTTGCTATGACATTGATTATTCATGGTGTGTTTCACACTCAGTTCTGTCGCTTTATTCCACGCTGGGGCGACAGCCAAGCCATTGCCCCATCTTGATTGATATTGAATTATTAAAATTAATGCAGGTGAAAACGCTGTTTTTGCCAGACTTGGTACACCGCAGGCAAAAGCACTAAGGTCAGTAAGGCTGCTGACAGTGCGCCACCTAACATCGGTGCGGCGATTCGCTGCATCACCTCAGCCCCAGTGCCCGAGCCAAGCATGATTGGGATCAGACCAATCACCACGGTGAGCACCGTCATCATCACCGGACGGATCCGCTGCCCTGCACCGATTTCAATGGCGTGTTGCAGATCAGAAAGCGCCAAACGACGTCCTTCACTTTGCGCTTGGTCGCGCTGCTGTTGCCATGCGCTATTGAGATACACCAGCATGATGATGCCGGTTTCTACCGCGACCCCAGCTAAAGCGATAAAACCCACTCCCACGGCAATAGAGAGGTTATAGCCAAGCCAGTAAAGCAGCCATAAACCACCCACCAGCGCCAGTGGCAAGGTAGCGAGAATGACCACCACTTCGCTTAAACGGCCAAAGCTGAGATAGAGCAACACGAAAATAATCGCCACCGTGACTGGGATCACCACCGTCAGTTTGTCCATCGCTCGTTGCATATACTCATATTGGCCAGACCAATTCAGTGAGTAGCCCGCAGGAAGCGTAAGGTGTTCAGCCACATAGGCTTGTGCATCTTCAACATAACTGCCGAGATCGCGCCCTTCGATATCGATATAGACCCAACCATTGGGGCGCGCATTTTCGGTTTTAATCATCGGTGGCCCCGCTTGATAATGCACATTTGCCACTTCTGATAATGCCACCACAGCGCCAGAGCCCGTCACGATAGGCAGATTTTGCAGCGCTACAATGGAGTCACGATAACGCTGCGGGTAACGAATGGCGATCGGATAACGCTCAAGGCCTTCCACGGTTTCGGCGACCGACATCCCGCCTACCGCAGTGCGCATCACCGCTTGAATATCCGCAACCGACAGGCCGTATTGCGCAGCTTTGACGCGGTCAATATCCACTGTGATATAGCGACCACCGGCAACACGCTCAGCATAAACTGACGTGGTTCCCTGAACCTGAGGCAGCAGACGTTCAAGCTCTGCGCCGATGCTTTCAATGGTGGCTAAATTCGGGCCGGCGATTTTAATGCCAACTGGGGTTTTGATACCAGTAGAAAGCATATCGATGCGCGTTTTAATCGGCATCACCCAAGCATTACTGACGCCTGGCACTTTGACGATGCGATCAAGTTCTTGCCGAACTTTCTCTGGCGTCATCCCATCGCGCCATTCACTGCGCGGCTTAAATTGAATAAAGGTTTCAATCATGGTGAGCGGCGCAGGATCCGTCGCAGTTTCAGCGCGCCCCACCTTGCCCCATACCGTTTTCACCTCAGGCAGGGTTTTAATCAGCTTGTTGGTTTGCTGTAAAAGCTCCCGCGCTTTACCAATGGAGATACCCGGGTAGGTCGATGGCATATACATGAGATCGCCCTCATCCAGCGGCGGAATAAACTCACTGCCCATCTTGCTCCATGGGTAATAAGCCGAGCCCAGCACTAAAAGCGCAATGAGCATCACCGTTTTAGGCGCGCCCATACTCATCGCCAAAAATGGACGATAAGCGGCAGTAAGTACGCGGGTAATGGGGTTTTTCGACTCAGCAACAATATGACCGCGAATGAAATACCCCATGAGCACAGGCACCAGCGTGACCGCAAGTCCGGCAGCTGCCGCCATGGCGTAGGATTTAGTGAATGCAAGCGGCGCAAACATCTTGCCCTCTTGGCCTTGCAGCGCAAACACGGGCACAAAACTCAAGGTAATAATCAGCAGTGAGAAAAAGAGCGGCGAGCCCACTTCCTGCGCAGCTTTGCTAATGACCTGCCAACGATTTTTATCAGTTAGCGGCGTTCGCTCTGCATGCTTGTGCACGTTTTCAATCATCACGATAGCGCCATCCACCATGGCCCCAATGGCGATACCAATACCGCCCAAGGACATGATGTTGGCGTTGATCCCTTGCCAGCGCATCAACAAGAAAGCCACTAAAATGCCCAGCGGCAAGCTAAAGAGGATCACCAGTGAAGAGCGCAAATGGAACAAAAACAGCGCGCAAACCAAAACCACCACAATAAACTCTTTAACGAGCGTGTGATTGAGGTTCTCCACCGCAGCATCAATCAAGTTAGTGCGGTCATAGGTGATCACCACTTCAACACCTTGCGGCAAACTTTTTTCTAAGGTCGCAAGTCGCGCTTTCACCGCTGCAATCACCTGCTGCGCGTTTTCACCCGAGCGCATCACAATGACGCCCGCCACGGCTTCGCCTTCGCCATTTAGCTCTGAGACCCCGCGGCGCATTTGCGGACCTTGAACAATACTCGCCACATCACCAAGCATCAGCGGCGTGCCTTGCTCGGTCACGCGTAGTGGTAATTTCGCAAGCTGCTGCTCGCCGCGCAGATAGCCTTTGCTTTGCACCATCATCTCGGCTTCGCCCTGCTCAATCACCGACGCGCCAGTTTCTTCATTGCCCTTGGCGATGGCATTTTTCACTTGCGCCAAGGTCAGTCCATAGGCGCGCAGTTTATTTGGGTCAATCTCTACCTGATATTGCTTGACCATGCCGCCCACGGTTGCCACTTCAGAGACCCCTGGGACAGCTTGCAGCTCATATTTCAAAAACCAGTCTTGAAGGGTGCGAAGCTCACTGAGATCGTGCTGGCCACTGCGGTCCACCAGCGCATAACTGAGCACCCAGCCCACCCCAGTGGCATCTGGCCCCAGTGTGGGCTTGGCCTGCGCGGGAAGTTTAGGCGCCACTTGGCTCAAATACTCCAACACACGGCTACGCGCCCAATAAAGGTCTGTACTGTCATCAAACAGAACATAGACGTAGGAGTCGCCAAAAAAGGAGTAGCCGCGCACTGAGGTTGCGCCCGGTACAGCCAACATCGCCGTGGTGAGTGGATAGGTCACCTGATCTTCCACCACCTGCGGCGCTTGTCCGGGATAGCTGGTTTTGATGATCACCTGTACATCAGAAAGATCAGGAATGGCATCCACGGGCGTGCTTTTCACCGCATAAATCCCAGCAAACGCCAGCATCATCGATGTGAGAAGAACAAGGAGTCGGTTTTTCAGCGACCAACGAATAACAGCGGCAATCATGGTGTCACCTCATGCGCTGAATGATTCATCTCGCCATGATCCATTTGAGAATGATCCATCTGTGAATTATTCATTTGCGAGTGTTCCATTTGGCTGTGGTCCATCTCGCCTTGTTCCATCTGAGCATGATCCATCTGTGCATGGTTCATTTGTGAACGGCCCATTTGGCTGTGGTCCATCTCGTCTTGTTCCGTCTGAGCATGCCCCATCTGCGCATGGTCCATTTGTGAGTGATCCATATTGTCATGGTTCATACCGTCTGAAGACATTGTGGTTTGTTTCTCAGCGCCTTGATACTGCCAATCAAATTCAGCAATCCAATAATCATCGCCCTGTTTTTCAATGGCAAAACGAATGGGCATCCCCACTTTCAGCACGCTGGTATCCACGCCATCTGCCACAGTAAAAGGCATCACCATAGCAGGCCATTGCCATGCACTCACAGGGCCATGACTTAAGATCCATTGCTGCGGTGAGTCTGTTGCAGCAGAGACGCTGCCAGTGACCCATTGGCGATCAGGCGCGCCTTCAATGCGGCTAAAATCGGCACTTTTACTGGACTCAGAATCAAGCAAAAATTGCGCAGAGGTCACCACTTGCTGACCCAAGGTCAGCCCTTGCTTCACGCCGACCCAATCTTGGCTCTCCCCTGCTTTTTCGATGCGCACGCTGCGATACTTTCCATCGCCCAGCGCCAAAACCACGCGGCTCATATGACCATCTTCAATCACCGCCTGTCTTGGAACGCGCAGCATATTGGCTTCACCAGCGGGCTTAATTTCAAGCGCAGCATACATATTGGGTAGCAATGTTTGGTCTGGATTTTCAAATACCAAACGCAGGGTTTGCGCGCGGGTTTTTCCATCGACCACGGGATAGCGATAATCCACACGACCTTGCCAGCGCTGTCCGGGCAGCGCAGGAACACGCATGGTCACTGGATCGCCGGTTTGAATCAGGTAACCTTGCTGTTCAAACACTTCTGCTTGCACCCAAACGGTATTGAGGCTGCCAGCTCGCAGTAGCATCTGCTGCGGCGCAACATAAGCCCCTTCGACAATCGCAAGATCGCCAATCACGCCATCGGCGGGCGCACGAACCCACAAGCTGCGCGAAACCTGCCGCTCTTTTTTAAGTTGCGCGATACTTTCTACATCCACGCCCAAGGCAATCAGTCGATTGTAAGCCGCTTGAATCATATGACGGCGACCATCAGACAATGCATCCAAATACTCTTGCTGCGCCTTGACCCATTGTGGTGAATACAAAGCAAAAAGCGGCGCACCTTTTTTCACCCGCTCACCTACACGATTGACTTTCAATGCGTCAACCCAACCACTGACACGCAAGTTCACTTGCCATTGCAGCTCAGGGTTAAACTCAATGACGCCAAGACTATTGATGGATTGCTCAAGCGGCCCTTGCGACACAGCGACGGTTCTCACCCCAAGGTTTTGTACCACGCTCGGGTCAATTCGCACTGTGCCAGCGGGATCAGCACTTGCGCCAGATTCTTCATAAACTGGCACTAAATCCATGCCCATAGGCGATTTACCCGGACCATCTCGGCGATAACTAGCATCCATGGGCGCGACCCAATAAAGCGGCTGTTTGTCCGTATCACTTTGCGCGCCATTGGCATGCATGCCGCCATGGCCACTCATACTCTGAATTTGCCAACCCAATAGCACACCCACACTCAGCGTACCTGCGATGATCAATGCCAATTTATTTTTAGAGAAACTATTTTTATTCTGCGTGGGCTTCATCACGAGCCTCCTGTGCATGACGCGGCGCAAGGCTTGCGCGATCAAGATCAAAGCCTAAGAGATAGGCCAATTGGTTTTGTTGCAGCGCTAAATCTGCGGTGAGGCGCAGCGCGGCTTGCTGCTGCTGATTGAAGGCCAACTCAGCTTGGATGAGTTCCATCAGCGTGTTGCGATCGGCTTCATAACCGCGCGCAATGGCGCGGCGCTGGGCTTGGCTGTCACGCAGTAACTGCTGATGAAATTGCTTGAGACGAAGCTGCAGATATTGACGCTGACTGAGCGCACTTTGCAGCTGCGCTTGGACTTGACGACCAATAAGATCGCGCTGTGCCTTGGCCGCCGCCAGCTTGGCTTTGGCCGATACCACACCTTGATCCTGTCTCGTTTGGTCAAAAAGTGGCATATCCATGGTCAGCGCCACACTCATCAAATCGGGTGCGCGCTCACCAGACATGGTTTTGGCTTGCCGATTGGCATACATCAGCTCTACGGCAAATTGTGGATCCAAGGCTGTTTGCGCCATGGCCACTTGATTTTGCGCCAGTGCAATTTGCTCCGCACTTTGCCCTAACATGGGGTGCTGCTGCCATAGTGGCATTAAGGTCGCGAGCTGTTCATCCACGGATTCAGGTAAATCAACCAACCGCAATGTTAGCTGCTGCCAATCGGGGTAGCTCAATGTCATATCAGCGGAATCCTGCGCTGCAAGATGCGGTACAAATTGGCTCAGCTGCGCCCAGATCTGCGCTTTCATTTGCGCATTACTCAGTTGCAACTGTTTGGTTTGACTCAAAGCTAATTCGCTGGCGGCAAGCGCTTCGGCCTCTGCTCGGCCCAGTTCGTAATTGCGTTTGGCATCACGTACACGCTGGCTTAAAAGCTGCTTTTGCCTTTGCAAAAGCTGATCAAGCTTGCTGCGATACACCCACTCGACCCAAAGCTGTCCCAATTGCTGTTGCAGCATCAAACGGCGAAGTGATAGTTGTTGCACGGTTTGCAGCTGAGCAATATCGCTGCGCTGCTTTGCAATCTCTGCGCTATCGCCTCGGTTAAAGGGCTGCATAATCCCCACAGAAAGATTGGTCATCATATCTTGGTCTAGGGCAAAGCTGTCGGTCGGCAAGCCGCCAACCCCGACTTTCACTTTCGGATTAAGCCAACCCGTTTGACTCAATGCATCCGCTTGCTGCGCTTGGCCCAAATGGCTCAAACGCTGCTGCTCGGGATCTTGTTGCTGCGCCTTTGCCAGTAGAGATGCAAAAGAGAGCGTTTGCGTGGTTGAAATCTGTTGTGACTGTGCCATTGCAGCCGGACTGTACGCCATCCATAGGATGAACAAGCCAAGCCCCATACAAAGCTGAGTCAGTGTTTGAAATGACAAACAGACGCCAGTTCTTGGACCTGTTTTAAAGCCATTTACGTGCAATACATGCAAGACATTCCGTTGCATAAGTTGCCTCATCTAAATTTAAATTGAATACAGCTCGCGCGATGAAACCCGCGAGCAGTAACAGCATTTCAAATGCTTAAATTTAAAAATAGCTAGGCTATTGGAGGGCGGAAATGTGGTTCTTGAAAATGATAAGGGGCTGGATTAGTTTCAATTACAGGCAGGGTTTGGCTATGGCGCGTTAATGGCTGCCAAGTTGCAGCTAGCAATAGCGACATGGCGCTACAACCAGGTTTCATGCAGCAGCTGGCACCACCATCATGTTGGTGACAATGCATATTGCTGCTGTCATCAAGCATCGACTCACAATCACTCATTTCAACGCAGCTGCTATCGGCACTGTGGGCCATCTTTTCCATAACGACATTTGATGCGTGGCCATGGTGCATTGCGGAAGATGCGTGCGTTTTCTCTTCAACACTATTTTGCGCACTGACCTGATTGGTAGGAAACAGCATTGATTGCGCGCGAACAGGCGCTGCCAGCAAAACCATTACGGTAAAGCAAAGCAGTAAAAAATAGGCTGCAGGTTGCCAAACCTGCTGTCGGCGCGAATGAGAATACATCGTGGTGATTCTAAAGCTTTCCCCTAGGGTAAGGTCAAGATGTGAAATGATTGTTGGTGTTTTGAAACTTATGATTTAACCGCTAATGCGAGCAACGCATAGAAGAATTCATGTGAAGACAGCATTGGTGTAACTGCCGTATCAAACCTGCGTATCAAACCATTCAGCGCGCGATACAAGGTGGCATGCTCTGCTATAAAACGGCAGTCAATCATTACAGCTATAATCTTTTCTGCTATAAGCTCATTTACCACGAAAGATCAAATTTACATCGTTATTACACGCCCAATTGCGAGATGCATCTCTTATTTTCCAATGAAATTAGATTTACGCACAAAGCTATGCGTACACTTTGCGCTCATTTTTAATTTGAACACGAAATATGAGAGATAATTTGATCGCCGCTGCACCGTGGCAACATTACTCGGATATTTTACAAAAAGATCCGCAATCAATCAGTTTTCGACAACCCAAAAAAGAGGATGGTCTCGCGATCCATCAACTCATCGCTCACTCACCACCACTCGATACCAACTCCACATATTGTAACTTCCTGCAGGCCGATCATTTTCGCCACACCTGCATTGTGTGTGAACAAAATTGCGAAATTGCAGGATTTATTTCCGCTTATCGTAAGCCGGAAGATCCCACCACCCTCTTTGTATGGCAAGTGGTGGTTGGCGAAACAGTACGTGGACTTGGCATCGGCTATCGCATGCTGACTGAGCTGCTTGCGCGTGATGCATTGGCTGATATTCAAGCCATTGAAACAACCATCACCGACGATAACGACGCCTCATGGGCACTGTTTCGCAAACTTGAAAAAGCGCATCAACTAGGCCACGTCAGCATCTTTCTCGACAAAGAGAACCACTTTCAAGCGCAGCACGAGACTGAATTTTTGTTTCGTGTACCCCTCGCTAAATAATGGATATTCATATGACTATTTTTAAAGCCAAGGAATCAAACGTTCAAACCTATGCCAACAGTTTTCCAACGCGATTTACCAAGGCGCAAGGCTGCTGGCTATTTGATGATCAAGGCAAACGCTACATCGATTTTCTTGCCGGTGCCGGTGCACTGAACTATGGCCATAACCACCCAGAGCTAAAAAAAGCACTCATCGATTACATTACAGCTGATGGTGTGACCCATGGTCTTGATATGCATACCGATGCCAAAGCCAATTTCATTGCCCGTTTTGATGAAATTATCCTGCGCCCACGCCATCTTGATTACCGTTTTCAATTTACTGGCCCAACGGGGACCAACGCAGTAGAAGCTGCGCTGAAACTCGCGCGTAAAGTCACGGGCCGCGCCAACATTGTTGCCTTTACCAATGGCTTTCATGGCGTTTCCTACGGCGCGCTCGCAGCCACAGGTAACCAGCACCATCGCGGCGGCGCTGGGGTACCCCTTTCAGGCGTCAGCCGCATTCCTTACCAAGGCTATGCCGGCATTGATGGGCTGAGCCTATTTGAAACGCAGCTTTCTGATCGCTCAAGTGGCCTTGATAAACCGGCGGCGGTCATTGTGGAGTGCGTGCAAGGTGAAGGCGGCCTCAATGTTGCAACGCCAGAATGGCTAAAGCGTCTTGAGCAGATCTGTCGCCAGCACAACATTCTGCTGATTGTGGATGATATTCAAGCAGGCTGTGGCCGAACCGGTACCTTCTTTAGTTTCGAGCCTTCAGGGATTAAACCCGATCTCGTGGTGCTGTCAAAGTCCATTGGTGGCTATGGCTTGCCTATGTCAATTGTGCTTTTAAAACCTGAGTTAGACCAATGGGCGCCTGGTGAGCATAACGGCACCTTCCGTGGCAATAACCATGCCTTTGTCACTGCGGCCAAAGCCTTGGATCTCTTCTGGCAAACCAATGAGCTCAGCCAGCACATTGACGCTCGTGCCAAGCAGCTCAATCAGCATCTACAAAAACAACTCAAATTACATCCAGAGCTCTTTGTCAACCTGAAAGGTCGCGGCTTAATGCAGGGCATTGCCTGTCAAAATGGCGATATCGCCTCAGCCATTAGCCAAGCTTGCTTTGAGCGCGGCATGATCATTGAAACCGCAGGCCCAGAAGGACAAGTGGTGAAGTTTTTCTGTCCGCTGACCATTAGCGAGGCTGAGATGGAGCAAGGAATTCATCATTTCATTGAAGCAGCAGCTAAAGTGGCAAAAGCGCAAAATAGCCATTCACGTAAAGCATCTTAAGTTTCAAGGATTGAAGTTAAGGACAGGAGTAAAAGATGATCGTTCGTACATTAAAAGAGTGTCAGCAGAGTCCGCGCCGCGTGGTGAGTGAAAACTGGGAAAGTGTTCGCATGCTACTGCGCGACGATAAGATGGGATTTTCCTTTCATATCACCACCATCTATGCGGGCACTGAAACCCATATCCATTACAAAAACCATTTAGAGTCCGTTTATTGCATGTCGGGCTATGGCGAAATTGAAGTAGTGGGTGGTAAAACTTACCCTATCGAGCCAGGGACACTTTATATTCTCGATCAAAATGATGAGCACTATTTACGTGCCTATCAAGACGCGCCAATGGAGATGGCTTGTGTGTTCAATCCCCCGATCACTGGCCAAGAGGTGCATGATGAGCATGGGGTGTATGCGCTTGTTGATTAATATGCGCACCTCACGCTCCGTAATTTGATGGTGAATTGATAACTCACCAAGCCAATCAAGGCAGATAAAGACAAAAATGGAGAGATAGTCCCCTATCTCTCCATTTTAGATTTCATCGAACATTAAGATCGTGATGTATCCACCCATATTTCATCGCGCCTCACTTTCTAAGACTGCTACTCACTGAGTAAGGTTTGATAGGTCACAAATGCCGTTTGGGTATCGCCATAGTAAATCACCCCATCCGCTTGCGCGGCTACACGGAGCCAGCTTTTCTCAGATGCTGGCGCCGGTAGTTGAACGGACCAATGTTTTCCATCTTGACTGCTTGGCTGCATATCGGTGGGTTGGGTTTGCGCATCAAGTGTATCGACCAGTGCGAGTTTGATTCCGTCCAGCGGAAACACTGATGTGAGTGATAGTACGAGTCCATCTTCTGTGAGCTTTTCGGCGCGAAATTTAATTTTAAACTCGCCATTTTCCATATCACAAAGGCCACTGGTATAACGGCAATTGGACTTGCTCAGCAGTTTATAGCTTTGCCCCTCTTTTGCTGCGTGTGGCTTTTCACTCAAAGCAATATCCGTCGCCAAATAGGCAATAACAGAAAGAATCGGTGCGACCAGCAGCGCAATGATGACGTGTTTATTTTTAAGCATGAAACTTCCTTGCCGCAATGCCGTTTCACCAACCTAGCGAAAACTCGGTGTTATGTCGTCAATATTTCATCATCGATGACAACACTTCAATCAATGATAGCCACCATAACAACCCGAAAGCGTTTATGGTGGCTTCTTTTACTCATTCAATTCTAGTGCTCAGTCAATTTTAGTGCTCAACCGCGCCACCAGCACCGGCAGGAATACGCACATCTTCCACCAAGTCTTTTACTGATTGCGGTGTTTCTGCCGTCACTCTTGATACTGCAAATGCCACACTAAAATTCACCAAGGCACCAATAGCACCAAATGCATTGGGCTCAATGCCAAAGAACCAGTTCTCACCCCAGCTTTCTAGATATCGCCAATCAGCAAAGAACAAAATCCCTTTGTGCTGAAACACATAGAATAAAGTGATCCCGATACCTGCAATCATGCCTGCAATTGCACCCTCTTTATTGATGCTTTTACTAAAGATACCCATCATTAATGCAGGGAAAATCGAAGAGCCAGCCAAGCCAAAGGCCAGAGCCACCGTGCCAGCGGCAAAGCCTGGCGGATTCAGCCCTAAATACCCCGCCACGGCAATGGCCACAGCCATGGATATTCGACTGGCAAAGAGCTCTTTTTTCTCAGAAATATTGGGATTGATCACCCCTTTGATTAAATCATGAGAGATTGCAGAAGAGATCGCCAGCAACAAACCTGCCGCTGTTGAAAGTGCCGCAGCCAGACCTCCCGCAGCAACCAATGCAATGACCCAATTGGGCAGTTTTGCAATCTCAGGATTTGCCAGCACCATAATGTCGCGATCAACCTTCAGCTCATTGGTCGCAGGATTGGATGTGTATTCAATATATCCATCGCTGTTTTTATCCTCAAAGCCGAGCAAGCCTGTTTTTTCCCAGTTTTTAAACCATTCAGGTCGTTCATCATAAGCAAGGTGCTGACTCGGCGCGGGATTCACTGTATCCATTAAATTAAGACGCGCCATGGCAGACACTGCGGGGGCGGTTGTGTATAGAATCGCGATAAATAGCAATGCCCAACCTGCTGACGTGCGCGCATCTCGCACCTTTGGCACCGTAAAGAAACGAATGATGACATGGGGTAAACCCGCAGTACCAATCATCAGCGACAAGGTGTAGACAAACATATTGAGGGTGTCGCCACGCACTTGCGTGGTGTATTCGCTAAAACCAAGCTCAGTCACCACTTGATCAAGCCTGTCGAGCAGATACACATCGGTGCCTGCAAGCGTACTCCCGAGCCCTATTTGCGGCAGGGGGTGACCCGTTAACTGCAAAGAGATAAAGATGGCAGGGATGGTATAGGCAAAAATAAGCACGCAATATTGCGCAATCTGCGTATAGGTGATCCCTTTCATGCCGCCCATCACGGCGTACATAAAGACGATACACATGCCAATAAGCAGGCCTGTGGCATAGTCGACCTCAAGAAAGCGGCCAAAGGCGACGCCCACCCCTTTCATTTGACCGATCACATAAGTGACCGAGGCGATAATTAAGCAAATAACCGCCACAATACGCGCCGTGTTTGAATAGAAGCGCTCGCCAACAAACTCAGGCACGGTAAATTTGCCAAATTTGCGCAAATAAGGCGCCAACAAAAGAGCCAATAATACATAGCCCCCCGTCCACCCCATCAGAAAGACCGAGCCGCCGTAACCCATAAACGCGATTAAACCAGCCATTGAAATAAACGAAGCCGCTGACATCCAATCTGCCGCAGTTGCCATCCCATTGGCAATGGGGTTGACACCACCGCCCGCCACGTAAAACTCTTTGGTTGAGCAAGCACGAGTCCAGATTGCAATACCGATATAGAGCAGAAAGGTGGCACCGACAATCAGGTAAGTCGTCGTTTTCAAATCCATGATTTCTGCTCCTTACTCGTCTACATCAAATTCTCTGTCGATTTGTCGCATCTTCCACGCGTAGAAGAAAATGATCCCAAGGAAGGTATAAATTGAGCCTTGCTGTGCAAACCAAAAACCCAATTTGTATCCACCTATTTGTATTTGATTGAGTACATCTACAAATAAAATGCCGCAACCAAAAGAGACGATAAACCAAAGGATCATTAAGCCGATCATCAGTCTTACGTTCTTACGCCAATAAGCGTGGGCTCGTTCCTGACTTTCAAACGCCATTGCTATCTCCTTTATATTTGTATTGATAGAATGCTTCCAAATTCAAAATAGCAGCGTTGAGAAAAGTTCTCCTTTTCACTTTCAGCGATAAAATTTCAAGTTAAATTGCAATACAAATAGCCAACTGCAGCGTGCACTGGGGCAAAGGACTCGATCATCCTTCCCGCAAATAGGACTAAGATTGATTTTTTGTAGCACAAGAATTGCAACTGAGATCACGATATATCAATTTTTAACAACGTGTCACTGTGCTTTTGCTAAGTGAACGCAACGCCGCACCATGTCAATAGAAAAGCATGGATAAACTATGCGCGCATAAAATATGGGTGAATCAATGGGTGACTCACCTGCAGATGAGTCTCTGTATTCAGAATAAAAAATACAGAGACAGAAAAAATAGAGAACGAATCAAGAGAAAAAAATTTGTACTGGATTATTAAATCATCACGATTTGAATTAGAACCGTCATTGATGAAATACAAAATGATTGAAAAAACACGCCTATTGAACCTAATAAACGCGTATTTGTCATAAAACGCTTCAGGCAAAAGCGCCCTATCTTATAGAGTCATCGCAAACGCCAGAATATCAATGCGCTGATGCTTACTGTAATCAGCGAATCTCGTCCTGCCCATCTTCATGATGGCCAATGGCACCCACTTCCAAAAATGGAGCCACATTCAGCTGCTCTGCATTCATCATTGAGGAGATACGCTGCACGGAAGAGAGCAGCAAATTTTGCTCCCAAGGCTCCAAAGCTTGAAAACGCTCAATAAAATGATGTTGAAGCGGTAACGGCGCATCAGAAAGTAGACGACGCCCCTCATCAGTCAAATAGGCATGCACTTTTCGCTTATCAAGCAAACTACGCTGTCGTTCAACCAATCCGCGGCTTTCAAGGCGATCAATAATCGTGGTCGCCGTTGCCTGACTCATATTGGTATTTTTCGACAGCTGACGAATCGTTACTTCACCAGAGTCACGGATCGCACGCATAATCAGCAGTTGAGGACCTGTCAGTCCCAACTCTTTATTGAGCTGTCGAGAGTGTAAATCAATGGCGCGAATAATTTGGCGAATCGCAACCAGTACTTCTTCATGAATATCCATAAGCCCCCCGTAGCAAACTGGAAAAAACTACATGAATCAGCTGTGAACATAAAGCTAAAATGATGAAAATATGACAAAAGGCAGCCATTGGCTGCCTTTTTCTACACACTGTGTGTTTATTGTGCTGCTTTCTTTGCAACGACAATCCATGTATCAAATAATGCACGATTGGCTTTAATCCATGCATCAGCATGGGCCTCAACATCCGCGGGTTTGTTTTGCCCTTCATACATCATGCGATTTTGCGTGTTCACCGCATTGATCGGCAGTGCCATCACTTCAAATAGTTTGGCCGCAGCTGGGTTGTCTTGTGCAAATTGCTTATTGGCAACAATGCGCATGGCATTCATCTCAAAGCCATAGTTCTTGCCATTGGTAAGCTTGGTATCCACATCGCCTCGCGCGCCCGGTAGCGATGAAAATGGCACTTCTAACCACGTCACATCTTTACCCGGAACTAGCACACCACTGAGCCAGTAAGGCGTCCATGTATAGTAGAGAATCGGCTCACCTTGCTTATAACGCGCAATGCTGTCTGCAATGATTGCAGCATAGTTGCCTCGATTGTGAGTGACACTGTCACGAAGTTCATAGGCATCGAGATGATGTTCAATCACCAACTCACACCCCCAACCTGGGTTACAACCTGTTAAGTCCGCTTTGCCATCATTATTGGCATCAAACAATGCTGCAATTTTAGGATCTTTCAACTGCTCAATATTGGTAATTTTGTATTTATCAGCGGTTTTTTTGTCGATCAAATAACCCTGCGCAGCACCAGTGATATAGTTGCCCTTCATATAGAATTTGGCATCACCACCAGCCTTGTTGTATTTGTCGATATGAAGCGGCATCCACGCCACCGCAAGGTAAGTAGCATCGCCAGAAGCCACTGAAGCATACCCAACGTTATAATCCACCTCTTTGATGGGCTGAACTTCATAGCCAAGCTCTGCCAAGGCTTTATTGACGATTAAGGTTTGAAATGTTTCTTCAGCAACGGCGCCCTGTACACCTTGTACTTGGATCCCTTGACCGGGGAGTGTACCGGCTTGCGCCCAAAATGGAGCAGCCACAAGACATGCAGCCGCGAGATTGCGTTTCCATGAAACAATCATGCGTCTTCCTCTTTTGTTGAAATTGATTGAGCTGAAATAAGTTGATTTGAAGTGCGGTTTAATCCGCGATAACACAGGCCAATTGGGCCGCGCTGATACCAACGCATCGTGCGATCGCGTCCATCTTCGCCCAAGCGTTGGGTAATGCGATCGAGCAAAATCGCCATAATAACGATGCCAAGTCCGCCTACTGCAGCCATGCCGACATCCATTTGTCCCATGCTGCGATATACGGTGAGCCCCAAACCGCCGACACCAATCATCGAGGCAATCACCACCATCGACAGTGACAACATTAAGGTTTGGTTCATACCCGCCATAATGGTTGGCATGGCTAAGGGTAATTCGATGCGTGTGAGCATTTGCCAGCGACTTGCGCCAAAGGCATGCCCCGCTTCAATGAGCTCTTCGGGGACTTGCTGGATCCCCAAAATAGTCAATCGAATCATCGGCGGCAGGGCGAAAATAATTGTCACAATGACCCCTGATACATTACCGATACTAAACAGCATCACCACTGGAACCAGATAGACAAAGGCGGGCGTAGTTTGCATCGCATCCAATATGGGTTTGACCAACTGCGATGCGCGATTTGATTTCGATAAGCCGATGCCCAAAGGCAATCCAAGCAGCACACAGAAAAAGAGTGAGGTGAGCACCAATGACAGGGTCACCATGGCTTCTTGCCACAAGCCAAGCATGCCAATGGCAAGCATCGATACCATGGAAATTAACCCGAGGCGCTTGCCAACCAGCTGCCAGACAAAAAGAAAAATCAGCAGCAACATCAAAGGTGCTGGCATTTGCGTCAGCGCATATTCAAAGTGACTCAAAATAAAATCGATGGGTTGGCGTATCGCCTGAAATACAGGACGTCCTTGCTCTACCAGCGTTTCAAGCCCGCTGTTGACCCAGCTATCTAAAGGAAGCTGTGATTGTTCAAATGGATTGAGCCAGTCAAAGGGCTGTTCACTGACGTTGGATGGTGTCACATGCGACACCCAACTATCGGCTTGTCCTGTCACTGCGTCTGCTGACCATGGATCAGCGCTGGCACCCGCGTCCCCTGCACTCGCCCAGGGATCAGCGTCAATTTGCCCGCTCTCCGAGATTTGTGCATCCACTGTACTTTCTGCATTAACCGTACTTTCTGCATTAACTGTATTTTCGGAGGTCGCCATAGTTTGCGCCCAAGGATCGAGCGGCGCATTATCTTGCGTTATATCAGTCATGATTTAAGCCCTATCCAATGTTTGCAGTAAGCGGGTTTTGCTAATTACGCCATGATAAAAACCATCTTTATCAACAACGGGTAAGGGATATGGCACTTTAGCCACATCACCAATGACGTCACCAATCGGCTGCTCTGGCAAAACACTATGGCTATTTTTTAGTACGGCGGCATCGATGGGCAGATTCTGGCTATGGGCTTGATGCAAGGCTTCCACCGACATCATGCCGATAAACTGGTTTTGCGGTGTGAGCAGCACGCCATATTCGCGGTCATGATCCAATAGCTGCTGAAGGGCTGCTGCTGGGCCATCTTGCAGGCCTTTTTTGAAAATGGCGGATGGTCGTTTGCGCGCCAAATCGCCTGCACTAAATACCGAAGCAACATTAACACCGCGAAAGAAAGAGCTGACATAGTCATTGGCTGGTTGATGCAAAATCTCATCGGGCGTGCCCACTTGCACCACCACCCCATCTTGCATGATGGCAATGCGATCGCCGATACGCATCGCCTCATCAAGATCATGGGAAATAAAGACAATGGTGCGCTGATCGCTACTTTGCAGGCGTAACAGCTCATCTTGCATCTCGGTACGAATCAAGGGATCCAGCGCTGAAAAAGCTTCATCCATCAGCAAAATATCAGGATCATTGGCCAAGGCGCGCGCCAAACCGACACGCTGTTTCATACCGCCAGAAAGTGCGTCTGGATAAGCATCCGCATAGGGCTCTAAACCAACGCGCGCTAAAGCCGCCATGGCGCTTTGCTTGCGCGCATCCGCCGTGATACCTGCCAGCTCCAAACCAAAGGCGGTGTTTTCAACCACAGTCATATGTGGCATCAAGGCGAAATTTTGAAACACCATACTCATGTGCTGACGACGAACATCGCGCAATGCTTGCTCAGAGATATGTGCAATATCCTGACCACGAAATGTCACTTCGCCTTGGGTGGGTTCAATCAAACGGTTCAGTAAGCGAACTAAGGTCGATTTACCTGAGCCAGACAGGCCCATGATGACGAAGACTTCGCCCTGTTGAATAGAAAGAGAAACATCTTGGACGCCAATCGTCGCCCCAGTCTCTTCAAAGATTTCCGTTTTACTCATCCCTTGTTTAAGCAATGAGAGCGCCGCCTGTGGCGCGTCGCCAAACACCTTATATAGGTTTTTGACCTCCAACATCGTTGTCATAATTGCATCCTTTTTACACCCGCGTAGTTATCAATCCAATCAAAATCACGCGCGCAATTGGTATGCACTCTAAACATTCATGTTTTAAAGATCAAATCGCTGAATCGATCTTTCAGCATAAAATCAAGCTCTAATACCAGTAACAAACTGGCCTCATGCTATTTTTAATTATTCTTTAGTTAGAATTCGAAACATCAAAATTGTCGTAATCACTACGGCCAAAGCAAACTTGGACCAAGGCAGACATACGCACAAAAAATGCAGATTACTCGCTTTGAAAAACGCACCCATAAAAAAACGCACTCCGAAGAGTGCGTTTTCATCACAGAGATGACGAGTATTCATCCATCAAAAGATGTGGCTTGCATATGAGCGCTAAATTTTAGCCAAAATTTTATCCAGCGCATTGGCAAAGGCTTGGCGATCACCTTGGCTAAAAGGCGCAGGACCACCAGTTTGAACGCCACTGGCGCGCATGGTGTCCATAAAATCTCGCATATTTAATCGCTGGCGAATATTGTGCTCGGTATAAAGCTCACCGCGCGGGTTCAGTGCTTGCGCGCCCTTTTCTAGCACTTCGGCAGCCAATGGAATATCCGCAGTGATCACTAAATCAGCCGCTTCACAACGCTGAACGATTTCATTATCCGCGATATCGAATCCAGCTTCGACACGCAAGGTTCGAATATAGGGTGATGGTGGCACCGATAAACTCTGATTCGCCACCAGCGTCAGCATCACCTGTTTGCGCTCAGCAGCGCGATATAAAATGGTTTTAATAACGCCTGGGCAGGCATCTGCATCAACCCAAATTTGCATGGCACATCACTTCTAACAACAGCTTTCAATGGCCGCATCATAACATGCAGCCCATTGAAGCCCTACGCGATTTTCTGCTCAGCGCGCTTGATTAAACATTGCACCATCCAAATCAGCAGCAATGACAACATCACTGCCACGGCAATGGAGCTAAAGCGATACAAAATTGAGAAGGTGGCATCTTTTTGTTCTGGTACCATGCCTGTGGTTAAAGGTACGGACAATGCTGACATGGCTGAAAATGCAATGGCTGCCTTAATCGGCCCCTTGGTCAACAACCAGCAAAATGGCCCCGTGGCGAGCACAAAGGCCAGCCACATCAGCAAACCATCACTAAACCAAGCACCAAGCAATAACTGAATGACAAGGCCAGCAAAGCAGCCAAGCAATGTGCCCAACATACGCACCCGCGCAACAGTGACCGCACCTACAAAGGTCATGGGCTTAATGATGATCAGAACCGTCGCCAGCGCTGCCAATGAATCATAGAGATCAAACAGCTGAAATAACACAAAGGTCACCATGGCCACACTCCAGCCCAGCACCACCTGAGTAATCCGCCGTTTATCGCTCACCTGCTGCACTGCATTTGCAGCTAGCGCTCCGCCGTTTGATACCGGTTCAGGAAAAAGATAGTAAGCCAACGCGCAGATCCCAATATTTGCCGTTGCGATGATCCAAAGATTGATATTGAACTCTTCCATATCAAAAAATGAAAAGCTGGCAAAATTGAGCACGATGGAGCCGACCAACACACCCACATAGCCCTTTAACTCTGTTCGCGGTGAGGAAAGCAAAATACATTGGTACAGCAGGAAAATCGCGACCGCAATGGCCTGTAGCAGCCAATGAAATTGAAACACTTGGATCAGCAATGTGGCCTCAATGGTGGTGCAAAATACCGCCCACCACATCTGTTTTAGCAGCGGCCAGCGAAATTGCGGCACCTGACTTAACACAAACAGAGGCAACATCACGGCAAAAAAACCGTAGGACCAACCAAAGAGCATACTCAGCGCCATCCCCAGCGTGCAGCCAAACCAAATACGCATCACTTGCATCGTTGCCATCCCCCAAACCATGAACTCATATCATTGACCGCGTTAGTAGATATAGTGGAACCAGCTCGCAAGCCCAATCTGAATGCGTGCAAGCCAAGACCACAGCCCACCATTGTCTGGATAGAGCACCACGGTCGCACGCGAGCCAACAAATAACGGTGCTGGCAACATCTGTTTTTGACTTAAATTCACACGAATACGCTGCGCATCACGCACCCAGCGGTTGTTACTTTCAACTTTGGTCAGCGCCCCGTTGGCCGTTTGCTGCGCCACCGCGACCCCAAAATCTTGGCTGGCGATATCGTAGGAGAACACCTCTCCCGGTAGGGCATCAAAAGTGACATAGGCGTGATAGCGGCCATTGACTTGCGCCACCGATTTCTCACGAAAATCAGCCGCTACCCACAAGCTATGTTCAGGCACAAAACTGAGCATCGCCACATTGGCCTTCGCCATGGTACCCACATCCACTTGCAAGTTGGTCACCACGCCGCGACTTGGTGCCCGCACTTGAGTGTGGATAAGGTCAAGCTCTGCCTGCGCCAAACTGTTTTTGGCTAGTTGTACTGCCGTGCTTTGTCCTACACCCGCACCAAGCTGCGCTTCAATGCTGCGTAAATTTTGGCGCGCAGAACTTAAAGCAGCGAGCGTCACTTGATTTTGGGCACGTGCTTGATCAAAAGCTGATTGCGAAATCACATGTTGATGCGAGAGCTTTTGTAAACGCAAATATTCGCGATGGGCATTGGTATAGCTTGCCTGCGCTTGCGCAATGTTGGCTTTTGCCACCTCTTTTTGCGCATAGAGGGTCTGCTCTTTTTCAAGCGCAGCATCAAGCTGAAGCTGCGCGCGCGTTTTCGCCAAACGATACTTTTGCGGATCAATCTCAAAGAGCACATCACCTGCGCGTACTTTTTGGTTATTACGCACCCAGACATGAACCACAGGCCCTGAAACTTGCGGCGCCACCTGCACCACATAGCCCTGCACACGTCCTTCCGTGGTCATGGGAACGGCGCGATCAGCAATCACCACATAGGCAAATACAGCAATAAATAGGACAATTAATAAACGCATCCAGTGGCGAAATTTGTGCTCAGCAGACTGCATACAACCTCACATGCAATGAAAGATGCGCGATTATAGAAAATGTGATCTGGATCAACTAGAATCTAAAAGAGCCCACATATGACCTAAAAATAGAACAATGAAAGCCAGCCTTGATGATCTCCATCTGTTTTACCAAACCGTGCTGCATGGCGGTATTGGCGCCGCCGCACAAAAAAATGGACTGCAACGCTCCAAGGTCAGCCGACGCTTGCAGGCGTTAGAGCAACAGCTGGCTTGCCAACTCTTGATTCGCACCACCCGCCACATTGAACTCACCCATGAAGGCCAGCAGCTGTTTGATTTAATCGAAGGACCGCTTGAGCACTTGGTGCGTGGTTTATCGCTAATTCAATCATCACAGCAAGAAAATACTGGCCGCGTGCGACTCGCCATTCCATCCGCATTAATGACCTCAGCAGCGCTCAATAGCATTATCACCGAGTACACCACACGCTTTCCGCAGATTCAGCTAGAGATAGAGAATCATCAAGAAAGTGTGGATTTAAAGCGCCAAGCCTTTGATATGCAACTACTCCCTAGCGCTGCCAAAATTAGCGATGACAGTTATGTGCAATTTAGCCTGCTGCCCTATCGCTGCTACTTTGTGGCATCGCCAGACTATCTTGCGCAGCATGCGCCCATCGAACAGATCGATGATTTAACAACCCATCGCGTTTTTACCAACCGCTATAACGCACATTTAATTGAACCCATTCTTCCCATCGCCTTGAAATCTGACGATTTACACTTACTCACCAACCTAGCCAAAGTGGGCTCTGGTATTTCCTTTGTGCCGCAGATTTATAGCCGGCCTGCGCTCAGTCAAGGTGAGCTAGTCCAAGTTCTTTCACACTATCAACATGAGCGCCAGTACCTCACTTTGATCTACCCTTCAACGCGATTCTTACCCCAGCGCGTCAAGGTGCTTATTTCAATGTTTCGTGACAAATTCAAAGACAATTAAATACTTATTAAAATCCATGAGAAAAGATGTTCATTTCTGTTTACTGATTGTTTTTGGATTTTTATTTTGCAAAAGGGCTGCTGTTCGATATTCATGCTAATGTGGGACACCTATCTTTTTTGAAACCTCCATCGATGAGCTTAATCGGTATTTTTGTTGCACTGGGTTTTGTGCTTTTCGCCAATATTATTGAAGGCGGCCACCCGAGTGCCCTACTTAACGGCCCTGCATTTTTAATCGTATTGGGCGGGACCATTGGCGCCGTTTTGGTGCAATTTCCTTTTCGCACCTTTGGTGACTTACTTCGTCGTCTAAAGTGGCTTCTAAAACCACCAAGCTATGACCTTTTTAGTACCGCCAGCGATCTCGAAAACCTAGCGACCATTAGCCGTCGTGAAGGCTTGCTTGCACTAGAGACTGAGCTTGAAAAGTATGAAGAGCCCTTTTTAAAACGCTCACTTCAAATGCTCATCGATGGCATGGAGCGAGAAGCGCTCCTAGATATTTTGGATAGCCAAGTCGAAAACCAAAAACAGCGTACCGAACAGATCGCCAAAATCTATGAAGCCATGGGTGGCTACTGCCCAACCATGGGGATTTTAGGTGCGGTACTTGGCCTTATTCACGCCATGGGCTTGTTGGATAAACCTGAAGAGCTGGGTCATGGCATCGCGGTGGCCTTCGTGGCAACCATTTATGGTGTGGCCTTTGCGAATATCGTCTTCCTACCCTTTGGTAACCGCTACAAAGCCTTTGCAGAAGAGCAAGCGAACTATTATCGCATGATTAGTGAAGGCGTTTTTTGTATCGCCAGCGGCAGCTCACAATTAGAGCTACAACGCCGTCTTGGTAACTATGTTGCGCATCCTAAATTTACCGGTGAAGGTGAAGCATGAGAAGCCGACACCGTAATCAGGGCGGGGAAGCGCCTGAAAACCATGAACGCTGGCTGGTGTCCTATGCCGACTATATGACGCTTCTGTTTGCGCTGTTTGTGGTGCTTTATGCCTTTGCCATGAGTGAAAAAGGCAGTACCCAAAGCATGGTGAATAATCTAATTGCCTCTTTGCAGCAAAGTGGTCTGATTGCGGGAACGCCGGGCAATCCCATCTTTAGTCAAGGCACTGGGATCAGTGGCACTCAGGGCAACCCCAGCCCCATGCCTGAAAAAATCAACCTGCGCCCGATTCAGCAGCCCTTGCCAACCGCTTCACAAAATCATCTTGCTCAAGATAGTAAAGATGCCAATTCAGCACTGGTCAAATCACTCACCACACTGCGCTCCATTTTAAAAAATGAAATCAAAAATCATGAAGTTGAAGTGGAACAGCTCGGTCAGCAATTACGAATTCGCGTAACCGCGCCCATTCTCTTTGCTGCGGACTCTGAGTATTTACAACCAAAATTTGACCCGCTGGTTGCCAGTATTGGCCGCGCCTTAAGCCAAGTGCCGGGGCAAATCACCATTACAGGCCATACCAACCAACAGCCGCCCAACCATGAGCTCTATCGTAACAATTTTGAGTTATCTGCTTTGCGCGCTGTGTCTGTGGCCAATATTTTAATGGAACAACATGGCATTCCACCCAAGCGAATCACGGTTCAAGGGGTTGGTGATACCCAGCCGATTGCGCCTAAAAATGATCCCGCCAACCGCCGTGTTGAGATCACCATAATGCAGGGCAAAGCCAGTCAAGAAGACGAAATGCTCAACGACAAAGGCCAGCTCGTCAAAGTTGCAGCGCCAACAATGGCTAGCAAAGCTAAGCCCGAGCCCAAAGCGCAATCCGCAGCGCCAACTAATCTCGTGAATCAACCGCCGCAACCAACCATGCTCAGCGAAGATGGCGTGATGCCACCACCACCGCCGATTCTCAAAGATGGCCAGCCGCTGGATAATTAAAAGCCTGTCATGGGTGAAACCAATCACAGCACTACAAAATCATGATTGAAAGACGTCCTTGGACGTCTTTTTTCATTTGCGATACATACGTGCTCTATTCGAAATTTCACGATTTACTATATAGTACGCTATACTGTTATTTTATATGGCGGAGATATCATGACAAACGAACAAAAAGTACAACTCATCTTGCACTTTCTTAATATGAAGAAAACAAGGGCCACATATAAAGCACTCGCAGAAGTCTTATCAATACCTGCAGTTGCAGTCAGTCAATATCTCGGTCAACCACGCCCATTTGCATCATGGGTTGTAAGTAGCGATCCAAAGAAAAATCACATGCCATCTGGATATGAATCGAACTGTATTGCCCCAGAACTGATTCACTCAGAAGTACTACTCGATGGCGAAGCGCTTTTAGCTTTAATTTCTGATGAAATTTAATCTAAAAAGTAGTCCCACAGCCCCGAACAGTCTGCTGCTTTTTAATGGTGAGTATATATGCAACTATTTGATATTATTTCTCTTTCTTTCAAAGAGCTTAAAAATACAAATTGTAAAATTCATTTGGCTGTATGGAATGGGGAAAAAGATCCACTTGATGAATTTTTGAGCGGAAAATTTGAAGAATGGCAACGCTGGCAATCTAAGCGCAACTTTGAAAGAAAATTTATTGTGTCATTGATTCAACTGCCGGGACATGACAGATGGTTGTTTGCTGGATGTTATCGACCTCTAAGTTGTGAGTATATAGATAATGAGCAATGTCACTATTATTCAACTCAAGAGATCAGTGAAACCAAGTGCTTATCTGGTAGATTGATAGTTCAATTTACACGATCAGGTAGGCAATCATATCTTTTAGCAGAGAATTGGTCTGAAAAAATATCAGTTCTAGAATTACTGCCTAAAAGAATGGCCGTTAAGGAGTTCTCTGGTTACCAAGATTGCTTAATTAGTAAAGAAATCCTCGATCTTATCGTTTCACAAGAAATTGATTCGTGGAAGTCCGCGTTATCCTCTGTTTCTGGAATTTATCTCATTACCGACAGATTGAGCGGTAAGCTTTATGTTGGTAGTGCAACAGGTGATAAGGGGATTTGGCAAAGATGGTGTGATTATTCCTTAAGTGGACATGGTGGAAACAAAGAGTTGATAGCGTTACTAAGTGAAAAAGGTTATGAGTACGCAAACAACTTTCAATATTCTGTCTTAGAAATTGCCGATTATCATACTGATAAAGTCTCAATTATTGCGCGAGAACAATATTGGAAAACAGTATTGTGTAGTAAAGAGCATGGCTACAACAGAAACTAGGGCACTAGATAAACGAGCTAAAAGCAGTGTAATCAATCCGCGCTCTATCTCTTAATCTGCTGGCTTCACATCCACAAGGATGTACCCCAAAGCCTTCATGCAGCTACCGCCCTTTTGCAAGATCTGCAGGGCTTCGTGAAAATCATGCTCACTAACTGGATTTGCGACGCGAAACGCGGCCTCTTGCAGTCGGCATTGCTGCGCGGCTGTCTCGATTTCTGCCGCTGACACAGGCTCTCCAGCTGTGGTGACCCATACCTTGGGTTGATAGTTTTCTGGCATGGTCGATGTTGACTCAACCTGCGGCTTATCCGCCACCGTTTGTGCGCACCCCATCAGCATCATCGATAGGGTGGCCAACATCACTCGCAATAATCCTTTGAAGGGTAAGCTTTGCTTCTTTGTTTTCATAAAAACTCTTACATAATGCGTTGCTTTGTGCATTATTGATTTTAATGCCGTGTGCTTGGTTCGTAAGCTTTAATCAAATCGCAGTCCACACGCTGCCATCTGCCTTGAAATAGGTTTCATTAACCAAACGCCCCTTCTGCATCTCTTGCAGGTGACGTAGTTGGCCACTTCGATAGTAGCTTTTAGCAAGTGCGGTACGTCCTTGGTCGTCATACCAATAGTGATGCCTCAACTCACCGCTTTGATAGAAAGATTGGCTCTCACCTACTCGGCGGCCATGGTCAAAATAATCGATCTCATTGAGCTGACCATCATCATAAAAGAGCTGCCAGCAGCCATGCTCTAGACCCTGCGCATCATAGCTACCTTCCAGCATCACTTGGCCATTGCCATGGTAGTGCTGCCAAAACCCGACTTTCAGGCCATTGTCACACTCACCTTGCGCATACAAACTATCACGATGATAAAGTTTGGCAGCGCCACTATAGCGCTGCATCGCTTTTAGAGTACCGGTGTATACCACCTCAAACTTGCCTTTGATGGTCCATTTGAGTTTGACGGGTTTCACTCAGTTTCCACCATAGCTAGGGCATTCATCTTGGCTTGCATCTCGGCGTCATAGGCACGGCCTTTGGCAAAAAACTGGCGATCATAATCATTAATCTCGCGCAATACGCGACATGGATTACCCACAGCGACCACATTGGCGGGAATATCTTTAGTCACCACACTACCAGCACCAATCACGCTATTCTCGCCAATGGTGATGCCCGGCAAAACGATGCTATGGCCGCCAATCCACACATTGTTACCAATATGAATGGGTAAATTGAACTGAGTAATTTGTTGACGCAATGAAGGCTCAATGGGATGGCCAGCAGTGGCCAGTGTGACATTGGGACCAATCATCACATGGTCGCCAATATAGACATGGGTGTCATCCACCAGCGTTAAATTGAAATTGGCATACACACAATGACCCAAATGGGTATGTTTGCCCCAATTGGCACGTAGCGGCGGCTCGATATAACAATCCTTGCCAACGCTGGCAAAAATTCGCTCCATCAGTTGCTGACGAAACTCCACTTGCGAGGGACGCGTTTGGTTAAAATCATAAAGCAGTTCTAGGCAGTTTTGTTGCTCTTGAATCAAGGCGGCATCACCGCAGTCATACACATTTTGGCTGTGTCGTTTGTCTACTTTTTTCGCTTCGTCAGACATACTTCATTCCGTTGATTTACTTAAAAAATCAATCTAACACAGTGAAAATTTTGAATCTGTAATTGCCATCATAATTCGCTGCCATCTTTGCTTCTCATCTTTTTGTTCTCATTCAGCCTTTCAACCATGCCCCGATGGCTGGGAACATTATGCGGCTTTAAGCAAATTATGCCCTGAAAGCAAAAAGACCCACACCAGTACTGTCCACCAGTGAATCAGTACTGGCACCCAAAAACTGCGGCTTTTGAAATAGCCATAGGCGCAGCAAAGGCCAAGGCAAAATACAATGGTTAAAAAGGCGAAATTGTAGAAAAAGGGCTGGGCCGTTGGGTTCCAAAGCCATGCATTCAGCGGGTGCCACAACACAAAGAGTGCGCTACTCAGCAGCGCCATCCCCACTTGTTTGCCGGCGGAGCGCTCAAGCACTGGCGTTAACAGCAGATAGCGGAAAAATCCCTCTTCCAGCACGCAAGGAAAAACAAACAGCGTGAGGATCAACCACCAATGCGCGCGAGGTGAAATGGGCTGCCATTGAAAAAGCTGACTGACATAACCAATGGCCAATGCCAGTAACGCGTATAGCAGCGCCATAGGCAACCAAAGGCGAGCCTGATTGAGCGGTGAGGTGGTCAACGCTTGTCGCCACCACGGGTTAGAAAATAGAGAACGATGATATGAAAAATGATTGCGGAAATATTGAAGCATCACGAGCATCCTTGCCGTTGTTGTCTTTTGTTATCTTAAGTCCGATTTCATGAACGATTGATTTACCCTTGTTGTCGCCACCAATGCAGCAAGTGAAGTAAGGCAAAGCCGCCATGTCCATAGAAATAAAGCTCAATTGCGCCCACTGCGGTTTTATGAATACTTAATAAAAGCGCAGAGTCAAACCCCATTTGCGCGACCACAAACCAAAGCGCGCCCGTTGCCACTGCCAATAGCAGCGCTAACAACCCCAAACCTTCAACTGTTGCCGCAAGGCCACCAGGTACAGGCTCAGGCAGGCGCATAGCTTTCAACTGCTTGAGGTCGGCAATAATTTGCTGCCAATGACCACCTAGCCATGGGTAAAGATCCTGAGAACCACGGCGCAGATACACTTTTGCGAAAAAAAGTAGCGCAAAAAGCGTTAAGGTTAAACCGGCTACCATATGATACCAGCCCGTCGCGGTAATTTGCGACCAAGGTGTATCAGCATGAATATGGATAAAAAAAGAAGACAGCAATTGGCCAAGTACCAGTAGCAAAATCAGATGGTGAAAATGGACTTCCCCACGTGGCAGGCGCTCAAACAGTACTTTTAATCCAGATTTTAATTGATTCAACATGATTCATATTCCTGTTTTTTGCTCAGCATAAAGGATAGATAAGCCCTCGCCTATCCGCGGCGTATTGAGGCTTGATCACAACTGTCTCACAAAATTGCCAATCTTGAATCAGCGATACAATCCAGTCTTATTATCAAAAAAAATTTGAAAGTCATTCATCATCCACGCAGGTTATCGATTCAAGCTATCCTGATAGGATGCTTGCCAATGTCAAAGCGCGACCTTTCTGGTTACCTTGGCGCTTGACGATTTATTGATGATTTCAGAGGAAATGGGTATGACGCATCCAATCATTCGCGACCTTAACGTTCGTTACACCACCAAAAAATTTGATGCCGACAAGCACATTAGCCATGAAGATATGGCCGTGATTGAAGAAGCGCTGCGTTTATCTGCGTCATCCATCAATTCACAACCATGGAAATTTATTATTTTGGCTTCCGACGATGCCAAACAAAAATTCCATGACACCTTTGCCAATAAGCATCAGTTCAATCAGCCGCATGCCAAAGCGGCCTCACACACAGTGCTAATGGCCTATGACCCATATTTCAGCAAAGACAAATTCGCCAAACGCGTCGATGCTGAAGTGAGCTCAGGTCACCTACCCGCAGAGATGTATGACACCTTTATGGGTGCCTATGCGTTTGCGCAGGCGAATACCGACGAAACGGGCTTTAACGGTAACTGGACCAAGGCACAGGTTTATATTGCGCTTGGCAATTTACTGCACACACTGGCGCGTTTGGGTATTGATTCAACACCGATGGAAGGGATCGACAGTGAGCTCATTGGCGAAACCTTTAAAGATCAACTCGATGGTCATATCTGCCAAGTTGCAGTGGCCATTGGTTATCACAAAGACGGTGAAGACTATAACCATGGCCGTCCAAAGGCGCGTCTACCGCTTGAAGCAGTGGTCACGACCCTATAAAAGGGACCTCTATAAAGGCGCTCTTGATAAAGGGACTTTCTATAAAGGAAGTTTCACGCCGCACGAAGCAGCGGTCGAAAAGCAATAAAAAAGCCACGCAATTGCGTGGCTTTTTTGCATCAAGGGATCAAGCATCATTGATCGCGCAGATTATGCGGCTTGTTTGAGCTGCTCGAGCACTTGCTCCATAGACGGCAAGACGATGTGACCCAAAGCGCGAACCTCATCACTTGGCTCGACTAAATCAGGAATTTGGAAAGTTTGCATTCCCGCAGCCATTGCTGCGCGTGTGCCATTGTTGGAGTCTTCAAATGCGATGCACTGCGTTGGATCAACACCCAAACGCTCTGCGGCGAGCAGATAAATCTCAGGATGTGGCTTACCATGTTTGACCTCATCTCCCGTTGAGATGGAATCAAAATAAGGCGTTAAACCAGCCAGTTCCAGCTTCACCTCAGCCACATCGCGACTTGTTGAGGTCGCAACCGCCATTGGAACACCCTGCGCTTTGAGCCAGTCAAGCAAGGCGAGTACACCGGTTTTCACTGGAATAGCTTCATGCAGCACCACGGCATTATATGCAGGACGCCAGGTGTCATGAATACGCTGGTAATCATCACCGTAAAATTCAGTGAAAATGCGTTGAATATCCACGGCATTGCAGCCAATCATAGAACGATAAACAACGTCATCAAAAGGTAGTTCTAACTGTTCGCAAGCTGCTTTAAAGACGCGCATACAAACGCGCTCAGTATCGAGCAGCAAGCCATCCATATCAAAAATTGCAGCTTGAAAATGCATGAAGCTCTCCCGTAAAAAACGGTGCATTGTCCCATATCTAGGTAGGCGGCGCTAGTTAACTCATGAGATTGGCATGCCTGTCATGTACGAATTTCGCCACAAAATCGATGAGCGCGCGAAGCCGTTTCGGCTGATATCGCTGACGATGGAAAATCGCCGAAAATGGCACAGCTGGGATCAGCCAATCAGGCATCACAGGTACCAATTCACCGCTTTCAATCAGCTCAGGACAATAGATGGATGGCACACGAATAATCCCTAAGCCCGCCTTTGCTGAAGCAACAATGCTGCGGCCATTTTTACAATAAAATGGCCCACTGACCACCAGCTCTTGGCTCTGGGAGGCATCCTGTTTATGCTGAAAACGCCAGCGCGTCACGCTACCAGTGAGGCAGCGATGCTGACGCAGATCTTTGGGCGATTGCGGCGCGCCATATTGCGCCAAATAATGGGGACTAGCCAGCGTGACCATTTCAATCATGGATAAAGGTTTGGCAATAAAACCCGCATCATCGAGATCGCCCATGCGAAAAGCGATATCAAATTGATCGGCAATTAAATCAATTCGCGGGCTGGAAAAATCGAGCTCAATTTGCACCTTGGGATGCTGAATTAAAAAGGCACTGATCGCATCAGTAATGATCCCCTCGCCAATAGGGCCACCAACACAGTTCACGCGAATTTGTCCACTCATTTGACTGCTATCATCCACCGCAGCCAGCACCCCCTGCTCCAATTGCTTGAGCGCTAATTTACAGGCATCAAACAGCTGCTCACCGGCTGGCGTCAAGCGCATGGTTCGGGTGGTTCGCACCATTAAACTCACCCCTAATTGCTGCTCGAGGGATTGCATTTGCCGTGAAATATGGGAGCGCGACACCGCAAGCACCTCAGCGGCTTTGGTGAAATTACCAAGCTCAGCCACACGCACAAAAGCACGAATATCAGTCAAAGAAATCTGGTCTATCATTCGGTCAGTTCAGCCATTTTATTGTTGCCAATGAACAACAGTATTTTGACTCAATTGCTATATATCAACAAACGCTCTTTCGCCTAAGATGCTTACCCAATGCAAAAGATGCTTATCAAGTGTGAAAGCGTTCAGATATCAACTTATTGCCTCGGCAATTTAGATAGGAATTATCAAATGAAACCATTAGTTGTGATCACAGGTGCAAGCTCAGGTATCGGTGCTGCCATTGCAAAACGTTTTAGCGATGAAGGCCATGCGCTTTTGTTGCTTGCACGTCGTGTTGACCGCCTTGAGGCTCTGAACCTACCCAACACCATTTGCGCGCAAGTGGATATCACAGATAAAGCGTCTCTTGAGCAAGCCATTGCCCAAGCAGAAAGCCAATTTGGTCCTGTGGATTGTTTAGTCAATAACGCAGGTGCCATGCTACTGGGTCAGATTGACACCCAAGATGCGAGCGAATGGAAACGTATGTTTGATGTCAACGTACTTGGCCTACTCAACGGCATGCAAGCCGTGCTTGCACCAATGAAAGCACGCCAAACTGGTACCATCGTCAACATTAGTTCTATTGCAGGTCGTAAAACCTTCCCGGATCACGCGGCCTACTGCGGCACTAAATTTGCGGTACATGCCATTAGTGAAAACGTGCGTGAAGAAGTTGCCGATAGCAATGTGCGCGTGACCACCATTGCCCCTGGTGTGGTTGAAACTGAGCTTTTGTCTCACACCAGCTCAGATGAAATCAAAACCGGTTATGAAGGTTGGAAAACCAGCATCGGCGGCGCGCTCGTTGCTGATGATATCGCCCGTTGTGTGCTATTTGCTTATCAACAGCCACAAGGCATGTGCGTCCGTGAGATTATGGTTGCACCAACACGTCAGCAGCCATAATTGCATCATTTCACACTGTAAATTAGTGCGATTTAAATCTGAATCACATAAAAAAGCCCTGAAATTTCAGGGCTTTTTGCTTTCATATCGCAGATAACAAAATGCATTAAAGCGGGCATTTTTGGTAATTGGAAATCACGCAAATATTTGCGGTATCAATTAATGTGGCAATTCTGGATAGCGTTATCTGTCGATTAAATCGCTTGATAGCTGCAGTCAATTTTTGCCGCGAACGCTCACTCATCTCACTGAAATCTGGGTGCTGTTTTAAGATCACCGCCCACATAAAAGCATGCTCTAAGGACACAAATTGCTCAGCGTCTGATGCATGCTTGGGATCTTGCGTAAAATAGAGCAGCATCATCTCCTCTTGTGCATGGGGATTATGCGCCTTCGCTTGCTGTCGTAATCTCTCAACTGCGGCTCGTTTTTGCTCACTCGTCTTCGCGTTTTCTAAATCAAATAACACCACCAAGGTTTGCGCTTCGGGTAATCCTAAATCCGCAGCTTGATGAAATAATGAAAGCGCCTTTGCGCGGTCCACTTCGACACTGGTGCCACTGAAATAAAAACGCCCGAGCATCAACAGCGCGTCTGGATCCTGAGACTGCGCCGCGCGGGTTGCCCAATTAAAAGCGATTTGCGGCTCATGATGCTCAAAATAGTGCAGCGCTAAATCATATTGCGCTGGCGCATAGTCTTGATCAGCTGAAAGGTGAAGATATTTCAGCCCCGCTTGCTCATTCACGGCTTGTGTCAGCCCCAAATAATGATCAAGCCCCAATAGATAGTTACCGCGTGGATCCTGTATTTGTTGCAGCTTCGCAATCCAATGCATAGCTTGCGCATGGTTTTTCTCAAGCCCATGCACCCCATAAAGATAAAAACGCGCTAAATCATATTGCGCATCCACTAAATTGAGCGCCGCCGCTTGTTTCAGCCAATAGATGGTTTTCTCTGAGTCCATGGGTAACCCCATTTGCGGACGAAAATAGCTATACAGGGTCGCCAGTTCATACATCGCGGGCGTGTGCTGCTGCGCAGCGGCAAGTTCTAACCAATATTGGGCACTGGTTAAATCAGGTGGTGCAATTTCATCGTCTAAATAAAACAGTCCCGCATAATATTGTGCATGGGCATAACCTTGCTGAGCCGATGCCATGATCCAATCAAATGCATCAAGGTAGGTGTTCTCAGGAAACGCCTCGATAATTGAAAGATATCCCATTTCAAATTGCGCTTTGGCATCACCCTGCTGAGCCTTTTCTGCAATCGCTTGAACCTGCGTATAGTTGGCCTGTTGCAGTGACACTTCGAGTTCATTGAGCGCTTTCGCTGTGTGCAGACTTTGCGTGCTTTGACACCCCGCAAGCATCCACAGCGCAAACATCATCAACGCCAATTTGATATCTTTCATTCAATATCCCTACATCTGCTTTAAATCGATTGAATCGCCAGCTATTTGAACATGTTTTGCGCTCAATTACTGCTTTATTTTCAATCACTTTGTTGCCGCGCATTTAAAATAACGTCACTCTCACCTCAAACAAGCCTCTAAATCTACAGCAAGGAATCAACATCAATCAGGTGCATGATGAATCAAAGCAGCGCACAAAGCGCCAAAGTCCGCTTGCCATCGCATTCATGCTCGATTGATTGATCCGTCCACTCCCTCACAAAAATAGGTTAGACTCAAGGCTGCACCTCGATTGAAAGCAAGGATGAAACACATGGAATTGGAAGCGTTTTTAGCCACACTGATGCAGCAACCCGAAGTGATTGAGTTTGAGCAAACCATGGCAGTGATCGATCACAGCTATGATTTTATCCCCACCGCTTTTCGCAATGGCGAGACCAATAACCAAGCGGGTGAAAACAATGGCTCATGTAAGATATTTGCCTTTGCATCACTCAATAAACTGACGCCAGCACAAACGCTTGCATGTTTTGGCCGCTTCTATCGTCAAGATGTACTTGAGCATCCTGAGAATACCGACCATCAAAACATTCGAAATTTCATCAAATATGGTTGGCAAGGCATCGAGTTTCACAATCCAGCCTTACATAAGCGGATCTAGCACTTCATCGCACTGCCAACGATCAAACCGCCATAGCGCGCATCAAATAAAAAAGAGTCGGCATGCCGACTCTTTTTTATTTATACAGTGATTAGCTAAAGACGAATACCGCGTTAATTTGTCAGCTTGCGCCGCATCAGTAACGCACTGTCACCATAGCTTTGACACACAGGCTCGCTCAGCGCAGAAAAGCCATTTTTTTGCCAAAATGACTTCGAATTTTGAATCGAAACAAGGCGAATTTCTTGATACCCCGTAGACTCAGCCACATCCACCAATTTTTCAATCAATTGTGGGCCAATCCCTTGTCCAGCAGCAGTGCTATCAATAGCTAAATCATGCAAAAACAAAATCTCGCCATGACTATCTTCAGGCAATCGCTGCGATAACTTAGGCGGCGTTTCACGATTCCAAGCATGCGCCAGCAGATAGCCTTTAATTTGCTGATCTTTTTTGTATACAAAGCAGCATTCAGGCGATTTTTGCCACTTATCTTGCAAAATCGCAACGGGCTCAGGCTCAATCGACTGATAAGCCTGCACCTGTATTTGATAAATCTCAGGCCATTGATGCGCTAAAATGCGTTGAACTGACATATATAAACCTGTGTTTCACAATAAATGTTTGCATCACGATGTAAATTTGCTGATTAGCGAAATAACACGCGATAAAGCGGCGTTTTCTCAAGCCCTTTAATCAGCAGGAGCGTGAAGGTCACGGTTCCGAAAAAGACCACCGCATCCTTTAGCGGTGCTGCTTGCAATGTGTTTAGCTGCAAAAATCCCGTCAGGTCTAGCATTAAAATCATGATGGGTAAATGCGCCACATAGATGGGCAGTACATATTGCGCCCAGTGAAATACCCAAGGACGATCGCCCAGTTGTGGTGTGGCCAACAAAAACAAGAACAAGCCCGTGCCCCACAGCACAGTTCCAAGCAAGTAATCATTGCTATTAAATGGCTGTTTGAAATCCATAAGGAAATAGGCTTCGCCTAAGTGCATCGCCATACCAATCAATGCCATTGCCAAGGCTGCGCCACGTGACAACCGAAACTCTTTTTCTCGAATCAAAAAGCCAAGGGCAAACATCAAGGTTGAGAAGAATGGCCCATTCCGGGTAAAGCAAAATGCCCAGATATTGGTAAGATTGTAATAACTTCCTGCTGCCACACCGTAGAGATATAAAACGACGGCAATGGGTAATAACCAGCGTGCTTTGTGAAAATGTAAAAGTAGCGCAGTGATCAGTGCTGCCAGCATCAACGCCGGTAAAAACCACAGATGCACCAAGCCACCTTCTAGCAGCGTATTAATTGGGCGACTCAGTAAATACTGCCAATAACCCAGCCGCTCTGCGAGATAGCCATTCTCTAGCAGCGTGCCAAAATCAAATGGCATCAACAAACAAATTACGCTCCAAACGGCGAAGATTCGAAGCAGCGGCGCGCAATAATTTTTTAGCGTCACCATAGGTGCAGCCACCAGCTTTGGCTGAATCAAAAATCCGGCGATCAAAAAGAATAGCGGCACCGCAAAACGCGTGCATTGATTAAAGAGATAGCCAAGCCATGGGGTTTCACCAACTTGCAAATAGGTCATAAACAGTTGGCAGTGCATGGCCACAACAGCAAAAATTGCGATTAAACGGCCAAGCTCTAAACTGGCGATTTTTTTAGTAGGTGTTGGCGTGTTCATTACTCGTTCATCAATCAAAGAAAACACACCATATTTATCAGTTCAGCCTGTTTAAGCAATCAATTCTGATGCTATACCCGCCTGAAATATCAAGAATTCATGTAATTCTAGATGTGCATCAAGTTTCCAAAATAAATCAACGCCCTTGCCAACCTTCAATCACTGAATTGAAAATATTGGTCCTGCGAAATACAGCGCAATACCATGCATGCACTCGCTTTCGCTTTGCGCGCACCATTGTTTCGCTCAGTTATAGCTGGGTTTCATTACGCTCCATTATATGGAACAATATACGGCAAATAGTTCAAGGAGCGATCTGTATGAATGCCATCACCAAGGCCAGCCTGATTTTCTGTCTGACAGCTTTACTGACCGCATGTGCCAACGGACCACTGGTTCGCGCCACCAAATTTACCCAATATGAAGATTTTAAACCCGGCCCTGAAGGCGGCGTCGATTTAGTATGGGCGCGCGCGGGTTTGCGCAGTCATGAGCGACTTCGCAACAAAATTGCCCAATATGACAGTGTAATCATCACACCCGTGATTGTGGTGCTTGATGAAAATTCAGATATCGATGATCAAGATGTCAAAGAGATTAGCCAGTATTTGGTCAGCCACCTTCAGCAGCACATTTCGCGGCATAAAGCCATTGTGGGTCAACCAACGGGTAAAAGCCTGCGCCTATATATTGCGATCAGTAATGTGGAAACGCCGAATCCAGTGCTTGCCGTGACCAGCAGCGTGCTGCCAGTGGGGCTTGGCATTTCTGCAATCGCCAAAGTCACCACGGGTGAACACACCAATGTCGGCTCGGCGACCATTGAATTGATGGTCAGTGACGCACAAACGGGCAAACCCCTCTTTGCCGCTATCGATCGTCAGGCGGGGAATAAAGACTTTTCCACGATGATTGACTCATTAGATGATGCCAAAGATGCGATTCACTGGTGGGTTCAGCGCTTAGGTGTTACCCTCAACACCCATTCAAAACGCAGCTAATTGGCCATGCTCAGCAAAGAAAATCTGATCAAACTCGCGCGTAAACAAATGCCCTTTGGTAAATATGCAGGCCGCGCTTTAATTGACCTTCCCGAAGAGTATCTGCTTTGGTTTGATAAAAAAGGCTTTCCTGAGGGCGAGCTTGGCCAGCTATTGCAACTGTGCCTTGCCTTAAAAATTGAAGGGTTAGACAGTGTGGTGAAGCCTTTAAAGCGTATGTAACCCGCTACTGTCCTCAATTTTTCCACGATACTCAGTGTTTTCTTTCGAACTAGCCGAACCGTTAGGTTGGCCTTTTTTGCCCCGAAACGTATTGTGAGCCAAAGTTCCAACATAGATTTTCGGTTAATTTTTACATACAAAAAGTAAAGATTATCAAAAAGCAAGACCTGACCCCGTCATTTTTCAATCTCCGCGGACTGATGCGTAAAAATGAAGTCTGGCTTGATTTTGGTTGGGATCGTTCTTTTTCTCCAAGAGTCAAAGACTTTATCAAGAACACCAGAATAGACACTAAACGAATTGCGGAATGGGTTGAAGCATTTTACTTTAATGATCAAGTAGATGGCTTTTCTGTTAATTATGACCTTGAAGAAGGATGGGGAACTGTTCTGATTTGTAACGAAGAGATGATTATGAGTGGTGATTACTACGTCTCGGGTTCTGATGTATATAACGATACTGATAGCAAGATAGATGAATATCAAACTGACGCATTCTTTGGAATATTTGGCACTTTACGAGAAGTCGTTGCGGCAATTAAATAATAAAGTTATTTGAATTATAGATAATTAAGTCAAAGCAAACTCATGATGTTACTATCAGAGTTTGCTTGCACTAGGTTTTTCTGTAGCGTCAATAAAGATGATATGTTCAGTGCTTAGACCAGAGTTGCGCAGTTTTTGAACATAAGACTTTAGTTCGGCAAAGGAGCTACTAGGGTTCCCAGAATCTAGTATTACATAAATTCCTTTGTCTGTTTTCTCGCTTTCTTTGTATTTTTCTAGTTGAAGAATCAGTCCTTTTAGTACTGATGGATTTTGAGATAACTTGAGTTCAACACAGATTTTTGACTCGTTACCCTGTGAGAATTTAAAGTCCATAATGCCACTGCCAGCACTAGCTTCTGGCGATATATCAACATTGTAAAGCTCTGACACTCTGCCTAAAACGGCCTCAAAAACCCTTTGGAAGTGTTTCTCTGGATTAGTAGATAGGCTTTTCCAGAGTCCTTTCTTCTCAACCTGATGCTTGAATGATTTGACTTCATTTATCAACCAACTGTTCAGCTCATCTTCATCCATTTTCAATTGAAAATATGACTTTTTACCATCCCTTAGAAAGCTAAAGTTATCATCTATCAATTTCAAATGACTGTGAATTCCTATGTAGTGCTTTGCTTCTATGCGTTTGATGAGTTGAGAGCTTAGATCAAAGAGGTGATTAAACATCAGCCATGCTTTGAAAACTTCATGGTCTGTTTCTCCAATAAATTCAAAATCTGATATGTCAATTTCTCTCTCTCCATCTTCGTCGTAAGTACAGAAGTTACTTAAGATGCTTGATTCTGCATATGCGCTACGACTTTGATTATGGAATTTTTTTAGCTTATCTACGACAAATTCATTTAGAGTCGGTTCGGGGAATTCTTTTACTTCCACGTATCCGTATGGTGAGCAGGAGCTTGCAACGTTGTAGTTATGGTTATGATTACGAGCTTTGCTCGTGGCACGATCGTATTCAAGAAAAACTGCTTTAGCTTCTGTCGAATTGGGACTGATGAAAGGTGATGTATATTTAAAAATGTGATTACGCTCTTCAACAATCCATTTTTCAATATATTCTCGTAGAGTTCCTAGTTCATCTGTCATCTGTCATCTGTCATTTTTAAGCCGACCTTTCGCTAAAAGTACTTTATTATACCTTATTTTCAACAGGTTAACATGCGAGTCTTTCGAGGCTGATAGCTGAATGTTATGTGCGGGGTTGTCTGGTTGGTATATGCATGTGGCTACAGAGCACATGTCCATCATGTTTTAAACAGATATTACGTAAACAAAAAATAAATTTGTTTATGCTTAGTGCCAGAGAGTTAAAATAACTATAATGCCGCGCAGCGCTATTACTAATACCCCTTTGCTGATCAAAAAAGAATAGATTAGCTATTAATCATATCAATCATCATAGAGTCAAAGTTCTTAGGCAGCTTAGATTTATAAAACTGATAAGTGAGTCTATTTCTTCTAGCACCAAGGGCTTGATAGTGCTTCTCAAGCCAGAAGTATACCTCTTTGCTTCTGTTCTCAGTGAAACGGTAGTCACATCCAAAAGCGTCATTGATGAACATTTCATCTCCAATCATATCGCACTCTAGCTTCTGTCCTTGTCGTACAAAAACAAGAAGTATAATTGCTCGCCAAATAGCTCTTGGGCAGTTCCAGTTAGTCATTATCTTGCCTCTACTCATAAAGGGTAGATTCGATAACTCTAAGCCAGTTTGATCAGCCAAAACCGCATAGAAATCTGATAACGAAGATGATTGCTTATACCATTTGCAGATCTGCTCTATTGTCAGCTCATTGTCTTTTGCAGCTAGACGATTCAAACGCTTCTGTTCTTTATTTTCAGCGTCCTGATCTGCTTGAAATTGTAGCTTTCTTTTCCACTTATCTATGCCGATCCAGTTAACAGAATGATGTTCACCCCAGTAATCAAGATCCACCACGAGAGTGGGGGATACCGCTTCTGATTCAAAGTCATCTAAAGGAACTAAAATTTCCACTGGAATATTCTTAGCAACATAACCACGAATTAGGACATACTGGTCAGTTGATTCGATAACACCATCGATTGACTTTATTGCTATTTTCTCTCTGCGCTTAGCTGTTGATTCTCCACAGTTACCGATAGCACCAACAAAATCATACAGCCGACTCTCTCTGAAAAGCTCATTTAATATATCTATAGCTCCATCAGCTGTTATCCAGCTTTCATAAATTGAGCTAGTATCTGGGTCACTGTCTTCCGTTTGACGCGATAGAGACGTTTCTGGAGTCATTTTCAACCACACTCGTGGGGCATCGTGTAGAACGAAGTCTCGTAACTCATTCCAACTAAGGTGCACATCCATTCCAGAGACATCTATTTCGAGTGCTGGAATACCTAGGTTCAAGTATTGCTCTACGTGTGCTGAGTCTTTCTTGTTCGTATAAAAGATCTCGATAGCGAAAGGTCTACTGCCTTTGGTGCTGTGTTCATTAACGAAGCAGTCGGCAATGATCTGACCACCAGCTAATGGTTTTTCGAGTTCTACGTTTTCTAGTGATATTTGATAGCTGAATTGCTTGTAGATGGGGTTACTGTATGCAGTAGTGATTGAGCAAGAAATACTCTGAGAAATGATTAGTTTTGCTAGCTGATGTTGGATGCTTTCAAGAGAGCAGTTTTGGTCTGAGTTATGAGCAAAATGATGAGCCTTATGATCACCCATTCTGGCGACCAATTGAGAACCACAAGAAACACAAATACAACCACAGTTTGAGCCTCTCTCCGTGTCTCTATTAATCTGATTGATGTTAACCAGCTTGTTGTCTCTAAGTGCCCATGCCGTCTTTATTGCCATTAGCCATGCCGCAGTGATTAAAAATCATAGATCAGACGATACCAGACAATGCAAAAATAGGCATGAAAAACTCATTGAATCAGACATATATGATGAGACACGGCATCAAAGAAATGTGGTTAGCTGTTTAGCCAATCATGTTTTTATTGATTACAAACGTCGGCAAATCAGCAATTGCAACACCTTGATCGAATAGTCCTAATCGTTCTTGCTGGTGGACTTGCAGTTCTTGTACAGTGTAACCGCTTGCACGGAGCATTCTATGGTACTCACCGTCACCAAGAACGGCTAGCATCAAGCTAGGAATCCATGTAAATCCGAATTCTGTATCTGTTGCCTTGCGGTGTTTCTCAAGCTGGTCTTTATCCATGTATCAAACCCCGTTGATATATAAAAGCCCCAAGCACGTTTTTGAGCTTTTTATATCAGTATGTCTGTACCCGCATCACCAGTCATTCCCATCTCACATCCCGCTCACGGCGCTCTATACTCAAAAGGTTTGCCGATCATTGCGAGGTTCTGATATGTCAACACCCTACACGCCCCCTAAAATTTGGACGCCTAGCGAGCATGGCGGCCAATGGGCCAGCATTAATCAACCGCAGGCTGGCGCAAGGTTTGAGCGCGAGCTGCCTATTGGTGATCATGCATTGCAGCTTTATTCCATGGGAACGCCCAACGGGCAGAAAGTCACAATCATGCTCGAAGAGCTGCTAGCGCTTGGCAAAGCTGCTGAATATGATGCGCACCTGATTCAGATTGGCGAAGCCGACCAATTCTCCTCTGGCTTTGTTGCGGCAAATCCCAACAGTAAAATTCCAGTACTGGTGAACTATGGTGAGGAGCACCCGATCAATGTCTTTGAATCAGGTCATATTTTGCTTTATCTCGCTGAGAAATTTGATGCCTTGCTGCCTGCAAGCCCCCATGAAAAAGCGCAGGTGCGTAACTGGCTATTTTGGCTGCAAGGTGCAGCGCCCTATTTAGGTGGCGGCTTTGGTCATTTTTATCAGTATGCGCCTGAAAAGCTCGCCTACCCTATTGATCGCTTTACCATGGAGATCAAGCGTCAGCTGGATTTGCTCGATAAGCAACTTGAGCACAACGCCTATATTGCGGGCCATGAATATAGTATTGCCGATATCGCTATTTGGCCTTGGTATGGAAATTTGGTGCTTGGCCATATTTATGATGCGGCTGAATTTTTACAGGTCGATAGCTATTCGCACTTGCAAGTATGGGCCACTAAAATTGCCAAGCGCGCTGCTGTGACGCGCGGTCGCATCGTCAATCGCACATGGGGGGAATTGTGGGAGCAGCTGCCCGAACGGCATCAAGCGTCAGATATCGATGCAGTGCTTGCCCTGAAACCAACCAACTTTGCCTAAGCGTTATTTCATCCATTGCGGATTACTGAGCGTCCCATATCAAAGGCGATTAACGCTAGATATAGGCTGAAAGTCTAGGCGCAAGAAAACATAAAAAAACGCGGCATGATGCCGCGTTTTTTATGAAGCCATGAAGCGTTAATGCACTGAGCACATTGCGCTGTTAAGCGCCTGTTCTCTTAAGCACTCTGAGAGTCGTGTCGATAAACACGCACTTTACCCGCACGATTACCGTCAAGCAGGGTGACTTCAAAACGCCAACCTTCCCAATCAAAGCAATCACCCAATTGTGGCAAACCCGCTTGCGTCCAGATCAACATACCGTTCAGGGTGTGATAGCCCCCTTCATGTTCATCGGGTAGCTGTTTCAGGCTCAAGGTCTCTTTGACCACGGCCATAGGGATCAAACCATCCATGATCCATTGCGATTCACCATCGGCAAGCAACCATAAATCATCTTGGTCATCACAATAAAGCTCACCAACAACGGCTTCAAAGAGGTCGGCATCAGTGACGATACCTTGTACATCACCATACTCATCCACCACACAGATCATTTCTGCTTGGTGCTGACGCAGGTGATTGAGCACTTGCCCTGCGGTGTTGTTTTCAGCCACATACATTGGCGGCTCAAGGCTTTTCAGCAAATCTTTATAACCTTGACCATCTTTATCCGCCATCAAGTGCAACAAACGCTTAGCGGAGGTGATCCCAAGGATCTCTTGCATGCCACCGCGACACACAGGAAAGCGATGGTAGTCACTGCGCATCATGCGCTTAATATTTTCTTCGATGGGCAAATTCACATCGAGAAATTCAATTTCATGGCGCGGGGTCATAATCGACGCCATTTTGCGATCATCAAACTGCATCACGTTACGCAGCATATGGTGCTCGCTTTGGTCAATCACCCCAGCAAGCGATGCTTCATGCAGCTGCGCATGAATATCATCTTCAGTGATATTGGCACTGTCACTTTTGCTGCGGCCAAGTAATCGCAAAATCCCGTTGGTTGAAAATGAAAGCAACCAAACAAAAGGACGCGAAATCGTTGCCAGCAGCGTGATCGGGCCGGACATCATCAATGCGATGGGCTCAGCATGAAATTGTGCCAAACGTTTTGGCACCAGCTCACCGACGACAATGGAGCTATAGGTAATCACCACCACAATAATCAAAGTCGAAAGCATTGATGCGAGGGATACCGTCATCCCCATGGTGATAAGCCATTTTGCAAAGGGCTCTGCAAGCGCTGCTTCACCAAGAATACCGTTGAGGATACCAATCACCGTGATACCAATTTGCACGGTGGAAAGAAACTGCGTTGGGTTTTCTCCCAACTTGAGGGCGCGCATTGCGGCGCGGTTGCCTTCATCGGCTAATTTTTGAAGGCGGCTTGGCTTGGCGGTCACCAAGGCAATTTCGGACATGGCAAAAACGCCATTAAAAAGAATCAATAAAACTAATATGCCGATATCCACGGCGTGTGCTCCTCTGTTATAAACACAGCGCCAAGCTATCAGTCATCCCTGCATGCGCCTATTTCATTTTTTTATCAAAACGATAAAAACCACACAAAAATTCAGTGGTTTTTATCAATTTATTTACAGTTTCTTAGCAGCATTCACAACCAAGTCGCACCTAGCTCAGCCATTGCCACCAAATAAATAGAACAAGAAAACCAAATAGATAGATAAGACCTGCCCAGCTTAAGTATCGATTCCATTGCGGCTGAGATAATAGCTGCTGCGCGGCGCTTCGTTGCACCAAAATAAAATTCAGCAGCGCAAAAATGGGCGTGGTCATAAATGCCAAAAGCATTGCGAAATGTAACATCGCCATCAAATTCGTTAAAAAGAAGAACAGGATCAGCAATGCGGCAGCAGAAACCAATCCCATCCAAATTTGGTGCAATCCTCGGCTGTTTTCGCTGCGTTTTGCTTTCGTCATCAACTGCGTGCCCTGTGCCAAGGCTCGCGAATAGCCATCAATCACAGTTAATGTGGTGCCAAGCATACAAAGAAATGCAACCCCCGCAATCAGCCAGCGTGACCATTCACCTATGGTTGCGGTATACATGCTCACCAACTGCTTGGAATAACCAATCCCTGTTGATTCCAGCGCTTGACCCGTACCATGAAAAATCAGCGCGCCCAATGCCAAAAATACCACCGCAAGTAGCGCCGTCATGATATAGCCGACATTAAAATCCATCAGCGCGCTTTTACAGGTCACAGGTTGCTGCTTTTTCTGGCTTTGTAACCACAAAGAGGTCAAGCAAGAAATCTCAATGGGCGCTGGCATCCAACCCATCATCACCACAATAAAACCCAGCGCGGCGAACTGCCAAGGTGACGGCGCAACAAAATCATCGACTTTCACTGATGGCGATGCAGCGGCAATGAGCACCGCAGCCAAGGTCGCGATCACCAGCACAGCCATAATCAATTTGGATACAGAATCTAGCGCACGATAGTGGCCTGCAATAAGTAAGGCCAAACAGCCAACAAGCACCCACGCTGACAAATGCGTTAATGCAATAGACACAGGCAAAAAATAACTCAGCAGACTTGCAGTAAACACCAGCACTGCCGCGGTATTGACCACAGCTGAGATAAGATTAAGCGCATTAAAAAGATACAGGTAGCTACGCCCCATCTCGGCGTAGCCCTCTTGTAGACTTTTCCCTGTTGCCGATGTGTATTGCACCCCAGCGCGGAAAAATGGATATTTCAGCAGATTGACAAGCAATACCAGACCAACCAGTTGCCAGCCATAGATTGCGCCTGCTTTGGTTGAGGCGACCAGATGTGAGCCCCCAATGGCGGCCGTTGCCATTAAGATGCCTGGCCCCAATGATTTGAAAAATCGGCGAATAGCGCCCCGTGGCTCAGCCAAGGTTAAACTTGCAGTATTCATTGCTCCCTCCATGGTTAATGAATTGTTAATCATTCACCTTAGCAGGGGCGATTTTGAATGCAACCGAAGTGTTTATTCTTGAGGCCGAAGACGAATAAAGCGTGCAAAACGCGGCAGCCCACCATCGGTATGGCCGTTATATCTGTAAGTAACAGTGCTGCCAATCGGCGGCGGCGACTGACGCTCATCCACAGAAAAACCGCTGCCAATTTTAAACACTTGGCCACTTGGCATCTGTACAATCAATGCGCCCAGCATTCCTTTAAATTTCCCTTTGCCTTGGGTGTAGCCAATGACAGTGGCCTCACTGTCAGCAAATGGCTTACGTTTTTGCAGCATGGCGCTGCGGCCATTGATATATAAGCTGTTGATATGATGAAGCATGATCCCTTCACCACCCTGAGCTATGGTCGCTTGGTAGAAAGCTTCGAGCTCCGCATCATCTTGAATCAGCTTTTGATGTGCAGGGGCAAGATAGGTCGCGCTACTGCCATCAATCACCTGTCGCAGCAGGGCTTGACGCATGGCAAAGTTGCTGGGCTCCATGGGTAAATCAAACACCATATAGCGAACCTGTCCCCACTCAGCGTCATTGGGCTCTTGGTCCAGTACCGTTTGCGTAAGGCGCTGAAATTGCCCGCGCCCCATCCACAACTCGCCATCCAAAGGCATCTCGGGAAATCCCAGTACAAACCAAGCAGGGGGATTTAATGTTTTCCCTGAGCGGGTGATCAGTGACTGGCCATTCCAAAATGCGCGTATGCCGTCATATTTCTCACTGGCATAGTACTGATTGGCTTCGATACTGGCTCGATAGTCACTGGCTAGCATCAATTGTGGCGGCTGCGCAACCACATAGCATGACATTGCAGCCGTCATTGCGCTGATCGGTATCCAAAATACTGGTTTCATCCCTGACTCCCTTGCTTCGATTCATTCAAAGGCTAGCTGTTTTTTCTTGCCAGAAGATGAACAGGGGCAAGGATGTGAGAATCTTTCACTTTTGATGAGAAACACAGTGCAACAAGGCACTCTGCCATGTGTTTTATAAATTTGTTTTGTATCTTTTCGACAGATCTGTTTCGTGACCACTGGATATCAAAGGCCGAGTTTACCTGCACTGAATGTGCGGTTAAGCAAATCAAGGAGACAATATGCAGCATTTTTTCCCAAAATTCTGGCAAATCATCATCGCGCTCAGTCTATTCACCGCCAGCATGGCTGAGGCGCGAGTGACCTATCCCAAGTTTTCTTATGCCTACTACAACACGCAAAATCAGCGCATTGGTGATACCAATAATGTGGTGGCGCATGCCATTGAACAGGGAGATTTGGTTCCGCTTCGATCTTCCCCCCAATTAACCAGCGCCTTTGAGCAAGTGTTTGCGAGCTATAAAAAAACGGACCCATTTAACTATCAGCGCTTTGTGCAAGACCCTCGACTGGTTCGCGCCATTCAGCAACTTATTGGTGAGTATGCCTGCGCCGAATATCGCTTTCGCAATAACTTGCCGCAAGCACAAGGTTGCAATGGGTTTGTCACTAATAAAGATACAAAAGAGCACCAACCTTTTGTTTCTGGCCAATATCAAACAAATGACCTCGCAGTCACCGCCCTTCCCAAAGCGTCAAGTGGCTTGATTTATCAAATCACGCTCCCAAGTAGCAATAAGGCATCGCTTTCACTTGCTTGGGGTGCGATTCATGAAATGGGCACTTTTTTTGGCCGCAGCGTGCATCGGCATCAGATTATTTTAACTGTGTATATTCAAGCATTTAATCAAAAAGAGGATGGCGGTATTGGTTCAAGAATTACCCCAACCGCGCAAGTCATTTGGGTCATACTCCCTAAGGCCAGCGAGATTGGCAACCAAAAATCTCAACAACAAGCGGCACAATTTGCCATAAAAAATGCACAAATGCTGGTAGCAAATCGGTAGAAAAATCAATCTATTTGCTATGAAAATAAACATTTTTTTGAAAAACATAACAGGAACGCAACTCTTTGCATCCTGTTATGTTTTGGTTCAGAAAACGCGATTAACATAACCGCTGTAATTTGCCCTTTTCGTCTGATTTTTTCAGGCTCGCTTGCAGTACACACTCATTGGAAAAGGCGCTATTTCATTGGCTGCCTTTAATTTTGTTCATGTATAATGTGAGCTTTAGCTCATCAATCAGATCTGCACACGCAGCAATATTGCCGCGACATGGAGTAACAATGCGCACAACTTTTAAACTAGCGTCTTTGATCACAGCCGCTATTTGGCTCAGTGGCTGTGACAGTCACGACCAAAGCCAGCAACAGCAACCTCGACCACCCGCAGCCGTCACCTATATGACTGTCGCGAACCACTCTCAAGCAATTCAGATGGAATTACCCGGCCGTACGCGCGCATTTGTTGAAGCGGAAGTTCGTCCTCAGGTCAGCGGTATTATTCTTGAGCGTAGCTTCACCGAAGGTGGCATGGTGAAAGAAGGTCAATCACTGTACCAAATTGATGATGCAACCTATAAAGCTGCACTGATCGCAGCGCAGGCAGATCTCAAACGCGCACAGGCTAATTTGACCTCAACGCGTGCCACTGCAAAACGTTATAAAGAGCTGCTTAACAAGCGCGGCATCAGCCAACAAGATTACGATTTGGCGCAAGCGGCATATCTTGAAGCGCAAGCAAGCGTTGCAGCTGCAAAAGCATCTATTAACAATGCTGAAATCAATTTGACCTATACCAAGGTTGAAGCGCCAATTTCAGGTGTGATTGGTAAATCCAATGTGACCTCTGGTGCACTGGTTACTGCAAACCAAGGCCAGCCTTTGGCACAAATCTCTCAGCTCGATCCAATTAACATCGACATCGTGCAATCAAGTAACCAATTGCTTAACGTGAAAAAACGTATTGCATCGGGTCAACTTGAGCAGCCACAAACAACCGCTGTGACCTTGATTCTTGATGATGGCACTGTGTATGCACACGAAGGCAAACTTCAATTCGCTGAAGTGACTGTGAATGAAAACACAGGCTCAGTTACCATGCGTGCTGAATTCCCGAACCCTGAAGGTCTTCTGCTACCTGGTATGTTCGTTCGCGCGGTACTGACCGTTGGCACCGACCCAGACGCCATTGTGGTACCACAAAAAACCGTGACCCGTAATCCAAAGGGCCAAGGGATTGTGATGGTAATCAATGCGAACAACATTGTTGAGCCACGCATCGTTGAAACCGGCGAGTCTATCGGTAATCAGTGGCTTATTCTCAGCGGCCTTAAAGCAGGCGATCGCGTGATTGTTGATGGCCTACAAAAAGTTCGTCCAGGTGCACCAGTGACGCCAACGTCAGTGAATGACGCACCTGCAGAAACAAGCCAGAAAGCTGCGCAGTAATTAGGAGAAATTCATGGCTCGTTTTTTTATTGATCGCCCCATTTTTGCTTGGGTTCTAGCGATCATCGTGATGCTGGCGGGGGGATTATCCATCCTCAACTTGCCAGTATCACAGTACCCAACGATTGCGCCGCCGACGGTTGTGATCTCTGCGACCTATCCAGGCGCATCAGCAAAAACCGTGGAAGACTCTGTAACGCAGGTAATTGAACAGCGTATGACAGGTCTTGACCACCTACGCTATATCAGCTCACAAAGTGACAGTTTTGGTAATGCGACCATTACCCTAACCTTCAATGCTGAAGCTGATATCGATATTGCGCAGGTACAGGTACAAAACAAACTCCAACTTGCGATGCCATTGCTACCGCAAGTTGTGCAGGCTCAGGGGATTAGCGTCAACAAAGCCGGTACTGGCTTTTTGATGGTCCTTGGCTTTGTGTCTGAAGATGGCTCCATGGATAAGGCTGATATCGCCGACTATGTGGTTTCCAACATTCAAGACCCAATTAGCCGTGTCACCGGTGTGGGTGATATTCAGATGTTTGGTGCCCAATATGCGATGCGTATTTGGCTAGACCCATATAAGTTGACCCAGTATAGCCTCACCACCAATGACATTGTGCTGGCTATCCGTGAACAAAACGCACAGGTTTCTGCCGGTCAGCTCGGTGGCACACCATCGGTGAAAGGGCAAGAGCTCAACGCAACGGTTTCATCGCAATCATTGCTACAAACACCACAAGAGTTTAAGGACATTGTTCTTAAATCAGATGCTTCAGGTGGTAAAGTCCACCTAGGCGATGTGGCTGAAGTGGAAATGGGCGCTGAAAGCTACATGATCACCTCATACTATAACGGTAAACCTGCTTCTGGTTTGGCGATTCAGCTCGCTGCCGGTGCGAACGCACTAGACACCAAAGATGCTGTATTGAAACGTATGGGTGAGCTAGAGCAGTTCTTCCCACAAGGGCTAAAAATGGTGGTGCCGTTTGATACCACACCATTCGTCAGCAGCTCAATTGAAGGCGTGGTTCATACCCTGCTTGAAGCCGTTGTACTGGTCTTTGTGATCATGTACCTGTTCTTGCAGAACTTCCGCGCAACCTTGATTCCAATGATCGCGGTTCCTGTGGTGCTTCTTGGTACCTTTGGCGTACTGGCTGCCGCTGGATTTTCGATCAACACCTTAACCATGTTTGCCATGGTGCTGGCCATCGGGCTTCTGGTGGATGATGCCATCGTGGTGGTGGAAAACGTTGAACGTGTGATGTCTGAAGAGGGCTGCAGCCCTGTTGAAGCCACGCGTAAATCAATGGATCAGATCACCAGTGCGTTGGTGGGTATCGGTCTGACATTGTCTGCGGTATTCGTACCAATGGCCTTTATGTCTGGTTCAACCGGTGTGATTTATCGTCAGTTCTCGATCACCATTGTGTCTGCAATGGGGCTGTCAGTACTGGTTGCGATTATTTTGACCCCAGCACTTTGTGCCACCATGCTCAAGCCGGTGTCAAAGGGTCACGCTTACACAGATAAAGGTTTCTTTGGCGTATTTAACCGCTGGTTTGATCGCAGTACCAATCGCTATGAGCGCAGTGTCGGCTTTATTATCAAGCGCACCACTCGCTTCTTTATGATCTTCTTGGCTTTGGTGGTTGCAACTGCATGGATTTTCATTCGCATGCCAACCGCATTCTTGCCAAACGAAGACCAAGGCGTCATGTTTGCGCAGGCTATTTTGCCAGCCAACGCAACCCAAGAGCGTACTGAGGCTGTAACACGCAAAATCAATGATTACCTTCTCAATCAAGAAGGCAAATATGTTGAGTCTGTGTTTACCGTATCTGGCTTTAGTTTCGCTGGTATGGGCCAAAACATGGGTATGGCGTTTGTGAACATGAAACCATGGGATGAACGTACTGAGCCTGGCGCTGATGTGCAGTCTGTTGCGCAGCGTGCCATGGGTGCCTTTAGCCAAATTAAAGAAGCCATGGTCTTTGCCTTCGTGCCACCAGCGGTACTTGAATTGGGCACGGCCGATGGTTTTGACCTCTATCTACAAGATAAGAATGGTCAAGGTCATGATGCATTGATTAATGCACGTAACCAAATGCTCGGTATGGCTGCGCAAAATCCAAAACTTGTGGGTGTGCGCCCGAATGGTCAGGAAGATGCGCCGATTTACCAGCTTCATATCGACCATGCCAAACTGCGCGCGCTAAGCCTAAACATCAATGATGTGAACGCGGTGCTTGCGACTGCATGGGGTGGCGCTTACGTGAACGACTTTATCGACCGTGGTCGTATCAAAAAAGTATTCGTTCAAGGTGAAGACCAATACCGTATGCAGCCAAAAGATCTGGATACTTGGTACGTGCGTAACAGCAAAGGCGAAATGGTTCCATTCTCTGCATTTGCCACAGGCTCATGGGAATTTGGCTCACCACGTCTAGAACGCTTTAACGGCCTACCCGCTGTGAACATTCAAGGTTCCACCGTGCCTGGCTACAGCACAGGTGCAGCGATGAACGATATGGAAGCCATTGCAGCCAAACTGCCTGAGGGCTTTGGTATCGAATGGAATGGCCTATCCTATGAAGAGCGCCTGTCTGGCAACCAAGCACCTGCGCTTTATGCGCTGTCAGTGCTAGTCGTCTTCCTCGTGCTTGCGGCCTTGTATGAAAGCTGGTCTGTACCATTTGCGGTTATTTTGGTCATTCCGCTGGGTATTATCGGTGCATTGGTTGCAACTGACTTACGCGGTCTTTCCAATGACGTGTATTTCCAAGTGGGCTTGTTGACCACTGTGGGTCTTGCAACGAAGAACGCCATCTTGATTGTGGAATTTGCTAAAGAGTTCTACGAGAAAGGCGCATCATTAAAAGAAGCAACGCTGCACGCCGTTCGTGTGCGTCTGCGTCCAATCTTGATGACCTCACTGGCCTTTGGTCTTGGTGTTGTGCCTTTGGCAATCAGTACTGGTGTCGGTTCAGGCGCACAAAATGCGATCGGTACAGGCGTACTCGGTGGCATGGTGGGTTCAACCTTCCTTGGTATTTTCTTTGTACCGCTATTCTTTGTGGTGGTTGAGCGTATCTTTAGTAAACGAGAGCGCCAAATCGCACGCGAAGAGCGACTCGCGGATAAAGCGGCCAAATAGATCTGACTGCTTAAATACTCACTTAAAAGCGCTGCCTTGGCAGCGCTTTTTTATTGGGAGCTTGCCCTCAACTCTGCATCATCGCCGATTATCCACACCTGATTAGTCATAATATATGGATAAAATTCATGGAGTTATGTTAATGCATTCATTTCAATTCGAAACTAAAACACTGTGCGCAGCCGCACTTCTCTTTGCCGGTGCTGTTCACGCGGCGCCCATCAGTGAGTCACTTCGCTCAGAGCTTATCGCTGTAGAGCCCTCTGAGATCATACGTGTGCAGTGCGCACAATCCGTATTAGAGATTTATCCCGTTGGTTTTGAACATATTAATCATGTGGCAATTCTCAACCAAGATCACTGGATTGAAGAGATCAATCAAGGCAGTTGGTTTATTGATGACGTGCAATGTGCAGCAGGCGATTTTGCCCTCACCCTCAGTCATCAGCAATATGGGGCGACGGCGCAAAGCCAAATGACCCTGACAGTTTCGAAACCAGATACGGCCGAGGCAACAACAAAGCAAAGCTATCAAACCAAGATTGTCATTAACCCTGAGGATTATTTTTTTGGTGGTAGCGGCGAGTGATCACGCTGCTTTTATCGATACTCTGCCAAATCAAGACTCAGCCAACGCATCAATTAGCAGAACGATAATCATACAAAGCGAATCAACCGACCCTAGAGAGAAGTGAACAGACACTATGGCGACAACATAAAAGCGTCGACATAAAAATGAGATATAAAAAAACGGCGCACTAGGCGCCGTTTTGATTGGCAATATGAAATTAGTTCGCAGCAGCCACCGCTTTGGCATCAGCGCGATCCATCATCGCAATATATTGCTCAACCGCTTTATTAAATTCTGGCCGTTCTTTTTCACTTACCGCGCTAGACATCGGGATATTTGCTGTCAGTGGGTTCACAGGGCGACCATTAATATGCAGCTCATAGTGAATATGCGGTCCAGTCACGCGACCCGTAGCGCCCGCAAGGCCAATCACCTGACCACGTACAACGCGCTGTCCTTTCACCACTTTGATGCGTGATAAGTGTAGGTAGCGCGTCATATATTTACCACCGTGCTGAATCACTACATATTTACCTGCATATGGGTGGTTACGGACCATCTTCACCACGCCATCCCCTGTTGACAACACAGGCGTCCCGGTCGCTGCTGCAAAATCGACGCCATTATGCGGTGCGATGCGGCCTGTGACTGGGTGCTTACGCTTTGGATTAAAGCGAGAGCTGATACGATAAGTTCGGTTCTGCGCATAAGGATAGCGTGAGAATGCACGTGTTAAACTGCGACCTTCGCTGTCATAGTAAGAACCATCGCTGTGCAAGAAGGCGTTAATTTCAGCGCCACGCATCTTGATGCGGAATGCCAAAATTTCAGTGTTCCCACTTGGCTTGCCATCAATAAACTGCTCGCTTCGAATCATGGAGAAGGTATCGCCAGCACGTAGATCGCGCGCAAAGTCTAGTTTCTCTTTAAGCAGGTCGTTAATTTTGACGATCTCAGCCGAAGTCACACCCTGCTTTTTCGCAGATATAGCGAAGTTGTTGTAAATCGGACCGTAAAAGGTTTTCGGAATCCACTGACCTTTGTGGTTGATCTCTTCAAATTCAAAGTGCGCAGGCCCCACTCGGCGGAAAACCACCTGACGGGCTGGATTCAAATAGAGCTCAAGCTTGTCGAGCTGGCGAGTCTCAGGATTCAACCAAAAACTGAGTTTGCTCCCTGCATGCAGGGTATCCAGCGCAAGAATGTTGAGGTCACTCTCCATGACCTGCATCAGGGTTTGCTGACTGATCCAAAGCTTGTCGAAAATCACACTTGGATTATCGAGGTCAGCCACCACATACTCATAATCAGGCTTATCTTCAGGAACCCCTTGCTGCGCTGGCTCCTCTTTTTGCTCAGCAACCACAGGTGGCTGGTAGCTGATGGAATATCGTTCACCGACATTGTGCGTTTTGGCACCCGTGATCGCATAGAGGATCACCGCAAGAATCAACACAATGGGTAGCCACAACCATTTTTGTCGCAAAATGCGAACGAATAAAGAGGCGTTAGTTTGGTTCATTAGAAATAAATTACCTAAAAATCATCAACCTACAGTCAGGGTGATAGAATACTTCACATTCGGCGCGATTTTAACAAAGCCTTTTACAAGCGTCTGCAATCATGATGAAAAATATGACTCGACGCACCAAACAAATGGCGTGTAGACCGCTAAAACAGCGCATTTTAACAAATTCACATCAAAAATTAAGATTTTCATAAAAGGTCCGTCAATTTGTTGCCCAGTCATAGACATAAAAAAAAGGGATTGGTTTCACCCATTCCCTTTAGTGTATGCAATATGTCTAAAATCTCAGGCTCAGCTGTCAGCATAAAAAGACAAATATCGCTTTTGCGACAACCTGTGTTTACATCTGTTTAAACAAAGGCTGTGCACTTCGACTCACGGGCAGGACGCGATCATAACCTTCCAGCTTAACCACTAGGCGACCGGTGATCTCTTTTTTGACACACTCAATGGCGCGAACGCGCGCAATGGTTGCACGATGAATTTGCCAAAATTCATTGGGGTCAAGCTGCTCGACCAGCTCTTTGAGGGGGGTGCGGATCAGAAAACTTTCGTTACCGGTATAGACCATGACATATTTGTCTTCGGCCTGAAAATAGGTCACATCGTTAACAGAAATGAGATGAATTTCATCGCCTTTACTGGCGCGAATCCATGACAAATACTGGCGACTCTCGCCCATTTTCGCACTCAGCGTTTTCAACAAAGCTTCAGTGCGATCATCGCTTTGCTCTTGGCGTTCAAAACGCTGCTGAATTCGCTCACAAGCCACTTGCAATCTCGCTTCAGAAAATGGCTTGAGAAGATAATCCACAGCGTGATATTCAAAGGCGTTCACAGCGTATTCATCATAGGCAGTGACAAATACGATATGGGTTTTTAAACCCAAGCGTCGAATATGTCTTGCCACCTCGACACCCGATTGCCTTGGCATACGAATATCTAAAAAGATAATATCCGGCTCAGTTTGTTCACACAGGCACAGCGCTTCCTCGCCATCTTCTGCCAAACCAACCACGTCTAAATCTGGCCAGATTTCAGCCAATGTTTTTCGTAAATGATGGCGAAGCAACACTTCATCATCAGCAATTATTGCACGCATGGGATCACTATCCTTGAGGTCACACCGCCAGTTGGATTTTCAAAAATATCGAGTTTCGCCTGTAAGCCGTACAAACTTTTGAGCCGCTGGCGAATATTTCCCACACTCACACCATGACCTGGATTGTGATAATCGAATCCCTGTCCATTATCCGCAATCTCCACCATCAGGGTGTCCAGTGTTTGTTTCAGGGTAATGGTAAGCATACCGCCGACGCTAGCACGCTCAATACCATGGGTCACCGCATTTTCAACCAAAGGTTGCAGCAAATGTGGCGGCAATGATTGCTGTAAGTTCACGCAATCACCGCAATCAATGCGATAGGACAAACGCTCACCAAGACGAATCATTTGAATGCCTAAATAGGCTTCAAGTAGATGTAACTCATCTTCCAGTGATACTTGTTCCTGTCGTGTTTTCTTCAAACTAGCGCGCAGCATGTCGGTTAGTTTTTCAAGTAAGCGATTCGCACGCTGTGGATCATGCTCAATCAAAACTTGTAGCGTCGCCAAAGTATTAAAGAGGAAATGCGGCTCAATTTGGCTTTGCAGCAGCTGTAGCTGACTCACTGCCAGCAGTTTTTCTTGCTCACTCTCCTTGGCTTTACTTTTACTCAGCTCAGTTTGAGTAATTAATGCGCGCTCTCGTGACCAAAAGAAATGACAAGCAAAAAAGCTAAAAAACATTGCCACCGCGAGCGTCGGCAAAAAATCAGGAACGCCAATAAATGTGGTTTTACCAACCTGCCAAACCCAAGCATTAATCGAGCCTAATACGAGGCCACCAAGAATGGCAAATAGATAGCGCTTACTAATTGGAATATGTGGCCAACGGTCAACAATGACGTTGGCGATCAGTCCGCAGCCATAGCCATAGCCACAAGCAACGACGAAATGAACGAAAAATGAACCACCAGCAAAACTGTATGCAAAAAAAGCGATCAGTAAACCCAAACCGGTATTAATAATAATATCCGCATACCATTGCTGTAAAAACCTTGCCACATTGCCACCTACGATCCATTCCTTGCCCCAGAATGATACTTCGCAACGACAACTTGCTCTTCACAAGCATTCAAGAATGCGAGAAATGCAAAGCTTTGATCTATCGCGTTTCCGCTTGTTGCAGCCAAAACATGTTCATGGGAAATGCATCCATCTGCACCAGCAGCCCTTGGGCATGGTCATCGATGACTCATCATAAAAATTAGGATTTCAAATCATCATGCTTGACTTTTTTTGAACGTCGCAACGACGCGACTTGGGATCGTTTTTTCATAAGTTATCCACCGTTTCTGTGGGTAACTTCAGCTGTGGACAACTTGTTTCATGAAACACTGGCAAGCTTGATTGTACTGCGATTACAGCCAACTACGGGCAAAATGAAACGCATGCGTGGTTTTACTTTGACTTGAGTAATTGCTCAAATTTACGAACATCCCACCCCACCATCACGCGATCACCAACTTTCAACGCAGGCACTGAACGAATACCTAGCGCATCAAGTTCTTTGCGTCCGCGCTGCATTTTGACGTTACATTCACGATATTGAAGTCCCTTTTCCATCAAATAACGTTTCGCATCTTTGCAATGCGGGCATTTATCGGACACGTATAAGACGATTCTACGCATTTATCTCTCCGTCACAGTTTTCAGACAACAAGCAAAATTGAAGCCGCTATTATCAGCATATTGACTCACCATGCAACGAGGTTTCTATGCGCGGTCTTCAATTGATTGGCCTCTCCGTTCTTTTTCTACTTACAGGCTGCACCACAAGTCAGGTCGATTACGATCCAGACTTAGATTATCGCCAATACCTTCGTTATGCATTTACCGAAAGACGCGACGACATCACCATTACCCTAGATGATGCGCGCATTGAACAGGCACTGAAATCAGCACTCGCTACCAAAGGGTTAGTTCTAGACCCCGATCATCCACAAATGATGGTGTTTTATGGCATTCAAACGCAGACAGAGTTCAATGCTTCTGGCCCCAGCTTTGGCTTTGGTTTTGGATCCGGCGGTCTCGGCGTTGGCGTCAGCACACCGCAACAATATGAAGAAGATATTCGCGATTACGTTTCCATTCGCTTTGTGGATGCCAAAACCAAGCAAGTGATCTGGCAAGCGGTGGACAAAAATGCCCTGCCGAGCAGCAATGATCCCGAGCAGCGCATCAATGCAATCACTCAATCCGTACTCAAACTTGTCGAACAATATCCGCCAACTTATTAGCGCAGATAAAAAAAGCCCTCCAGGCAGTGGAGGGCAAAGGTACGTTATGGGGAAACGTATTTAAGTCTACTCTTGTAGCAGCGGTGAAATGGTCTCACACCGCACTACGCCCCATGTTAGGAAACTGCTAACACTTGGTTAATCTCTGTTTTGATATTGTCAGATTGTGTACCAAAAATTGCCTGAAGGTTATCGCCAATCACCACCACATCCATGGCACCAAGGGCTTTGATCTTATCAATATCCACTTTTGCCATATCTTTTACCGACACACGCAGCCGTGTAATACATGCATCGACCGACTTGATATTGGCTTTGTGGCCCAGCGCAATCACAATATCACCGGCCAATTGATCAATGGCTTTGTTGATAGTGACTCGAGTTTCATCGTTGTCACGCCCCGGTGTTTTCAAATCCAACTTCACGATGAGGAAACGGAACAAACCGTAGTACAGCAGCGCCCAAATTGGACCAATAATGGCAAACATCCATGCGTTGCTTGAAAGCGGATAGTAAAGGAAGAATTGAATGGCGCCATGAGCAAAATCAGTGCTGTGTTTAATCTCAAGCATGGCGGTGATCGCAAAGGCAATCCCAGTCAAAATAATATGAATCACATATAAAATAGGCGCGACAAATAGGAAGGTAAACTCAATCGGTTCAGTAATACCTGTTAGCCACGAAGTCAGTGCTGCAGAGGCCATTAAGCCGCCAACTAGCTTTTTACGTTTAGTGTCAGCACAGTGATAAATAGCCAATGCGGCAGCAGGCAATGCCCACATGGAGTACATAAAGCCACCTGAAAGGTATCCTGCGGTTTTGTCACCAGCAAAGAATCGTGTCAACTCGCCTGTAATGGTTTTCCCTGTGTCTGGGTCAACATAGCTACCCACTTCAAAGAAAAACGGTGCATTCCAAATATGGTGCAAACCCACAGGAAGCAATGAGCGTTCACCCGCACCATAAATACCCCAAGCAAGCACTGGGTTTTGATAAGCGGCCCAATGTGAGAAATGATCAAGCATTGCACCTACAGGTGGCCATGCAAATGCCATCAAAGCGCCAATTAAAATCGCACTTAACCCCGTCATAATCGGAACAAAGCGTTTACCACCAAAAAAGCCGAGATATTCAGGCAAGCGAATATTGTGGTAACGGTTGTAAAGCCCTGCGGCAACCATCCCCATGATAATCCCGCCAAATACCCCAGTTTGTAATGTCTCTACACCGAGTAATGTGGCATCGGTTTGCATACCGCGTAGATCAATCACAATACCCATGGCGCCATTCATAATAATTAAGCCAACAATACCGGCCAACGCCGCTGCGCCATCATTGTCTTTGGCTAAACCTACGGCTACACCCACAGCAAACATTAGCTGCATATTGCCAAACACCCCATTCCCTGCAGCAAGCATGACACGGTTAATCGCCTCAGGAATAATATCAAAACCTGCATTTCCCAAGCCCAGCATTAAACCTGCTACTGGTAATACTGCAACAGGCAACATTAACGAGCGGCCAACACGCTGCAACTGGCCAAATATCTGACCAAATATTGCGCGCGCAACACTTTTTTGTGATTGGGACATAGCCCCTCCTTATTCTCTTTTTAACCTTGGCAGTCATTCAATGGATGGCTGAATCACTACACCTTTGTTTCACCTAGCAATCACTACTGTATGTCGTTATCACAAGCTGAAGGTTGCAAAGAGAAAGGGCTTTGTAACCGAACACTTACAAAGTCATAAGAATCGATTGAAATTGTGTGCGCTGGTTAATGGAGCCTAGAGCACAGTTTTTGACACAATAGCGCCAGAATCAGTTCTAAGGAGTCTTGAGTGACGAGTACACGCACAATTTTAGTTGTCGACGATAATGATGAGCTTAGAGAAGCCTTACATGACTATTTAACCAAGGCGGGCTTTATTGTGCTTTGCGCGCAAGATGGCAAAGCCATGTGGCAGCAGCTTGATCAACATGGCGTTGACCTCATCATCTTGGATATTATGATGCCCGGCGATGATGGATTTACCCTGTGCAGAGAGCTTCGCCGAACGTCTAACATGCCAATTATTATGCTCACAGCCGTGAGTGATGAGATTGATCGTGTCGCGGGTCTTGAGATGGGTGCCGATGATTACATCACTAAGTCCTTTAGCCCACGTGAGCTGCTCGCTCGTATCAAAACCATTTTGCGTCGTAGCCAACAACAAAGCAGCCATCATATGGCGCGGCGTATTCACTTTGCAGGCTGGACGCTCAATACGGTTACTCGTCAATTAACCCATCCCCAGAAATCAAGCAAACAACTTTCAGGCGCTGATCTTTCGTTGCTTGGGCTATTTCTCGCGCAACCCGAGGGGCTTTTATCTCGTGATGATATTGCCCAAGCGATCTGGGGGCGAGATGCCGAACCACTAGAGCGTGGCATTGATGTACAAATCAGCCGTTTACGTCATCATCTCGAAGACAAAGACCGCCAGCTGATTCTCACCGTGCGAAATAAAGGCTATATGCTCACAGCCGCCGTTCATTGCGATTAATTCGCCGCGCCTAGTTTACCCATGGCTAAGACAGCTTTTGACCAAAAGGAACCACAGGTGACCCCACAAAACTGGCTCAAAGGCCCGAAAACCCTTGCCACACGCACAAGTTTATTACTCATGGGTGTAATTATCTTGGCCCAGCTACTGGCGGCCACCATTTGGTATCAGCACAGTAGCCAGCGCGAGCAAGAAGGGCTCGTCACCACCGTGCGCAGCCTAGCACTAAGCGCGGCATCAACCATTTCATTTTTCTCGGCGCTGCCCCCTGAATACCGCCATTTGGTTTTAAATCAACTGCGCAGCATGGGTGGCACTCGTTTTTTTGTCTCGCTCAATGATCATGAAATACCGGTACAACCACTGCCCAATAGCGAACGTAAAACCTTGGTTTTAGATGAGGTGGCCAATGTTTTGAAAGAAGAGCTTGGTGATACATCACAGATTCAATTGGAATTTACCCAGCGCGATCAACTCAAAGTCTTTAACAAAGAGATCAGCATCGATGCCTTGCCCTTAATGTGGGCGCATTACAGCCTTTCCTATGGCGAAATCAACCCACCAATCTTAGTGATGCAGATTGAAGTCGCCCCCCAGCAATGGTTTTATCTTGCGGCAGTCTTGCCAGCGCCCTATGTCCAGTTAGAAACGCCATTGATCAGCCACAAAGAGATTCTATCTTTGCTGCTGTCGGGATTACTGTTGATGAGTGTGACTTGGTGGCTGGTACGAAAAGAGCTACAACCACTGAAAAATTTAGCAAAAGCGGCCACTTTAATGTCGAGCAGGTTAAAAGTGCCAGAGGTAAAAGAGCAAGGCAGTGCAGAGTTAATTGCCGCCATTCGCGCCTTTAATAAAATGAATCGCCGGATTAATGCGCATATGCATGAGCGCGATATGCTATTTGGCGCTATTTCTCACGATCTCAAAACCCCCATCGCTTGTTTAAAACTGCGCATTGAAATGTTGGACGATGAACAAGAGCGCATCAAATTACAGCGTATCGTCTCTGATTTAGAGCTGATGGTAAAAGGTGCGTTGCAATGCATTGTCGAAACGGATATTCATGAAGAGATTGAAGCTATTGATTTAAATCAGCTACTGACCCATTGTCAGCTCGCCTTTGAGCAAAAGGTGCAGATCAACGGCCAAATTCAAACGCCTTTTATTGGCAAACCTTTGGCGATCAAGCGCGCGATCAGTAACCTCATTCATAATGCCGTAAAATATGGCGAGCGCGCCTATATATCGCTACACGAGACAGAAGATCGGATTATTTTAACGGTCACCGATGATGGCCCACCGATCAACTGCGAACGTTTGAATCAATGGTTTGCCCCCTATTATCGCGATCAGTCCACCATGCATCACGAAGGCCATGGGCTAGGGCTCACCATCTCTAAAAGTATTGCCAAAGCGCATGGCGGTGACCTGCTTTTAAGTCAATCAAGTTCAGGCGGCCTTGCTGCAACACTCTATTTTGTCAGGGATTAATTTTGATGTTCAAATCCAAGCTGATAGCCCTTGCTGCTATATCGTTTTTAATACCCTTTTCAAGCGTGGCTAAAGCTCAATCTGCCGAGCTCCTGCATTGGTGGACAGCACCTGGCGAACAAGGTGCTTTACATGTCATCAGCCAAGCGCTGGCATCTTCAAATCCGACCATCGATCTGATATCAGTTAGTGGCGGCGGTGGTGACAACGCCATGACAGTACTGCAAGCCAAAGCACTGGCAGGCACCATGCCCTTTATCGCACAAATTGAAGGCGCGCATATCGATGCGTGGGATGCCATTGGTCTTATTCAAAATTTAGACACGATAGCGAAGCGCGAAAATTGGGATCAATCGCTTTACCCGCTCGCAAAGCAGATCAACCAAAATGATCAAGGTGAATATGTTGCACTACCACTAACACTACATCGTATGAACTGGCTTTGGGTCAATGAGCCACTGCGTAAACAACTCAATATTGCGCCGCCTAAAAACTGGCCAGAGTTACTCGCCGCTATGCAGACCGCAAAATCAGCAGGGATCACCCCTCTTTCTCTCGGCAGTGATGAGTGGCAAGTTGCGCTTCTTTTTGAAAACTTAACCCTCTCCCTACATGGAAAGGATTTTTATCAACAAGCATTAGTACAGCTTGATCCAACTGCATTGAACTCAGATAAAATGCGGCAAACCCTGCATGCATTTCGTCAATTGAGCCAATTAGTTGGTCGACATATACCGCACCAACCATGGAATGAAGCCACCTCTCAGTTAGCCAAAGGCGAGGCACTGTTTCAGATAGGAGGCGATTGGATTTTAGGGGAGCTTTTAGCAGCAGATGTCGCCATACCTGATACCATTAATTGCTATGCCATGCCGGGAACTGAGCAGCATTTTGTCTATAACATGGATAGTTTTATTTTCTTTAAAATCAATACAATCGATAAAAAATCGCAGGCACAAATCATTGAGCAATTGAGTAGCCGCACACTACAAAAGCAGTTCAACCTAAAAAAAGGCGCCATTCCAGTGCGCCAAGATATAGATCTCAGCGATTTTACCTCCTGCCAAAAACGTGCGGCAGCAGCCTTTACCAAGGCCAGCGAATCTGGTCTTGCCATTCCCAGTATGACAGATTCCATGGCGCTGCCACCGGTGGCTCAGCGTGCTATGACCAATGAACTGTTCCGCTTTTTCATGCAATCTAATATCAGTGAGCAAGTTTTAATTGAACGCCTGATTAGTATTGCGCAAGCGGAAATTTAACCTTTCACACTCATTAAGCATTACATAATTTTGTTACTCCTTTTCCACCCCGCCACTTAATGGACCTACTTGCGCGTGGCGATCGGCTAGCATATATTGGCGAAAAAATAGGGGTGAAATCGATATGGCTTTAGCACTTTTAGGAAATATTATTTGGCTATTTTTTGGCGGCTGGATGGTCGGCTTGGGCTATTTGCTCGGCGCCATTGTGCTCTTTCCGCTGTTACCATTTTTACTGCCTTTTATCAGTTATGCCTTTTGGCCTTTTGGTCGACGCCCTGTGAGTAAAAAAGCGATTCGTGTTTATCAAGAGCTCACCTTTCAACCAATCTTCGAAGATCGCTTTGAAAAAGCATCAGCAACAGTGAAATTTTTAGCCAATGTGGTTTGGGGATTCACCTTTGGTTGGGTTTTAGCGCTCATTCATTTGATCTGCGCGCTCATGAATTTAATGGCCTGCCTTGCGATTGTGACCATTCCACTGACGCTGCCTAATGTCTTCGCGCATATCAAACTGATGCCTGTTGCACTTTGTCCCTTTGGTACTCGCTTGGTTGATAGCCAACTTGCAGATGAAATTGAAGTGACCTACGCTCGCTCTTTTCTCTAGCTCGCTCGTGATACCCGCAATAATGCCGAAATAATCTCGGCATTTTTATGCGCCTGTTACTGCCTATTTCTCATCTCTATTCTTCTGCCAATTTGCGCATATTTTCTTCATGGTTTGATTCAAACTTAATCTATGCATAATAATCATGAATAGGATGACATCATTTCATTTTCGTCATAGTTATTTTCGCACTACAATCATCACCAACAGTTCATGCTGCCTCAGTTGGAGTTTCCATGTTTAACGCATTAGTTTTAAATCAAGAAGAAAAACGCACCATCGCCGCCTTGACTCAATTGGATGAGTCACAATTACCTGCAGGTGATGTGCTCATCGATGTTGATTACTCCTCTTTAAATTACAAAGATGGTCTTGCTATCACAGGCAAGGGCAAAATTATTCGTGAATTTCCAATGGTGCCTGGCATTGATTTGGCCGGTACTGTGCTTCAATCAGAAGACGCACGCTATCAAGCGGGTGATCAAGTGGTTCTCACTGGCTGGGGTGTGGGTGAAAACCATTGGGGCGGCATGGCCGAGCGCGCTCGCCTAAAAGCCGACTGGCTGGTACCTCTACCGCAAGGCATCGATAGCAAAAAAGCAATGATGGTGGGTACTGCAGGTTTTACCGCCATGCTATGTGTACAAGCACTACTTGATGGCGGTGTAAAACCTGAAGATGGTGAAGTGGTTGTCACTGGCGCCAGTGGCGGTGTGGGCTCCGTCGCCGTCACCTTACTTGCTGCACTTGGCTATCAAGTGGCCGCTGTCACAGGGCGTGTTGAGGTCAATGGACCACTTCTTCAGCAACTTGGCGCAAAACGCATTATAGATCGCAGTGAATTTGAAGAACCTGCCCGCCCGTTAGAGAAACAGATCTGGGCGGGCGCAGTAGATACCGTAGGTAGCAAAGTTCTCGCAAAACTGCTTGCGCAAATGGACTATAACAGCACAGTTGCAGCCTGTGGCCTTGCTGGTGGCTTTGATCTGCCAACCACAGTGATGCCATTTATTTTGCGCAATGTGCGCTTGCAAGGTGTGGATTCTGTGTCTTGCCCACGTGAAAAACGTATGGCTGCATGGGAAAAACTCGTATCTCTGCTACCAGAAAGCTACTTTACACAAGCGTGCCAAGAGATCAGTCTTGAGCAAGCACCAGAATATGCTGAAGCGATCACCAATGGCCAAGTCACTGGCCGCGTTGTGATCAAATTGAAATAAATTCTGAAAAGAGCTAAGCCATCTCACTTGGCTCTTTTTGAATACGTAGGAAGTAGGACAAAGCCGAGCATTGCTCGGCTTTTTTTATGGGTAAACATTGAAACGCGATGTGTTATGCAAGACGGTTAATGATATCGGTAATATCTTCAGTTAATACATCGTCATTGACTGCTGAGCGTTTACCTGAGCTGGATTCTTCCTCAGTAGCTGGCGTAGCCTCTTGCTCTGTTGGCGTGGGTGGCACTTCTTTTTCAATCCATAAACCAACTGCTTTCAAACCATCGCACAGCTCACCTAAGCATTGTTCCCAGTGAGAAATGGTTGGCTCTTCCGCAAGATCGCAAATACGTGACAGCATCACGCCGCGGCTCACACTAATCATCTCTTCAGCTGCCGACAACGGTGACCATGTCGCATTTTGTCCGTGATACCACTTCACCGCTTTTAGACTGAGCAGATCGACACCCCAGTAGGATTGCTGTAACTCAAGCTCAGGCAAAATACGCTGTGGATCCGAGGCTAAAAACGAATCGTAATAAGTGGTTCGCTGATGATGCGTTTCAATAAATTGCTGCACCATTTTGGGTAACAGCGCTTTTTTAACGGCAGAAAAACCCGTACGAAGCGCATTCATACCTTGACGGCGAACCATACCGTAGTGCTGTCGAACTTCATTGAGATAAAGTGCAGGAATACCATTTAAAACAACAGTACGCGCTGGTCCATGGGTCATCATTTGTGAGCATGACAGTGCAAAAGGTGCACCCGTACCATGGGCCAACACAGCATAATTTTCTAGTGATAATGCCTTCACCAACGCCATCATATCTGCGTTCCAATCGCTGATATATTTATACTCTGCAGGCGTTGAAGAACCGTAGCCGGGACGTGCAATTGCAATGATTTTAAAACCATACTGCACAGCAGCTGCTTCTAAATCAGGACAAATCTGAACCCCACCCAATAAATCATGGAAAAAGACCACTGGATAAGCATCCATTTCGCCATATTGCTCGATTTCGATCGTGCGTCCCTCTGTGACTTTAATTTGTCTAGACATAGTGACTCCTTACACGATTGCCATCCGTAACCGATGCGAACGATACATCAATACACATTTAAATTTATAAAATTGTTAAAATGTAACTCTCTATCCTAACTCTATCCCGAATCCGACCGAGACAACATCAAAAGCGTATCAAACTGACTAATTGCTCATACTTTTGAGCATTAGTGCACAAATATTTTGAACTAGGCACAATTTCCTTGGCTAAAAATTCTTATAAACCAAGCTCATCGAGTAGATCATTAGGTACATGTGCTGCCGTTGTGTTAGCCGCTTTTTCTTTATAGGTCGCAATTAATGCATCTGGATCAATTTCTTCTACCACATCGGCTTCTTTGATTTTGAAGAACTCAGTCTTATCCATCGCTAATTCAAGATAAAAAATATTGTTGTTGCGCGTCATAAAACTCACGCGACGCATTTGAGGCTCATTAAGGTTCGTATCCAGAGAAACCATTACCTTTTGGCTGATGGCGAGCATCTTTGGTTGGCTTTGATTAATATTGGTTTGCAATTCACGGCTGATAATGCCGGTAAAATGCCCCAACATTTGGTTCATCAACTCACCCAGAACATTGGCCACATCATCGGAGGTATGCAGGGTTGCAATCTCCTCTTCAGGAATCCCCATTTGACGCATAAAGCCCTGATATAATTCAAGCGCTGCAGCTGCGCTAAAGTTAATCACCACCAGCCCTGAAAACGCACCATCAAACAAGACGAAGCAACCGATATCAGGCTTTAATCCGGTTTTTTGAATCCGTTGAACCATCCCCGAGTAACGCACGTCATTTTTTGAGGCTGCTGAGAGTACCCCGACAACGGAATCACACAAAGTGTGCAAAATATCATCTGTTGTGACTAATTCTTGATTACGCATATGATCTCCTTTTGATTCTATTTTTGATCATAAATTACAGAGACACTTTTCTACCACGGCAAAGGCGTCATGTCTGTTATTTGCGCCATTTTTATTGAATAAAAGACAAAAACAAAAAAGCCCGCATACTGCGGGCAAAAATATCGTCCACCATGTCAAAATCAAATCAACTCGCACATTTCATTGGTTCAGACACTACATGTCCCTGATCAAGGTATTGGATCACGTCGCAACGCTGCTGCATTGCTATACAATTGGTGGCGACCAAGAGTGTGGCGCCAATCTCACGGCTCATCGATACGAGTAGCTGGGCAATGATACTCGCTTCGCTATCGTTCAAATCTGCCGTAGGCTCATCCGCAACCACCACCAAAGGTTTGGCGATCATTGCGCGAGCCACTGCAATGCGCTGCTGCTCATAAAGGGAAATATCTGCAGGCATCTTGTGACAGAGTCCTTGCAAATCCAATTTAGCAACCATCGCATCCACTAAAGTTTGACGCTCACTGGCTTCCATGCCTTTCAAAATAAGGGGGTATTCAAGGTTTTCATAGATGTTCATGACGGGAATGAGATTGCAACGCTCAAAGACAAAGCTGATGTACTCACGACGCGCAAGCACCGCTTCTCCAGGCACGACAGACATTTTTTGTCCATTAATAAAAAGCTTGCCACGATACTCATAATCGACAAGGCCACAGATATTGAGCAGTGTACTTTTGCCTGCCCCTGAGCCGCCTGAGATGGCTGTCATTTGCCCGGCTGGTACCGACAATGAAATCGTTTGTAGCGCAGGTATGCGCTTGCCATTGACTGGGTAAGTTTTAAAAATTTTCTCAAAGCGAATCATCTGCTTCTCCTCCATGAGTATTTTGACCTTCTACATCACTCGGACGACCGGTCGTAGCAGCGTTTAGCAATTGAGTGCTAATTTACAAATTTTACCTTACGAAAAAACATCAATGCGATAAATGGAAAATGAATCAGATAAATGGCCCATATTGCCGCTATAGCGCTTTGATAAAATACATAATTAGAGACTGATCCCGCTATTTTGAAAACTGATTCAACGCGTGAAGTCTAGGTTTGGATTTCAATCGCAGCAGCGTACAAAGCACCCATAAAAAAGGCTGCCCTCAAGGCAGCCTTTTTTCATTTGAATCACAGATTAGATGTGCTCAAGGATCTTCAAGCAGCTCTCTTTAGCATCGCCAAATAGCATCTGCGTGTTCTCTTTGAAGAACAATGGGTTTTGTACACCCGCATAACCTGCGTTCATTGAACGCTTAAATACGATAACGTTACGTGCATTCCACACTTCCAATACAGGCATACCTGCGATTGGGCTATGTGGATCTTCCATCGCTGATGGGTTCACAGTATCGTTCGCACCAATTACCAACACAGTATCAGTCTGAGATAGATCGTCGTTGATCTCATCCATTTCCAATACGATGTCATAAGGTACTTTTGCTTCTGCAAGCAATACGTTCATGTGGCCAGGCAAACGACCTGCAACTGGGTGAATACCAAAGCGAACTTCAACACCAAGAGCACGTAGCTTTTCAGTGATTTCGTAAACAGGGTACTGGGCTTGTGCAACCGCCATACCATATCCAGGGGTGATCACCACTGAGCTAGAGTCTTTCAGCATTTCAGCTACTTCTTCCGCGCTGATTTCACGGTGCTCACCGTAATCTTCGTCAGAAGATGAGCTGCTGCCATCGGTACCAAAGCCACCAGCGATAACGCTGATAAATGAGCGGTTCATTGCCTTACACATGATGTAAGACAGAATTGCACCTGAAGAGCCCACCAATGCACCAGTCACGATCAATAGATCGTTTGATAGCATGAAACCTGCTGCTGCTGCTGCCCAACCTGAGTAGGAGTTCAGCATAGAAACAACCACTGGCATATCCGCACCACCAATGGATGCCACCAAATGATAGCCAAATACAAAGGCAATCAGGGTCATCACAATCAGTGGCCACAAAGCGCCATCAGCTTTCACAAAGTAAACCATCAATGCAAAAGAGGTAACCAACGCTAGCAAGTTCAACTTATGCTTGTGTGGTACGTTCAGTGGCGACGATGAAACCAAACCACGAAGCTTTGCAAACGCAACGATAGAGCCAGTGAAAGTAACCGCACCGATAAACACGCCCAAGAACACTTCAACCATGTGGATGACATGTTCAGCATGCGGTTGATCATGAAGCACTTCACAAACTTGGATTTGTGCGCGAGTCAATTCAGCTACATCAGCAAGCGTTTTGACGTTATCACAGGTCCACTGTGGCAAGAAGCTGTTGTAACCAACGAATACCGCCGCCAAACCAACGAAACTGTGAAGAATAGCAACGAGTTCTGGCATTTCGGTCATTTCTACACGTTTCGCGTAGAAAATACCGATCGCGGCACCGATCACCATGGCCAAAATAATCCAAGTCAAACCTGAAGTTTCTGGGCCAAAAATGGTCGCCACAAGAGCGATAGTCATACCGGTAATACCGTACCAGTTACCAGCACGAGCGGTATCTTGCTTGGACAAACCCGCCAAGCTCATAATGAAAAATAGCGCAGCAACAATATAAGCTGCTTGTACTAATTCTGCAGACATTTGTGCGACTCCTACTTGTCTTTACGGAACATTTCAAGCATGCGTTTGGTTACCGTAAAGCCACCAAAGATGTTGATGCTAGCAATCAGAACCGCAATAAATGCCAATACTGAAACCGCAGTGTTGCCTTGCCCAATCTGTAGCAATGCACCCACAACGATAATCCCTGAAATGGCGTTGGTTACTGACATCAAAGGCGTATGAAGCGCATGTGATACGTTCCAAACCACGTAGTAGCCGACCACACAAGCCAGTACAAAAACAGTGAAGTGCGCTAGGAATGCTGGTGGCGCAACGCAAGCAATGCCCGCAAATGCTGCAACACCGACAGCCATACCAATCACTTTATTGATTGGCGACGCTGGTTTCTCTTCCGCTTTAACAACAGGCGCTGCTGCCGCTTTTGGCGCAGCTTGTGCAGAAACTTGAATTGCTGGCGCAGGCCAAGTCAATTCACCTTCTTTCACCACAGTCACACCGCGAAGCACAACGTCTTCAAAATCGATGTTGATGTTGCCATCTTTCTCTTTGCAAAGCAGCTTCAGCAAGTTCACGAGGTTTGTCGCGTATAGCTGAGAAGATTGAGTAGGAAGACGACCCACCATATCGGTATAACCAACAACTTTGACGCCATTGGCTGTGGTAATCACTTGATCCGCTACGGTGTACTCACAGTTACCGCCATTGGCAGCTGCAAGGTCAACGATCACGCTACCCGCCTTCATGCTATCCACCATTTCTTTGGTGATAAGCTTCGGTGCAGGGCGACCTGGGATCAATGCTGTAGTGATGATGATATCAACATCTTTTGCTTGCGCTGCATAAAGCTCCGCCGCTTTTTTGTTGAAGTCATCAGACATCTCTTTGGCGTAACCATCACCTGAGCCACTTTGTTCCTCAAAATCAACTTCAAGGAATTCTGCACCCATAGATTGCACTTGCTCTTTAACTTCTGGACGAACGTCAAAAGCACGGACAATCGCGCCAAGGCTACCAGCAGCGCCGATTGCAGCAAGACCTGCAACACCGGCACCAGCAACCAATACTTTCGCTGGTGGCACTTTACCTGCAGCGGTGATTTGACCGGTGAAGAAGCGACCAAACTCATGTGCAGCTTCAACAACCGCACGATAACCCGCGATATTCGCCATTGAGCTCAATGCATCAAGCGCTTGCGCACGAGAGATACGCGGAACCGCATCCATCGCCATGACGTTGATCTTCTTAGCGGTTAGCTTGTCAAGAAGCTCTTTGTTTTGTGCAGGCCAGATAAAGCTAACAAGGCTTGCGCCTTCTTTGATTTTGCCAATCTCTTCATCTGTTGGTGCATTCACCTTCAAAATCAGATCTGATTGCCAAATCTCATCAACACTTGCGACTGTCGCGCCAGCCTCTTGATACGCAGCATCATCAAAGCTCGCTAGAATACCAGCGTTGCTTTCAACAGCTACGGTGAAACCTAGTTTCAATAACTGCTCAACCGACTTGGGCGTAGCAGCGACTCGCGTTTCACCTGCGAGTAACTCTTTTGGCACACCAATTTGCATATATAGTCCCTGTAATTGGCATCATAAAGTAAATCGTTTGTAACGAACCTACCTCGCAATATCAAGGTTTTGTCGTAAAAAACCGAAACACATGACGAGATACTGCTCAGTTACCAGAATTGTCACCGATATTTTGAAAAAAAAGAACAAAAACCACGCTGAGCAGAGGTCAGACCAAGGTTGCAGTGCTCTTTGTCCGATCTCCGAACTTTTCGATGATTTTTGCAACATAAAGCTGCGACTTAATCGGTATTTTTTCGGCCGTCTATACTTCTTAGGCGGCCGTTCACTTTACCTTTTTTTGCATGAGAATTTATCTCATTAGCGATGTAACGTGACGATTGTCATACAAAAAAAGGAAAATTCACTGGTTAAAAATTCGGCCTGAATTCTGATCGATATAGAGCTTTGCCTTTTTAATCATGAGCTCGTTAGCAGATTCAGCGGTTGGTAATAGATCTGAGCGAATAAAATGGTGAGTTTGACAAGGCTCAGCGGCAGCATCACAAATTCTGCCTGAAATACGAAATTGACCTTGTTCTGCTTTTGCTTCCGAAAAAATATACAACTCACGATATTGAATGGGTTCAACCTGCGCCCTTGGTTTAACCGACTTTCGGCAACCAAATAATGATGAGAAAAATCCCATAAATCCCCCGTAAATAAAATCCATACTAACCGAGCCATAAAAGAATGCAATTTCGCTGTGCTGTATTTTTTATGCCGTCATAATGTGCTGACGCTCAAAGAAAAATCGTAATTAACGCGTGATTACTCATTTGTGTTTTATTCAACTCGCAGCCAACTGTTATTTTTCTATTCGACCTTCACAATACTTGTAGACTTGATGCCCCATTTGCCCTTTGTTTATGAACTAGGCTCAACGCTGTGTTTCGATTTTTTACACATTTCTTACTTTCACTACGCTATTTTGTACTGCTGTTACTCTTAGCGGGCTGTCAAAACACCCCAAGCAATTCATCAGATTTAGCCGTTGAAATTAACCCTGAACTTAAACAACTCAACGCGATGATTCGTGGCATTGACCAAGGCTATTATGGGCAAATTGATAGTGTCTTGGTGGTCAATCGCCAGCGTGTGGTGGTTGAACATTATTTTGGTCAACAGCAGCGACACAACCTCCACCCTATTGCGGGCATTACCCATAGCGTTACAGCATTACTGCTGGGAATTGCCATTGAGCAGGGGCATATTAATAGCGTCAATGACCCCATTTCACTTTATCTTCCTGAGTATCAACACTTGCTCGTAGACGGGCGAGAGCGCATCACCATTCATGATCTGCTGATCATGGGCGCGGGGTTAGATTGGTATGAAATTAGCCCGCATCCCACCACCAAAATCAATGATCACCAACTGCAGCGTGACAGTGACGATTGCATTGCCTACGTGCTCAGTCAGCCCTTTAATCAAGCCACACGTGGCCAATTTAAATACAGTACAGGCTTTATTACTGTACTCGGGGTGATCATTGAAAATGCCACTGGTGAGTCATTGCCAGACTATGCCAATCGCGTTCTCTTTGCGCCCATGGGCATCTATCACGTCGGTTGGGGCTATCTGCCCGATGGTAAAATCAATGCCGCGACAGGGCTTGGACTGCGCCCTATGGATATCGCAAAGCTGGGTGAGCTAATGCAGCAAAAAGGCCTATGGAACGACCAAAGCTTGGTTTCGCCCTACTGGATTGAGCAAACCTTGTCTTCACATATCGTCTCGCCTTGGGGATCTGATTTTGGCTATGGCTGGTGGAGCTTGGTCATGCCCTACCAAGAGAGTTATTTACGCATTGAGCAAGCTGCTGGTGCCTTTGGCCAGCGTCTGTATCTATTGCCCGATCTCGAAACTGTTATTGTCTTTACTGGCTCCAATTCACAAGAGCAGGGTGAAAGCCTCACCCATGCCATCACGACTTATGTGATCCCGCAGTTCTATCATCATAGCAATGAGCCACTTGCAATTTTTTAGCCATAGACATACCGCTCATCGCTAATAAAAAAGGCGCATAAGCGCCTTTTTTATTTCAAAGTTCGATTCTATGACCGTATCAGTACCTTCGTTCAATACCACTACACTTCTGCGACCACGTAGCAATTACGGCCTTGGTGTTTGGCTTGATAAAGCACCTTATCGACTATTTGGTAGATGTGATTGGCTTTTTCAAGCCCAGTGGGCAACCAAGAGACTGAGCCAAAACTTGCCGTCACAATGGGCGCTGTAGGCGAGCGTTTATGCTCAATGGCAAGCGTACGAATTTGCCGTTGTAATCGCTCACACTCTTGCTGTGAGCGCTCATCGTCGCAGTTACTGAGTACCACCACAAACTCTTCGCCGCCGTAACGCGCCACCAACTCACCCGAACGGTGATAGAGGCTTTGCAGCGCCTGCGCCACATGCACCAAACATTGGTCACCTTTCAAATGGCCATAGTGGTCGTTAAAGATCTTAAAGTGGTCGATATCGAGCATCATCACAGTAAGCGGTAAGCCATTACGGCCGTGCCACGCAATTTGTGAGGTTAAAAATTCATCTAAATAGCGACGATTGGCAATGCCAGTTAGGCCATCTTCATTGACCTTTTTCTCGAGCTGCTGATTAGCCGCTTCCAGCTGAACTGAAGCATCAATCAAGCGATGACGCATCTTGGCAATGCGCTGCATTGCGTGAATTTTAGCGCCCAATACAATCTTATTGACGGGTTTCACCAAATAATCGTCCCCACCATTTTCAATGGCTTTCGCGATCATCTCGGGCTCATCGTGCGAACTTAAAAAGACAATGGGAATCCACTCTTGGAAACGTTCACGGATCTCACGTGCGACTTCATAACCATCCATGTTTGGCATGGAAATATCTAGAATCACTAAATCGGGATCAAAATGTTGGTATTGCGCCAGCGCCTCTTCACCCGACTGAACCGCAAGCACCTGATGCTGAAGATTTTTCAGCCGCATCTCAAGATTCACACGCTCTAAATGCACATCATCTACTAAGAGTATTTTCATCGCATCCATTTCAATTCACCCGCCGCCTATTTGTTTAAAAAGTAGCACAGGCGGAATAATCCCTCTAATTTCATTATGAAATCTGTTATTTAGCTGGCGACATAAGCAAGCTACAATAGAGAAACTTTTAACCCTGTGTTGATGGGCCGCATCAACGCAAGCCATATGATAAGAATGTTATGAGCGATAAGATTGAAACTGAAACCGTGAAACTGGAAGAGCTAGCGAAAGAGCTTCGCCAAGTGATCGACTTTGAAGGCCTACACCCAGAACTGATTCCTGTCGTTGCTTCAATTCACGAAGCTAATGCAGAAGACACAAAACTACTGTGGGAATCGCTACCACAAAGCGCTCAATTGATTCTCGACAACTTTGACCAATTCCACGCACTCATCGCTTTCGCGCAAGGCGTGTCTAGCATTGAAGTGATTCAAGAACTGCAAAAGGTTGACTTCCCAGAAGATATGGACGAGCAAGCACGCAGTGATTACCGCGATGATATTCTCAGCCGTTCACTTCATGCATCTGCAAAAGATCTGTGCAAACAGCTGAAAAAAGCACGTTTAAAACCAGAAATGAAGCGTGAATTCCGCAAAATCTTTGCTTAATTCGATGCTTTACAGCCAGTCAAATAACGCAGCAAAGTCTGCGTTTTTTTGTATTTAGATTTTCATGACTCAAGATCTGAACATTCAAGCACATTGTTATTCATCACGCTTTGGCGCGAATAAATTGAGTGACAATCTTCGCCAGCAAATTTGAAGCATAAAAAAAGCCGAGCAAACGCTCGGCTTTTTCAAATCATCACAATGAATTAGTTTTCAAAGCGTGGTTTACCACGATGGCCTTGGCCACCTTGACCGCCTTCGCCACGGTTACGCTCGAAACGACGTTGTGGACGACGACCATCATGGTTGCTACCACGATCGCGATCACCACGGAAACCGCCGCGCTCACCACCGCGATCGCCACGGAAGCCACCGCGCTCGCCACGATCATCGTTACGACGAGGGCGGAATTCGCGCATTGGTGCATCTTCAACCACTTGTGCATTCACATCTTGTTGACGGATACGTAGTTTACGTAGCTGGCTTGCCACTTCTTTTGGCATCTCTTTAGGAAGCTGAACAAAAGTGTGTGCAGGCGCTAGTTTAATGGCACCGATGCAATGTTTGTCGAGGCCAAGCTCATTGGCAATCGCACCAACGATGTCTTTAACTTGAACACCTTGCTCACGACCCACTTGCAACTTGTAAGTTTCCCAGTCGATGTTTGCTTGACGACGCTCGCCACGATCACGACGGTCACCGCGTTCGCCACGCTCACCGCGATCATCACGACGACGACGACCTTTATCACGCTCAAGCGCTGCGATCATTGGATCTGGGCCGCTGTAGAATAGTGGACGTTGACCTTGCTGACCTTTCAATAGAATCGCAGCTAGTGTCACTGCGTCTACTTCAACGCTTTCTTGAAGTTTGGCAACAAGACCTAGATAAGCTTCTAGACGCTCGTCATCTTTCTTCTCGATCAATTCAGCTGCAAGACGGTTCAAACGCGCTTCAGCAACTTGGTCGCGAAGTGGCAATTGAATTTCTTGCATGTTGGTGCGAGTCACGCGCTCGATGGTGCGAAGCATGCGGATTTGGTTGGTGCGAACCAACAAAATCGCTTTACCTTGGCGACCAGCACGGCCAGTACGGCCGATACGGTGGATGTATGACTCAACATCAAATGGAATGTCGTAGTTAAATACGTGTGTGATACGTGGCACATCAAGACCACGCGCAACAACGTCAGTCGCAACAAGAATATCAATCACACCGCGTTTGATGTGATCAACCGTGCGCTCACGTAGAGACTGAGGAATATCACCGTGTAGTGCTGCAGCTTTAAAGCCACGTGCACATAGCCAATCTGCTAGACGCTCAGTATCTTGGCGGGTACGAACGAATACGATAGACGCATCAGTTTCTTCAGTTTCAAGTAGACGAATCATCGCTTCGTCTTTCTCAACACCTTTTACAACCCAGAATTGTTGTTCAACTTTCGCAACGGTGCGGTTTTCACCAGCAACGTCGATGCGTGCAGGTTCACGCAAGAAGCGATCAACAATCTCTTTTACCATTGGTGGCATGGTTGCTGAGAATAGAACACGCTGCGCTGTTTCAGGCGCTTGTTCCATGATCCAAGTTACGTCATCAACGAAGCCCATTTTTAGCATTTCGTCTGCTTCATCAAGAATGAAGGTATGCACTTCATCAAGATGTAGACGATCACGCGTCAATAGGTCTTTCACACGGCCAGGGGTACCCACGATAATGTGCGCACCGTTACGAAGTGCACGCATTTGATCAACGATAGAAGCACCACCGTAGATCTCAAGCACTTTCAGGCCTTGAATGTTTTGACCTAGGGTCTTCATTTCAGCTGCAACCTGAATTGCAAGCTCACGAGTTGGTGCCATCACGATGGCTTGAGGCTTGTTCTGGCGAAGATCAAGTTTGTTCAAAAGCGGTAGAGAGAAAGCCGCAGTTTTACCGGTACCGGTTTGCGCTTTGCCCAGCGCATCAACGCCAGTTAATAATTGTGGAATCGCCGCTGCCTGAATAGGCGTTGGCGCAGTAAAGCCCATGCTGTCTAGTGCGGTCAGAAGCGGAGTAGCCAATTCTAGTTGGCTAAATTGTGTCACTGATTCTTGCATCGAGTTCCCAATTTGTTAGTCATTATTTACAGGGCCTTCTCGCGGTTCACTCGCGCTCAACAGATGCAAAGACACACATCACCACAGCTCAGGCCAAATTAGCGGGGCATTCTGCGCCATTTCTAGATAAAAATCTAGAAAAAGTTGAGAAAGTTCACATTTTTTTATTTGATTTCTTGAGTTGTTAAAATTGCGGCACGTTGTTTGATCGCACTTTTGTGTATTCTTTATTCAAAATTGTGACAATCTCGTAAGTGTGCGGGGCAACAATCCCTTTGGCTCACTTGGTTTTATCAGGTGAAATCCGTATAGTGTGACCGATTTTTCGTCGCAATCGGATTCTACATGTTTCAAGACAACCCCCTACTGGCTCAACTAAAACAACAAATCGTTGAAAATATTCCTAAAAAGGAAGGAACCATCAAAGCAACTGAGCGTGGTTTCGGCTTTTTAGAGCTCGACGATAAGAAAAACAGCAGCATCTTTATTCCACCACCGATGATGAAAAAAGTGATTCATGGTGACAAAGTCAGCGCGCTGATTCGTACCGATAAAGACAAAGAGTCTGCTGAGCCAGAGAGTCTGATTGAAGCGGCACTGACCCGTTTCGTAGGTCGCGTGAAATTGATCAAAGGTCGCCTCAATGTGGTACCTGATCATCCACAAATTAACAATCTCCTTCGTGCCAATTGCAAAAAAGGGCTGGATCCAGAAACCCTAAAAGAAGGTGATTGGGTCGTTGCACGTCTGACTCAGCACGCACTCACCAATGACAAAGGCTTTTTGTGCCGTATTGAAGAGAAGATTGCCTCTGACGGCGATAAAATCGTGCCTTGGTGGGTTACTCTTGCCAAACACGAACTGCCAAACCAAGAGCCACAAATTGAGCGCGATTGGCAACTGCTTAATGCCGACGAAGCACGTGAAGATTTAACAGCACTGCCATTTATTACCATTGATGGTGAGTCCACCAAAGATATGGACGATGCGCTGCACACTGTAGCGAACGAAGACGGTAGCTTTACCCTCACCGTTGCCATTGCTGATCCAACCGCTTATGTCGCACCTGATGATGAGGTTGACGCGCTGGCTAAAGAGCGCAGCTTTACCATCTACTTGCCTGGCCGCAATATTCCAATGCTACCGCGTGAGCTAAGCGATGAGCTTTGTTCACTGGTTGAAGGCGAAAAACGTCCAAGCCTTTGCTGTCGCATGACCATCACCGCTGATGGCACCATCCTTGATGACGCGACTTTCTTTAGCGCATGGATCTGCTCACAAGGCCGTTTAAGCTACGACAATGTGTCAGATTATCTTGAACAAAAAGAAGGTGCTTGGCAGCCAAATGAAGTGATTGCAGCGCAAATTGCAGCACTAAAAGACTGCGCCATGGCGCGTGCTAACTGGCGCCAACAACATGCCGTAACCTTCCCAGATCGCCCAGATTATCGCTTTGAGCTAGATGACGACAGCGCTGTGGTTGCGATTCATATCGAGCACCGCCGCATCGCCAACCGTATGGTTGAAGAGTCAATGATCAGCGCCAACATCTGTGCTGGTCGCATGCTTGCCAAACACTTTGGCGCCGGTGTGTTTAATACGCACGCAGGTTTTGCGCCAGAGAAAATGGACGAAATCATGAGTGTGATGGCAGAAGCGGAAGCCCCATTTGAGCGCGAGCAGCTCACCACTGTGGAAGGCTTTAGCGCCCTACGCCGCTGGATGAACGAGCAGCCCACCACCTATTGGGATAACCGCCTACGTAAATTGCAGTCTTACAGCGAAATTGGCCACGAGCCGTTGCCACATTACGCTATGGGTTTACCACTTTACGCGACTTGGACCTCTCCAATTCGTAAATATGGCGACATGATCAACCATCGCATGCTCAAAGGCGCAATTTCTGGCCAAGCGCCAGTGCAAATGGCGCAAGAAGGTGTGGGTGAAAGTCTGATGCTACATCGCCGTGCCCATAAAATGGCTGAGCGTGATTGTTCTGATTGGCTTTATATTGAACTGCTGACCCCTGATTTGGGCACAGATAAAACCTACCGCGCAGAAGTATTTGATATCAGCCGCGGCGGTATGCGCGTACGCTTACTTGAAAACGGCGCGGCTGCCTTTATCCCTGCACCGCTGATTCTCGCGAACAAAGAGCGTCTTGAGTGTAACGGCGACAAAGGCACCATCTGTATTGATGGCGTGGTTGAGTTCAAACTCGGTGATGAAATTGAAGTGTCACTGGCAGAGCTCAAGCCTGCGACCCGCAGCATCATCATGAAGCCAACCAAGTTGTTTGAAGATCTGCCAGCGCAAACTGAAGGCGCAGCAGATACGAAAGCAACAGTGATTGACTCTGAAACAACGAATACAGAAGCAAAAAGCGCGGAATAAATTCACCGCTTTTCTCAAAGCTACTGTCCATAGTCTGAATTAAAACAAAGCGCCTAGTGCTAAACACTGGGCGCTTTTTCTTTGCCCAAACCTGGCAATGATTAACCCACCCAATAGAACAACTCACTTATTTTTCAGTGAGAACTCCCATAAGCCATCAGACTGCCAGACGAATAAAGCGAGCAGGCTCACTGAGATTTAAACTCAACACAAATTATTTCAGTCCGAAATGCGCGATAAGCAACGACATGCATGAAGATTTATGAGGGTGTTCGCGCTAGATTGTAAAATCTCTAAGCTAGTTAAAACAAAACAGCATCCCATATACTTTTACATTTTGAGGTAGTTAATGAGAAAAATATTTTCTTATGTACTCTCGTCATTTTTGTTAGTGCTATCCTTCAACGCCAATGCATATTTCAAATTGCGAGGTGATGCTTGGAATTTCTTCAATGAAGGAGAGAAAATTGTTTATATCAATGGTTTGATGGATGGATTGTATTTTCTAAATGATAAAACGAAAAATAACTTTATCGTCGAGGGTGTAAGCTACAAGGTCTATATCCAGAAGCTAAATCAATTCTATCTAGCACCAGAGAATAAAGCGCTACCAATTATTCTAGGCGTTGAGTATATTACCGCCGAACTTAGAGGCGCATCCCAAGAGTCTCTAGATGCAAAAATAAATGAAATGAGGAAAGTTTTTCCAATTAAATCGTAGTTGGAATCAAATATGGAGAATAAAATGAAAGACCCAGATATTGAAATTCGCAAATGGAAATTAGAGCGAGAAAAGGGATGTCTTCTATTTGTACTTCAATTTTCTATCCCAGCGCTCATTGGTATAATCTTAGCAAAAGCTATAGAACCACTACTGTCACCAGATAAAACATGGGGTTGGCTACAAACTAACGATTTACTTTTAAGTTTATTCGGCGGGTCAGTCTTCGTTTTCCCAGTGAGTTATGCGATTTGGTGGTGGCGCGAAAGAAAATATAAACGTCATATGGCAAGCATTGAACGACGTACTTAGGTCTCATCAATCATATAAATGGCCAAAATGACTATCAATATACCTCTCTTTGCTCGTTTTGGCCTACTAAGGAACATCACCTAATAATGTACTCCTCTCAAATTTAAGCAATATCAACCATTTGTCACAAGTGCTTTTTGTGGCAATGATTTCAATTCATTTAAAGAAACGTAGCTCGCACATTTAGATTTTGATAATTTCATTCTAACTCTACTAAATGTTAAGGATAACTTAATGAATCAAATTTATCGTATATCTTTACTACTCATTTTTTCTTTCCTTCCAATTAGCTATGCTTCTGCAGAATGGTTTGTTCAGCGAGGCGGAGTGAATGGTGAATATTTTTCTATGCATCATCCACACTCGAGGATAGCGCAAGCACTACTCGTTCAAATCACATCACCAAACTGCAAAAAATTTATGTTAGGTGTCGGCCAGTCAATGGCTGTCGAACAAGACTTTACTAATTCGATTAATTGTAGTGCTAAAATAGATGGTTCAACCATTTACAATGGCACATGTATAGTTGTTGGTATCGCTAACGATGATATGGTTACAATTGTAACCTCTCCAAAAAAGAACGAACTGATTTCTGTTTCAAACAATAAAATCGTTAACGGTGTAAAATTAGTTACTTTTTCATTTAATGACGCTGATTTTAACTACGATGCAAAATCATTTAAAAAAGAGTTAAACGATCTCTCCCAAACCTGTTCAACCTCAAAGTAACTGAATATCCTATTTCTAATTGCAACTCTATTATTCAGTTGAAGCATATTAATAAAAAAGCCACCAGAGGTGGCTTTTTCAATTTGGACTCGATGTGAATGATCAACACACCATCAGTCGACGCGGGTGATCCCCCAAGGGAGCTCACGACGGCGGCGCTTTTTGGCTTTTTTGATACGCGCCATCATCCATACCAAAATCAAGGCACCAGCCAATAAGGTCAAAAGGGCAGGATCAATATTCGCAAACCAGTCCGCAATATCTGTCCAAAGCGCATTTGCTTCCGATTCAAGCTTTTCTATTTCCATTCTCATTTCTCATGGGTAACGCTTAGCTTCATTACACCCTAAGCCATCACCTTATGACTATGATCAGGACGACAAACAAGCTAAGCAGTCACATTATTTTCCTGAGATTTGCAACAAAGCTAACAAAAGCGTGACGAATGAAAACTGCGCTGCACTATAAGCCCTTAGCCCATCACGATATTGGGCTTTTGCTCGATATGAAAACTCTCGGCTGTGTGCTGGTAATAGCAGCACAGGGGCTGACCCGGATCATTTTCGAGCATCGCTTCTCGGCAATAGCGCATCCCCAGTTTTTGCATCACGCGACCTGAAGCCACATTTTCCTTTAAATGGCACGCCGTGATATGGCCAATGCTCAAGCGCGTAAAGGCATAATAAAGCAATGCCTGCGCGGCTTCTGTGCAAAAACCTTCGCCCCAAAAAGGGCTGCCAATCCAATAGCCGAGCTCCGGCCATGTTTGTTGCAATCCCTCAAGGCCAATGGCACCAATGAGAATACCAGTTTGCAAATGCGTAATGGCATAGACGCAGGAGTTATTCGCATGCTGCTGCATAGAATCAAGCCAATTTTCCGCATCCGATGTTGCATAGGGGTGCGGAATATTACGCGTCATTTGGCTCACCTGTGGATCGTCTGCCAGGCGGACGATATCGAAAATATCGGTCTCAGCAAAAGGTCTTAAACACAGTCGCTGGGTGTGTATATGTGGGCGATTCATGGCGCGGACTCCTACCTTAGTTGTTGTTCTAATTATTTTTTATTGAAGTTCTATGAGTTATTTTCGTGCTTGTTTGGCTCGGTTTGTTCTATCGTTGTTTGCCCTGCTGTTGCTTGCTCGGTAGTCATTTGCGCTGACCTTTGTTCTATGGCGCTTTGCGCAGACACATCATCCGCCGCATCGCTCTGGTTCGTCACAGGTCCCCAGCCATTGCGTTTTTCACGGGTCCACTCACTTAGCATCAAAAAAGCAAAAAATACTGCCGCCACAGCAAACCAGTAGAAAAACATTTGAATGGCTGGCATCAAATCACCCCATTGGGTGATATCGATGGCGTGATACCAAAACAACCCAGTGGAGATCAAAGGTACCAGCATTAAGCTGATGTAGCTTGCTAACATGCCCAAAAAGCAGAGATATAACAGCCAAGCCCAGCCACGCTTGGCCGGATCATAGCCAATAAAGCCCATGCAAAATTGCAACGACAGAATCAACATGCCCAATTGAAATATCGACCAAAGCATTGCCGCGCCAACTGCAAGCCATTGCATAACAATCATCCATGAAATTAAATTTAATCTAAAATATCATCAACTTATGTGATATTTCAATCTAATCCCATCTCATTAATTCGTCGTGCAATCAAGCGGCTACATTCCTCTTTAAGCAAGGTACGTAGCCATTCTTGCGCAGGAGAGTGCTCGCTACGAGGATGCCAAATCATGGAATAATCAAAGGAGGTAAATTTGAACGGCAACGCTTTAACCACCAGATCGTAACGCTCCGCGACAAGATAGGCTAAATCTGCCGGCACCGTGATAATCAAAGGCAGCGTATCGACAATCGCCAAAGCCGCTTCTAAATGATAAGCACGCAACACCATTTTTCTTGGCGGCATATCCACCAGCGCTTGTTCAATCAATGCGCGCACCCCATCACTGATGGCGATCATCGCATGGGGGTAATGCAGGTAATCATCGAGGCTAATGTCACTGCCTGCCAATGGATGATGTTTAGAGAGCATGCAAAGCACCCCCACCCGCCCTAGCACCTCACTGCGCAGCGGCTCCACCGCGCCAATGGGGCGACAAATGGCTAAATCCGCACCATCGTAAATGAGCTGCTCGGTTAATCGGCCATATTGCAGCGGCAAAAAATCCAAACTGACCTGCGGCGCTTCTTGGTAAATTCGAGGCAGCGCAAAGGGCAAAATGGTTTGCATCGCATAATCTGTGGTCGCGATGGTAAAGGTTTGGTTGCAGCGTGTGGGATCAAATTCAGTGGGCGACAGTAACTGTCGCATCGCATCTAAGGGGGCAGAAAAAGATTGATTGAGCTCAAGCGCACGATCGGTTGGGATCAACCGCTGGCCTTGACGAGTAAAGAGCGGATCATCAAGTAAATCACGCAATCGCCCCAATACACGGCTCATGGCGGACTGACTTAAATTCAGACGCGTCGCAGCTTTACTGACGCTCTGTTCTTCCATCAGCACGCGCAGTGCAACCAATAAATTTAGATCGCGGCGGTAAATATCTTCTAATTCCATAATGGCCCCTTGCCTCTCGCCTGATCAGTGTACTTCACCCACCCGCTTGAAATCTCGATTTTACGCAGCACGCTTTATTGATTTCACAAAAAAGCGCCACATGGGCGCTTTTCTCATCTTGTTGGCTAATATCTTGTCATATCACCAGCATAGAAACCAATTAAAGAGCAGATTCAACCATCACACATTGGCGATATTGTGGCTGCCACTTGCCTTGATCGTTTAGGGTATCCACAAAGCCTTCTTTCCCCTTGCTCTGCCAGCTCAAAGAGATACCATCACTAAAACGCACACCCGAGCCAGACACAGCCTGAGGTAAGGTGTAGATTTGGCCATCAGGCAACATCACTTTGGCAAAGCTTAAGCTGCCATCAGACAAACCATAATATTTCACGGTGACCTGCGCATTGCCTTCACACTGATACACCACAGACTCGCCACCCGTGACGCTCAGCGGCGTATCGACAGTTGGCTCAAGTGGCTTCGCCGCGCAAGCCGACAAAGTTAGGGCGGCCGCAATACCGAGCATTGGAATCAATCGACGTTTCACAGTTATCTCTCTTTTTATCCTCGTATGCTTTGATTGTGCGCGCAATCGGCGTAATTGCAAACACCCATAGGCGATTGAAAGGATGCCACGCTGGCAAGTGCGCATGGCATCGATTCATTGACACTCACAATCAGGTGATACTACGAACAGTCTCAAACTATCCCACTTTAAAGAAGGCAAGCATCTGCTGCTGAGATTCTGACAAGCGCGATAAGTCATCGGAGGCTTGTGAGATTTGTCCCGAACTTTCCACGTTTTGATTCACTAAATTGGAAGTGCTTACTAAGTGATGAGAGATATCCGCACTGGTTGCCGCCTGCTCTTCGGAGGCTGACGCTACCATGGTATTTTGGTCAGAAATTTGCACCACGGCCTGCTGAATCACATCAAAAGAGGTTTTGAGCATCTGTTGGCACTGGGTATTTTGTTCAATCAGATTGATATTGCTTTGCATCGCGCTCTCAGCAACCTCAGATTGGTGCTGCAAATTCTGAATAATCTTGCCGATATCCACGGTCGCCGCTTGCGTTTTAGCCGCCAAGTTACGCACCTCATCAGCCACCACAGCAAATCCTCGGCCTTGTTCACCGGCGCGCGCCGCTTCAATGGCAGCATTGAGCGCTAGTAAGTTGGTTTGCTCTGAAACATCATTGATCAGCTGAATCACAGTACTGATCTCTTCGACATGACGACGCAGCGCTGTCATGATTGCGCCCGTTTCTTCAATCGAGTGCGTCATCTGGTCTGAAAGCTGATCCGATTGCGCCAACGTCTCATTGCCTTGCTGCACGTTTTCAATGGCATTTTGCGCCGCAGTTTCCGCTAAATCGGCGTTATGGCTAACCTCACTGGCCGTTGAGGCCATTTGCTGAGACGCAGCGGCAATTTGCTCAACGCGACTGAGCTCCTCTTGCGCATTTTGCATCGATTGAGTAGTGATCACGGCAAGCTCAATAGCCGCAGCAGAAACGCTACTGCTCATGGTGGTGAGCTCTCGCATGGTTTGACTGAGCTTTTCTGCCGATTGATTAAATTGCTGCGCCAATGTGCCAAGCTCATTACGACCTAAATCAGGCAAGCGCGTTTCTAAATCACCCTGAGACAAACAGGCAATCCCGTGCTGCACCTGTGAGAGCCCTTGAATCAAATGGCGAATAATCCAAAAAGCGATGCCAACCAGAAGCAGTGCCGTCAGCGCAGTTGCGATCAAGCCACCTTGCAAAGATTGACTCAGCGCTTGCTCACTTTGGCTAATACGCAGCGACGCCAACTCTTGCGCATGCGTCGCCAAGGCGGTAATGCTTTTAATCAGATGAACGCCATTATCAGAGTTCACCTGCATCCATTGTTCGCGCTGGGCAAGGGTGATTTTACCCTGATCGTATTGGTCAAAAATCTGCGGAGCAGCCTGAATGGTTTGGTAGTAGTTGTCACTTTGCTTTTGCACTTCACGAATCAGTTCAGGCTTTGGAAAATCAGCAAAGTCTTCTCTTAATTGCTGCTGCACGCCTTGATGCCAAGCTTTCAGCTTTTCAGCATAGGCTTGACGCTCGGATGTTGAATACACCGAGCGGAAATAATCCACACGAATTTGCCAAAGCTGATCATTCATCTGCGCACTTTGCATTGAATAATCATAATCTGCGCGCACTTTATAATTCAGGTCACCTTGCGTGACTTGTAAATAACTTAAAAGAATAACCACTAACGCCGTAAATCCAACAATAGAAATTGCAGCCATGCAAAATAATTGAGTTTTTACGGAGATGTTTCTGATTGTAATCATATGCCTCTCGCTCATTATTGTATTGTTATATTGATTAAGCTAATTGAGCGCGCATAAACATAATGGGAGACAAATCTCAGTTTCTATTTCACTGGTAACAAATTTGTAAATTGTGTGACCATGCATTATGAGCATCAATGCTGAACATACAATCGATGACAAGATGTTGCACATATTGCATTTTTCTTGTGACCCACACTGATTTCAATGCATAAAAAATCAGATACGCAATACAATTAATGCAAGGAAAATAGGTGCTAGAAGGAAGGGGCGCGGTTACATCAAAATAAACGAGAAATAAAAATGCGAGAAAACCGATATTTTTCTATATGAACTGCTCTAATTTATTTTTTAGTTGATATGTTTTTAGTCCGCTTATTTATTTCTTTTATGATGGCATCCATTTCATAATCATCAGATACAGGGAAAAGAAAAAAGACAGAATCAAGGTCACTTGCCACATGCCGTCATTATAAAACTGGGCTTGATTATCTGACCAAACACGTAAAGCCAGATTCGATAACTCACGAATTGCGCCAAAAACAATGACGGTACAAAGATAATATTTCATAAAGTCGAACAACAATCGCCCCAGCCATTTCAGTCTGTTCAGGCTTTTTGATTTTATCTGCGACCATCTCTCAACTGCCATGGATTATCCGCCTTGTTCTTGAATTTACAGTTTACCTAGTGATTTTCAGATTGAACGGCCGCTACACCACGCCAATCTTCTAAATCCAATTGCGGCGAAGCATGCCGATAGGTTTGATATTGCGCTATACCCAGCTTGTCTTCAAGAATATCTACGCGTACACCTTTCTCGCGCAGCATCGCTTCGTTGCCACTGGCATTGGTGATATCACCAACCACTACACGAGAAAATCCGCGCATATAAATGAGCGTGGCGCACACATCACAGGGACTCAAACTGGTATACAGGGTGGTTTGGCTAAAATCGATACGTCCCGCATCACGGATCGCAGCGGTTTCACCGTGGTTATAGGGGTGATTCTCTTGCACTAAGGTGTTATGCCCTTTGCCCACAATGCGTTTGCTGTGGTTATCAACTATCACAGCCCCAATGGGACAGCCGCCTTCCTCATGACTTTTTTTCGCAAGTAACACTGCAATACGCATAAAATCGGCATCGTTTAACGTCGCATATAAGCCTTTATCAATCAAACTGGAGAGGCTGGCCGTCGGCATATGTGCGATAGCATTGAGCAATGCGTCTGTAATCGGTGTTTGCGCTGAGCATAAGGCGGGAAATTCGTGGGACATAGTCGGGGCCATGATATTGATGATGAACTCAACATAGCTAGCCCCTATATTCACGGCAAGCCAGCATGCATCGATTTTCATCGATCGTCACAATTCATGCTGAAATCAGTGAAAGTGATAGACAATAAAAAACAGGACAACCGCTCAAGTATGAGCGCACTAAGTAAACAATCATTAAGCGACCAATCACTGAGCTTATCGCATTGTCCTATTGAGACGTGCCATTATGGCGTGATACGCACTTCGCCCGTGTTTGAGTTGTAATAAATTTGGTACTGCGGCAAAGTCACATAGGTATAGCGGCAATCATTTTGTCTTAAATATTCCGCGCGATAGCTTGCTTTTAAATCCTTTGCCACAGGCACATCCAGTGAGTCCAACACGGCGCGCCAAACATCTAAGCAATCATCTTGGCTATTGAGGGTTAAACTGACGCCGCGTGTATCCGCCGGATAGCCGTGTTCATTAACACTGAGATCGCCGCCTGCCAGCGGATCAGAGATGGGAATAAGGTTTTTCACCGCTTGACCATTACCGCGCATCTGCCAAATAAGGTGCACATGCTGAACCCCTGTTTTAAATGAAGCCGCTGTAGAATAAAACACCGAGGCTTTAGCTTCATCTTGCAAGCTGAGAAATTTAGCAGAGGCTGCGACCGCCAATATCGCTAAAATCACAATGACAACCACCAGCTCAACCAGCGTAAATCCGCGTTGCTTGCTCATGCGCTCTCCTTTTACCTCATTCATTACATCAAACATCCCTTATTCGATGCTATGCATCCTAACAAAACTAAGTGCATATAGGCACCCTTATCCTAACCGAACTCATCCTTACGTGGCTGATCACAAAGCATCGGTGTTCTCTATCATCTCGCCACAAAAAAGCCCAGCAGTGCTGGGCTTATCATTGGGGACTTGGGTCATCTTTGTTCAGCGATTATCGGTGATTGCTCAGCCTATGCTCAGCAGAGCCAATCAACATCAACACATCCACTTCGGCGCTTGATGTGTGTCCATCTTTAGGGTTACTGGATGATGCTGCTTCATAAAGCTGACATGCAAATCGAGCAGCTGCTCGCTTTGCTTTTGCCAATGCTGATCAGGTTGGCGCTGGCAATACTCCATCACTGCGACTATCAACATATCGAGTTTTTTGATGATCCAACGGCGCATATCCAAATCAAGATCAGTTTGACAAAGCAGACCTTGCAGCTTGCTATAGGCGAGTTGAAGATAACTAAACCCGCGCTCCACTTGACCATAAGCTTGATATTGCCGCATCAACGCCAAATTAGCCTCTAGCCAGTAGGCTAAGGACTCGCGGGCGCTGTCGTACTCAAAATCATCAAAGGCATCAACCGGCAGTTGGTTAACTAAATCCGCTAGTTGTTCAATAGCTTGCTTATCTAAGCCTCGCCATGCTTTCATCGCTTCTAGCCAAGTGTCTCGCTGCATTATGCTACTTCCATCTCCAGTTCAACGGCTTCACCATCCCAATGACGCACAAAGTGGTTTGCTTCACCCACTTGCGTATAGATCTGCTGCTTGATGGCGCTCAGGGCACGAATTTTATCGGCCTTCTCTGAGTATAGAGGCTCTGCATCCATCAGCTTGCTAAATGGTAAGTCAGGATCAGGCACTGCGGAGATCAGCAGCTTGGTGTAAGGATGCTGTGGATTGGTCAAAATCTCGCTGGTATCGCCCCACTCGACAATTTGACCGCGATACATCACTGCAGTTTCTTCGGCAATATAGTGCGCTGTCGCCAAATCATGGGTGATATATAAAAAGCCAATACCCATTTCTGACTTCATGCGCTGCATGAGATTCAATACCCCTAAGCGAATGGACACGTCGAGCATTGAGGTGGGTTCGTCAGCGAGAATGATTTTTGCGCCAACACCCAAGGCGCGCGCCAAATTCACCCGTTGACGCTGACCACCAGAAAGTTGGTGCGGATATTTGTTGAGATCGGAGGCTGGCAACTCAACCTTGGCCAGTAACTCAACCAATTTTTCCTCAATCTCGGCCTTATTATTGCCAATCTGATTGTGAATACGAAGCGGACGCGTCAGATGATGGCGAATGGTATGGGTCGGATTGAGCGAGCCAAAGGGGTCTTGAAACACCATTTGTACCTGACCTCGATATTCTCGCACATCTTTAGCGCGCTCAATTTCATCAATGTTTTTACCATGAAAGAGCACCTGACCTGTGGTCGCTGGATGCACCTTAGTGATCACCCGTGCAATGGTACTCTTACCACAACCCGACTCGCCCACAAGGGCTAGGGTACGCCCAGCATATAGATCGAAACTCACGTCATCTAATGCGCGAAATTTATCGACGCTACTAAAACCGCCACCAATGGTGAACTCTTTCACCACGTTTTGGACTGAAATTACGGGTGTTTCCTGACTCATGCTTGAACCTCCTCTTTCGCTTTATGGTGGCGAGCTTCATGAATATTCGGGAAGGATGCCCAAAGTTGCTGGGTGTATTCATGCTGTGGATTATTGCGAATGGCTTTTGAAGGACCTACTTCCACAATTTTGCCATGACGCATAATGGCAATGCGGTCACAAAGCTGAGTCATCAGTGCCAAATCATGGGTGATAAAGAGTACGGAGAAATCGAACTCTTTACGCAACTCAAAAATCTGCTGCAAAATTTCACGCTGCACCACCACATCCAGCGCGGTTGTGGGCTCATCCATAATGATCAAGTCTGGATTTAAGCTCAGTGCAATGGCGATCACCAAACGCTGACGCATCCCACCAGAAAATTGGTGTGGGTATTCATTTAAGCGGTCGCGCGGAATATTGACCAAATCGAGCAATTTTTCAGCGCGATCAACAGCGCGATCATCTTTCCAACCCAAATGGTGGCGCATCACATCACAAAATTGTTCTCGAATGGTCAATACCGGATTCAATGAGTTCATGGCGCTTTGGAACACCATGGCAATCTCTTTCCAACGAATGGCACGCATACCATCATCGGTCAGTTTTAATAGATCCCTGTCTTTAAACATAATTTGACCACCAGCAATCATTGCGGGCGGCTTATGCAAGCGGTTAATCGCAAAGGCGATGGTACTTTTACCGCAACCTGACTCACCGGCGAGACCAAATATTTCGCCTTTACCAATATCAAAGCTCACTGAATTGACCGCGCGAAAATCACCATCATCAATGATGTAATCGACACACAGGTCACGAATCTGAACCAAAGGATCAGAATGAAATGCATGTTCCATGCTTCTCTCCCATAAAAATATCTGAATGATTATGATTATCATTGGCGTTCTTTTGTAGCGAGAAAAAAGGAATTGGTGATCTTGGTCAAAATGTCAGCGCTAAATTCTCAGCAATAACGCATAAAAAGCACACTTTGACCTTCTGCGACATTTTCCATCAATAAAATCAACGGACTTCACTACACTGGAACAAGGGATTGGTGGACAGGAAGTCACAAATGAGAAGGATGGCAGCGCACTCGGTTCGCGAGTGGATAACCTTACTTTGCTCGCTCATCACGACTTACTTACTCATGGCTTCGCCACTTTTGGCCGATAATGCGATTGAACAAGCCGCTAAAAATCGCTATGAGCATCACCCGCCGCCACAGAAAATGACATTTGAGTCAGCCCCCAAGGAGCACTCGTCAAGCTTGCAACCGACCAGCGAAGGCAGCCAAATTTGGCAAGGGATCACCAGTTCTTTTGCCTTTGCGCCATTCAATGGCGAGCAAGACCATTGGCTTTCAGGATTTTCTGGCAATCTCGCGCTCAACTATCCATTAAGTGCGAGTTTGCTACCCACCCATCCCAATCAAGTAGCGCTCAGTGAGCGCGATACTAATGAAACCCTGACGCTCTCCATGAAATACCAATTTGCAGGCAACTGGTTTGTGGCGGGCACGCTTTATCACTATCTCAAAGGTGAGGCGCAGCAAGATTGGAATCCCGATTTTACCTATCTCTTTGGCTACGATGATTGGCGTCCCTACACCTTGAGTTTGGTCTATGCCAACTATGGTGGGAACCGCTTTCAAGCCACGGATGATTTGCCCGTCACCCGCTTTGATCAGGGCACTTGGTCCTTGGGCTGGAAATTTCCCATTGTTGAACCAGTGATCGATTGGTTAAAAGTCACCGATGAAAGCGCCATGGGCTGTCAAATCAACTACAACTACACCCGCAACTACTTTGACTTAGCCAGCCTCACAGAGAAACTCAATCATCAGACTGTGAGCCTTGGCTGTAAGTATGTGATCACTGGTAATTGGTATATGAACGCCACTGCGTTTTATTATTTGGACAAAACCCAACAGCAACCATGGAACCCAGATTTCACCTATGGTTTTGGTTATTTTGACTGGCGTCCAGGCACTTGGACGCTGCAATACAACAACTATTCTGGCAATCGCTGGAATGGCGAGCCAGCGGAGGACACTGGCGAATTTAAACATGGCAGCATCATGCTGGCGTACTCTTTTGCTTTTTAGCAGGCAATAAAAAAGCGCAATGAAGCGCTTTTTTTATTGCTTTAAATCAAGCTCAAAGAATGGCATCTTTTTCTTTGGTTTCTTGCGCTGCAACATCATGAAAGGCAGCCACTATGGGCTGAATCAACGCAGAAATCCCTTCCTCGGCAAACTCTAAACTCGCGGCCATTTGCGCAATCTCTTGCGCTTGATACAAGCGACCATCATAGACCACCACCACAGCGGTATCGCCAGGACGTAAAAAATGCTGCTCGCCATAGGGCGTATAGCGCGTTGCACCAATGCTGATGAGCGCTTGTGTTGGACGCTGGCTAGATGCAATCAGCGATGCCAAGTCATGCATCGGCCCTTGATCGGGCTGGGTATTCAGGCGCGTTACCATCCAATCCAGTAGCTTTTGATAGTTGTAGCTGTAATCGGCAACCGCCGAATCGATGCCATAGGCGTGACACTGTCCATCACGATGATGAAAACAAGCGATACGATAGTGATCGATATTGCCCGCTTTCGAGAATGAGTCTAGGGCAATAGTGGTATCCGATACCCCTTTTGAGCAGCGCCCCCAGTTCTTTTTATCGGCAATTTTATGAGCATTGGGACGGCGAATGGAGCAATCATTATAGGCAGCAAAGGCTTGCGGCTTAAGCGCACTGATAGCACCTTGGCTGTCATAGGTAATCTCGACATATAACCCAATTTCAGGCTCAATTTGTAGCTGATCGCTACTGTCTTGCGGATAGAGAATCCCGTTATGGGTGAGTGGGAAAGTCGCCAAGAACGAGTCATGTGGCGCTGGTAAATAAACTGGGAACATCGCTTTGGGCGCGTGGCTTTCCGCCACTTGTACCGATGCAAAATCAGCGGCTTCGCCGGCTTGCTCAAGGTGACCTGCAAAATTGCCGGCAACGCCGAAAACCATCATGGATTGAAGGGATTGCATTGTAATGTCCTTATTCGCTGGAATGCCCAACAAACTAGTACAGCGAATGGCGGATGGCAATATCTAGATCATACCACCAGTGCAGGTTGTCGATTTTTCATGCGCGTTTTTCATGCGAATATTTGTCTATCGCTATGCCATTAGCGCATTCATACAAATGCCAATACCAATACAAAGACGAATACAAACTGCTGAATCAGCAAAATTACGGTACAAAAAAAAGCGCAGCCTAAGCTGCGCTTTTCGATTCAATCATTGTAAACAAGCAAATGACTTGTGCTTATCAGGTTATGCTTGTTTCTCTTCTTGCACTTTAGCATTTTTCTCTTGCTTACGGGTCACCCAAAGCGAAGCACTGATGGCCACGGTAATGGTCACCACAATCACAGCCAAAGAGACCAGTGTAGGGATCGCATAGGCGGTGTGTGACATCAGCATCTTGATACCGATAAAGGTCAAGATAAACGCCAATGCTGGGCGCAAGTAACAGAAGCGATCCAACATCCCTTCAAGCACGAAGTACAAAGAGCGCAAGCCAAGCAATGCAAACACGTTTGCAGTCAATACCAAGTAAGGTTCGCGGGTCACTGCGAAAATTGCAGGAATAGAGTCCAGCGCAAACATCACGTCAGTAAAGGCGATCACCACCACCACAACAAGCAGCGGGGTTGCGAACAATTTATGATCGCGACGTACAACAAGCTTGTGACCGTCATAATCTGGTAGCACAGGCATAATCTTGCGTACCAAACGCTCAGGCAAGGATGGGCCATCATTGTGCTCATCTTCTTCCTCTTCACGCCACAATTTGTAGCCGGTGTAGATCAAGAAGCCACCAAACACGTACAAAATCCAGTGGAAAGTTTCGAGCAATTCAGCACCGACGCCAATCATAATGGCACGTAGAATCAAGGCACCCAAAATACCCCAAGTCAGTACGCGTGGACGCAACTCACTTGGCACTGCAAATTGGGTAAAGAGCAATGCAAAGACAAAGAGGTTATCAACACTCAAGGATTTTTCGAGCAAATAACCGGTTAAAAAGGCAGTGCCTGCTTCTTTGGCATGATAGGTGCTGTCTGGAGCCACTTGGTCCCAGTAAGCATAAATCACGAAGTTAAATGCAATTGCCAAAGCAAACCAGAAGACACTCCAGATCGCTGCTTTTTTAATGGTAATTTGACCGCCACGGGTCTGGAATAGATCAAGCCCTATCATGAGTAGGGTCATGACGGCTAAAGCTTCATAGCCGAAAAGAGACATAGGGTCACTCCGTCAAACAAAGGCGGAGGAAGGTGGAAACCATGCCTTGCTACCTCCGCATAGAACAACACCAACGCAGGTTAAGGCGCTGGTTTCTTTGCGTTGGTCTCGTCAAAGCATAGTGCTCTCTAATTACCGGAAGTGTGCGCACTTCGTGATGACGACAATTAGACCGATGGTGACTACTCCCCAATCGCGGCCATCATACGCTGGCACTTAAATCCTGACAAACATTATTTTCATTTCTATTAATTGATTGATAAGAAACAAAAAAGGCCTCTAAAGAGGCCTTGAATTAGTAAGGTAGGGAGAAACAAGTGAAAATTAGCGAACAATCAGACCAAGAAGGATACCAACTGCGCCGAAATCTGCGTCGCTAAAGGTGGTATTGGCAAAGCCAAGGTCACCCAAAACTGGCAGTAGGAACACAGGCAAGAAGGTAATCAGCAAGCCTTGAGCAAATGCACCCAAGATTGCACCACGGCGGCCACCAGTGGCATTACCAAACACACCTGCTGCTGCACCCACGAAGAAGTGTGGTACAACGCCTGGAATAATGATGGTTAGACCCATCAAATATTGCAGAACCATACCCACCAAACCAGCAGAGAAGCTTGCTAGGAAGCCAACCAATACTGCGTTTGGCGCATATGGGAATACAACTGGACAATCAAGCGCTGGTTTCGCGTTTGGAACAAGCTTGTCTGAAATCCCTTTAAATGCAGGCACGATTTCAGCAATAACCATACGCACACCTTGCAAAATCACGTACACACCACCAGCAAAGGTAATGGACTGCATCAATGCAAACATGAACCAGTGTTGGCCACCTGTTACTGTCAACAAGAACTCTTTGTTGGCAAACAGGCAAGTCACCATGAAGATAATACCCATGGTAAAGGAGATAGCCACTGGCGTATCACGCAAGAATAGAAGGCTCTTAGGCACATTCATCTCTTCAGTTGAATGCTCTTTGTTACCAAATTTGCTACCGATAAAACCAGCCAGCACATAAGACAGTGTTGAGAAGTGACCCAAGGCTACATCATCAGAGCCCGTCACTTTCTTCATATATGGGTGAACAATGGCAGGGAAGAACACCATCATGCTACCCACAACCAGCGAGCCAATTGCAATCAGCTTCACGCCGCTCATGCCCGCACTTGCCAAGATTGCAGCAACCATCATGGACATAAATAGGGTGTGGTGACCAGTGAGGAAGATAAATTTCCAAGGGGTCAAACGTGCAATCAAAATGTTCACAAGCATGGCAAAGAACATGATCATCGCCATCTCTTTACCAAAAGATTTCTGCGCGATTGACACAATGGCTTCGTTGTTTGGCACTACGCCAGTAATACCAAAAGCGTTTTGGAAGATCTCAGCAAATGAACCCAAAGAGTTCACCACCAAGCCCGCACCTGCGCCTAGGATGATAAAACCAAGAATGGTTTTTACCGTGCCTTTAATACATTCAGTGGCAGGCTTCTTTTGCGCCACCAAACCAATCAGTGCAATCAGGCCGACCAATACGGAAGGCTCTGACAACACGTCGTTCATTAGAAAGTTAAAAAATCCCATCATGATGGCGGCCCCTTATAGTGCACCAAGCTCTTGTAGTGCGACGGATAGACGCTCTTTCATCGCATTTTTATCAACCATATTGTCAAGGCTGACGATGCGTTGGCTGACACCCAGAGATTTCAACTGATCTGTAATATCGTTGGTACCGATGAAGATGTCACAATCTGTGCCTTTCGCTGAACCCAAATCGATATGATCCACCGAGGCATCCACTGCCAAATCTTTGATGATTGATTTGATGCTCATCTCCATCATCAAGCTTGTACCCAAACCGTGACCGCAAACTACCATGATTTTCATAATGCGTACCTTCTGTGTTCGTTTTCGTGTGTTGAAATATGTATTGGTATTGTGTTGTAGTTTTAATTCGTTGATTTCAAATGAAATCGCTACGGATATTGCGAGATAATTGCCATCACCTGTTCAACGGTTTTGGCTTGCATTAGCTGCGCAACATGTTCTTCATTCATAAACAGCTCAGCTAACTGAGCGATGGCGCCCACATGACTATTGCTATCGGTTGCCGCCAGAGTCACCAACAGATGCACCGGATCATTTTCATCGGCATCAAAGTTCACGCCCTCTTCAATCACGGTCAATGCCAGTGATAGACGGTTCACACCATTTTCAGGACGTGCATGCGGCATCGCCATCCCAGGGCCAATTACATAGTAAGGACCCATGGCTTCATGCGATGCATAAATGGCATCCACATAACTTGGTTCAATGCTGCCGTTGGCAATCAATGCTGCGCATGATTTTTGAATGGCATCACGCCAATCATCGGCACTTTTGTGAATAGAAATAACGTCTGGCGTTAATAGCGTGCTTAGCATGTTTCACGTCTCTGTCGTAGAAAGTGACGCAAATGTATCGCCCTTTGTTACAACAAAAAACGATCGAGCTCACATTTGATAGCGCTACCTGATAGCGCTATCATTAAATCGTGATAGCGCTATCATTTTTAGTCCTTCGCGCCAATTTAACGGCGCTGAGCACCCATAAATTCCGTACACTCAGAGCAACCCATGATCACATCACCTCGCACGAAGGACCCCATGAGCCACGAACCAACACGCAAACGAAAAGGCACAGGCAAAGTGACATTGGCTGACGTGGCCAAATATGCGGGCGTAGGATCAATGACGGTGTCGCGCGCGCTACGCACGCCCGATGCGGTATCAGAAAAACTCAGAGAAAAGATTGAAGAAGCGGTTCGCACCTTGGGTTATATCCCCAATAAAGCCGCTGGCGCTTTAGCATCAGGACAAAGCGATACAGTAATCGCCCTTCTGCCAAGTGGTATGGAATTTATCGCCGCCGCCTTTTTACCCAGCTTTCAGCGCTATTTGAACAAAGCCGGTTATCAGCTCATTTTGGGATATTTCGATGGCGAGCCCGGACAAGAGCACACCCTACTCAGCGCACTGATGGCGCACCATCCAGCAGCTGTCTTACTCTATGGCTGTCAGCAATCAATGCAAACCCACCAACTGCTGAGTAATGCCCAGGTGCCGGTACTTAAATTGGGCGAATACAATGTGGATACGCGCTATCCCACCATTGGCGTGGATCATTTCGCCATTGGCAAAGGTGCAACCACCCATTTGATTGAGCACGGTTATGATCAAATTGGCTTTATTGGCGCTGGTAGCCAACTGTCTATGTTGCAGCAGCAGCTTCAAGGCTGGCAATCTGCACTATTGAAGCACTATTACACACCAGATCACAGCCATACCACCCATGAGCGCCCCAGCGCTGAATTTGGTCGTGAAGGTTTAGCCAAGCTTTTACTCCGTCAGGCCAGTTTAAATGCGCTGGTTTGCAGCCACGCTGAGATTGCGCTAGGCGTTCTTTTTGAATGCCAACGCCGCGTCCTTAAAGTGCCAGAACAAATGGCGATTATCTGTTTAGAAGATGCCCCTATTTTGGCGCACACCTATCCACCGATTGCCAGTGCAATCATTGATTATCACGCCATGGGAAAATCAGCTGCCAAACTACTGTGTCAGCATCTCAATCAACAAACCGAGGCCATGACCAGCCACGAAATTCATTTTTCAATTAAAGGCAGGGCCAGCAGTCACGCGCGTGTCTTCTAATATCATCACCACTGACGCTTAAAAGGGTCATCTGTAAGCAATAACAAACGACCATGCCAATGTCGATACACCGCGCGTAAGCGACGCCGCATTCGCAATCGGCTATCATGTCGCCTATCAATCCACCGCGTAATAGCTGCCTTAACTAAGGCACGTACTATGTGCGCCATCGCCAATCAAGAGACATAGATGAAACACGCCCCAATTAAAGATCCCATTAGCTTTGATGATTTTGCCAAAATCGATATTCGAGTCGGTTTGATTGTTGAAGTCAGTGAGGTTGCCAAATCTGACAAGCTGATGAAACTCACCGTGGATTTTGGCGATCATCAGCGCACCATTTTGGCGGGGATCAAACAAGAGCGCGAGAACCCCAAAGAGATTGAGGGCAAACAAGCCCTATTTGTGGTCAATTTACCAGATCGCAAAATGGCCGGTGAGATTTCACAGGGCATGCTGTTTGATATCGGTTATGAAGACAAACTGCAACCTTGCCTTGCATGTCCAGAAACACCGATGCCAAACGGTGCCCGCGCTGGATAACTGCCAAAGCAGTTGGCATTCAGCGCAGAACAATACACAAATAAGCGCGCTGAAAATAAATAGCTGTTTCGCAGCACCCCAGTATCAAAAAAGCCAGCATTCGCTGGCTTTTCATTTCAATCTGAGTTCGCTGTTTGCTTACGCGGCAATACCAAAACGCTGTTTAATATTGGCTAAAAAGCTACCATCTTCACACATGGCTTTTTGTGGCTCATCGCTGATCTTAGCCACAGGTAGACCATTACATTCAGCCATTTTCACCACGATAGATAACGGCTTATAGGCTTCACCTTGAGCGTTATACCACTCACCCATATCGCTGGTAAGGAAGGTACCAATACCAAAGCTGACTTGAATACGACCGGCAAAGTGCTCACAGATTTCTAAGGCGCGCTCAAAATCTAAAGCATCAGTAAAGACCAATACTTTTTCAAGTGGGTCGACGCCCATCTGCTGGTAATGCGCAATCATCTGCTCCCCCCAAGTGATCGGACAGCCTGAGTCATGACGCACACCGTCGTAAGCTTTCGATAGGCGCTGATCAAAATCATGCAAGAAGGCGTCGATGCCAATGGTATCGGTCAGTGCAATGCCCAAAGCGCCACCAAAATATTGGTGCCACTGCTCCAGCGCAACACGCTGCGAGTCGCGAACATTGACAAAAGCTTGGTGCGCCATAAACCACTCATGGGCCACAGTACCGATGGGCGTCAGATTCATTTCACGAGCGAGATGGTAATTACTGGTGCCAAGCAATAAATCAGGAATTTGGTGATTGAGATAATCCAACACGTCACGGTGTACACTGGCGCTAAAACGGCGGCGGGTACCCATTTCAGAAAAACGGAAATTGGTGATCCCACGTTCAGCCAATTGGCCTTTTAACCAACTCACCTTATTGGCCAATACTTGGCGAAAATGTTCAACCGGTAGATCAGCCCAGCGGCGACGGTTGCGTACCTCAGAGATAATGCTCATCACCAAGGTTTCATAAAGGATGACATCTTTCCAGCTACCGCGAATAGACACTTTCAGCTGACGCTGACCTTTGCTGTTTTGACCGATCCCAATTTGCACTTGGCGCTGTGGATCCAATTTGAAATAGCGCAGGCTATTAAGAAATGAGCGAGAAAGATAGGGCGCAACCTTTTCGAGGTAGTGCAACTGATCATCTGAAAAATGATAGAAGGCCAACTTATCCACTTCTTGACGGACTTCAGTAAGCAAATCACTCAAGTCTTCATCCGCACGTACAATCAACTCATAGCGAACCATGGCGTCTGGATACAGACTGTGCGCCGCATTCATCATGTTGATTTTATATACATCCAGATCCATCAAGTTCTGAATGATGGTGTCGTCAAAAAGTGCTGTGTTCATGCATCTTCCTTCTAGTTATCTGGTCATTTTAATCGCCCCAGACATCAGGTTAGTAACATTTTGTTTGTTACTTGAGGCAAAACAATATCCAAGCACGACCAGTTTGTCAACTTTTGTTCCTTACCCTCACCCGCTGGCAGCCTTTTTTCTTTGTACAAATGCTGGTGGATGTTTCTTTCATCTTTCAACCCTTTATCCTCGATATCTCTTCATTGTTCATGCGAAAGTATCCATTAAACTTTCGCTCAATGGGATGAAATTAGTTACAAACAAGTTGTTTATAACCCTTGACCTTTTAGCCGATGCGGTTATGGTATAGGCAGGATTTTGAAGAAGAGTAAAACCATGATTGTCACCATCGACATGATTTGCCTTCGCCTCGGCAAGCAAGGACTGGAAGTGCTATTGATGAAGCGCTCCAACCCAGACCGCCCACAATGCGGTATGTGGGCGATCCCTGGCGGCTTCGTATTTGATCAAGATATGACTGCCTTTGGTGGTGATACTGCCGACCAAGATTTTGACGGTGCACGCCGCCGAATTTGCCGACAAAAAATACACACCTACCCCCATTACATCAGTGAGCCCATGGTTGATGGGAATCCCAAACGCGACCCCAAGGGTTGGAGTGTCACCATTGCTCACTATGCCCTGCTCAACCAAGCGAACGTTGAGCAAGTGCATGATGCTGGGGTCAGTGATGACAAACTCACTTGGTTTGCGCTCGCCAATATTCTGCGTGGAGAGCAGCCGCTGGCCTTTGACCACCAAGCCCTCATTGAACTGGCGTGGAAAAAACTGCGCGCTGCCGTGGAGTACACCTCTGTGGTGCTATTTGCGCTGGAAAAGGAATTTTTGATCGCCGATATCATCGATGCCTACGCGAAATTTGGTGTGGAGGTAAATCGTATGAGTATCAAACGCCGCCTGATTGATACCGGCGTGATCGTCAGTGCCAATAAGATGGCCTCCAGTAACAAAGGCAAAGGCGGCAAGCCCGCTCAGGTCTATACTCTGGGCGAAAAAACGGTAACCTATTTTCAAACCTGCCTGCGCGGCTAAGGAATGCTCATGACAGCGCTGAATATCATGCCCATCGCCATTGATCCCAACCACACGGCCAGTCTCGATATCGACCCCCAGCAGGGCTTTAGCGAACTGTGCCCACTTGAGCTGCCTGTGCAAGGCGCGTTAGAGATTGTGCCTGAGCTTTTAGCTAATCATCGCCATGGCAAAATTAAGCTGGTTTCACGGGATATGCACCCACCGGGCGCAGCTTGGGAAGCGCAATCATCGGAGCAAGTCCTCACCCCTGTGGGGCTGCCGGAAGTGGATGTGAAATGGCCCGTACACTGCGTTATCGGCACCCAAGGCGCGCAGCTACTGCCGGGATTACCTGCCGTGCTCGATTATGATTTTCAGATCAACAAAGGTTTGGATGGCAACGCGCACCCTTATGGCGCGCTTTATCATGATCAAGCGGATACGCGCTCTACGGGCGCCATTGAATACTTGCGTGCGCAGCAGATTGATACCGTAATCATCGGCGGTCTCGCCTTTGATTTTTGCGTGAAAAAATCCGTGGAGCAGCTCATCGCAGCCAATTTTCGCGTGATTTTAAACCTCGCTGCGACTCGCGCCGTCTTTCCTGAAAACAATGACGCCCTGATCACCGAGTTCAAAAACATCGGCGTTGTGGTCATTGAAAACCACCAAGCACTGATGTCACATCTGGCTTAATTCGAGCACATAACAGCCGCATACGCGCAATACAAAGCAATAAAACAAAAGCCCGCGAGGAGCTTTTTGTCTAGGTTCATAGCACCAATGATTAAGCTTGAGTCATCTTCGCCAGCTGCTGATGCAGCGCCTCAATCACCGCATATAAACCTTGCGTTCTGCTTGGACTTAGATGCTGCGCAAGACCCAATGAAGATAACCATTGCGCCATGGGCCATTGCATTGCTTGCGCTGGCGTTTGTCCGTCATAGGCAATGATCACAAGCGCGAGTAGACCTCTGACAATGGCTGCATCACTGGTCGCGCGCACAGCCACTTGCCCCTGCGCGTTTAGCTGACAATCAAGCCACACTTGGCTTTGACAGCCATCAATGCGTTTGTTTTGCGTACAATCCGTGGCATCCATAGTTGCAAATCGCTGACCCAGCTCTATCAGATATTGATATCGCTCTTGCCAGTCCATACAGCGAGAAAAATTAGTTGTGATCTTTTCTGGCGTCATTGACATACTCCCAGTAGCTGACACACCTGTTTAAGATGCGTGACAAAGCCTTGCAGATCCGCGCGATCGTTATAAAGCCCAACAGAAACGCGACACATGGCATGCTGATCGAATGTCTCAACCAATGGCTGAGCGCAGTGGTGACCCGTTCGAATAGCCACACCGAATTGATCGAGAAACATGCCCACATCGTAAGCGTGCTGACCTCGCACATTAAATGCCAATATGCTGCTCGCTTGCGGGCTATAGATCTCTATCTCCGGCATCTGTGCTAACTGCTGGCGAAGCTGCGCCATCCAGTAAGCTTCATAGGCTGCGATGCGCTGAAGACCAATGCCTTGAACATATTCAATGGCACTGCCAAGCCCCATGATCCCAGCGATATGAGGGGTACCCGCTTCAAAACACCACGGTGCTTGTGCATAGGTGGTACCCTGCGGCAAGGTCACTTGGCCAATCATCGCGCCGCCACCTTGCCATGGTCGCATGCGCGATTGCATCTCACTTTTGGCATAGAGCACACCAATGCCCGTTGGACCGTAAAGTTTATGGCCTGAAAATACATAGAAATCACAGCCAAGCTGCTCGACATTCACCGCTTGGTGAGCCACAGCTTGCGCGCCATCCACCAACACCACCGCCCCTTGTTGATGCGCTAAATCACAGGCCTCAGTCACAGGTGTATGAGCTCCCAATAGATTGGACACCTGAGTCATGGCAAGCAATATGGTTTTATCATTGAGCAGGGGTTTAAGATCGGAGATGGCCAGTTCGCCCATTGTATTGACCGGCCAAATTCGCAGGGTTAAATCCAGTTGCTGAGCAAGCATTTGCCAAGGCACCAAATTGGCGTGGTGTTCCATCTCGGTGATGATGATTTCATCTCCAGCTTTGGCTTGTTCAGGCAAAAAGCTGTGCGCTACTAAATTGATCGCTTCCGTCGCACCTTTGGTAAAGATGATCTCTCGCTCACTTTGCGCACCAATAAACTGTGCAACCTGAGCGCGTACTGCTTCCATGCGCTCAGTCGCTACGGCACTCAAATGGTGAATGCCGCGGTGCACCGCGGCATATTCGTGCTGATAGAAGTGCTGCATACGCTCAATCACAACCGCTGGGGTTTGCGCTGACGCTGCAGTATCAAGATAGATCAGCGGCTGATCATGCACCTGCTGAGCAAGGACAGGAAACTGCTGTCGCCATGGATTTTCATCAAACGCTTGTTCGATGGGGGTCATCTCAAGCGCCCCATCTTTGCTGCTATTCGCCACAGCACTCATTTCAAGCATCACCACCTCCCAGCAGCTCCGTGACGCGCGCCAGCACATGCTCACGGACCTTGTCATGGTTCATGCTGAGTACCACATCAGCAGCAAATGCATGGATCAGCATTTGCTCTGCCTGACGGCGCTCAATGCCACGTGCTTGCAGATAAAACAGCTGCTCTGGATCAATTTCCCCTGTGGTTGCGCCATGGCTACATTTCACATCATCGGCGTAAATCTCAAGCTTCGGCTGGCATAAAATACGCGCATCTTCGCTCAGCAAAAGATTGTGATTGTCCATTTGACCATTGGTCTTAAGCGCATCAGGGCTCACCCAAATCATGCCATCAAAAACACTTTGACTTTGACCTTGACCAATTAGCTTATGCAGCTGCTCGCTCTCACAATGCGCCGCTTGATGCTCAAGCAAGGTTCGCGTTTCAATACGCTGAGTGCCAATCGGCAAGGCCAATGTATTCATCGACGCATTGCCATTTTCACCTGCAAGGCGACTGCTGGTTTGGTGGCGAATCAGCTTGCCAGAAAGCAAAAATAGATGACTTTTCGCAGATGCCGATGCCGCGAGTTGAATATCATTGTGCGCAAAATGCTGCTGATTTTCGCCAGCTTCTACCAACTTAATATGATCGCAATGACTGCCCTTGGCTAAATCCATGGTCAAACGCGACACACTCGCGCCACCACTGCCATTAAGGGACAAATGATGCTCAATCACCGTGGCCTTTGCCCCCGCATGCAAACATACATGGTGTCGATAGGCACACATTTCACCGCAATTGCCTGAGTTGATATGAATAAGGTAAATCGGCTTATCCAATGTTTTCTCGGATGGCAGCTGAATATAAGCGCCCGCCGTCGCGACGGCGTCCACCAATAGACTCAGTGCATCCTCTGAAATGGCATCACGCAAGCTCTGCCCTTGCAGATCATCCAGCTCATTTAGCACGGTTACCTTGGCATGTGAAATCCAATCCGATAAACGCACTTGATACTGGCCATCGAAAAAGACCAATCGATAACCATCAACGGGTAAGTTCAACTGCGCAAATAAATCATGGTTTAAGGTTTGCGACACGCATGGATGAATAGGCGAGACAAGCAGATCGCTTAGCGAGGTGTGTTGCCATTGCGGCGCTCGTCGCTCGGGCAGCCCCTGCTCAAATAACTTTTGCGCTGCCGCTTGCTGCCATACGTATGATGCAGACTGAGCCACCAGCTGTTCGAGCGATGCTAGCGGCTGCATTTGCGCTTTATTGCTGCTCAGTGATCCAGCCATAGCCTTTCTCCTCTAGAGTTTTCGCCAGAGTATGATCGCCAGATTTGACAATTTTCCCCTGTGATAACACATGGATAAAATCAGGTTTTACATAATCTAAAATGCGCTGGTAATGGGTCACCAAAATAAAGGAACGCTTGCCATCTCGCAGTGCATTAATCCCTTCGGAAACAGCTTTTAAGGCGTCAATATCTAGCCCTGAGTCCGTTTCATCCAAAATGCACAGACGTGGGCTTAACACCGCCATTTGTAAGATGTCGTTGCGCTTTTTCTCACCGCCAGAAAAACCTTCATTCACGGCGCGCTGCATCAAATCTTCTGGCATTTTCAGCAGTGCCATTTTTTCAGCAAGCAGGTCGTCAAAATCAAATCGGTCAATGGGCGCTTGCCCTTGGTAATCGCGAATCCCATTGAGCGCAGTGTGTAAAAACAATTTATTACTGACACCTGGAATTTCGACAGGATATTGAAAGGCTAAAAAGACCCCCTCGCCAGCACGCTCTTGCGCATCAAGGTCAGTTAAATCCTGCTCATAGAAACGAATCTCGCCCTGTTCGATCTGATATTCCTCGCGACCTGCGAGCGTGGCAGAAAGGGTACTTTTACCTGAGCCGTTGGGACCCATAATGGCATGGACTTCGCCTGGTTTTACCGTCAGGTTAATCCCTTTTAAAATGGCATTGTCTTCAACAGAGACATGTAAATCGATAATCTCTAGCATTGTTTTACCTCGCAATGGCTAGCCCACGCTGTGCTCTAAGCTGATGGACAGAAGTTTTTGTGCTTCAACTGCAAATTCCAGTGGAAGCTCGGAAAAGACGTCTTTGCAAAATCCATTGACAATCATAGAGATAGCATCGTCCTCGCTGATGCCACGTTGCACACAATAGAAGAGTTGTTCTTCACCGATTCGCGAGGTCGTGGCCTCATGCTCGACCTGCGCGCTTGCGTTTCGAACATCAATGGTTGGGAATGTGTGCGCGCCGCATTCACTGCCGATGAGCATGGAGTCACATTGCGTGAAATTACGGGCGCCAATGGCTTGTGGAAGCACCTTGACCATACCGCGATAACTGTTTTCGCTGCGGCCAGCGGAGATCCCTTTAGAAATGATGGTTGAACGGGTATTTTTGCCGATATGAATCATCTTGGTACCCGTGTCGGCTTGCTGTGTGCCACTGGTCAATGCGACAGAGAAAAACTCACCAATTGAGTGATCCCCTTTAAGAATGACGCTGGGATATTTCCATGTAATGGCTGAGCCCGTTTCAGACTGCGTCCATGACATCTTGCTATGGTCACCCTCACACAGCGCACGCTTAGTCACAAAGTTCAAAATCCCGCCTTGCTGGTCGTTATCGCCGGGATACCAGTTTTGCACCGTGGAGTATTTCACTTCCGCTTGTTCATGAAGGATCACCTCTACAACCGCAGCATGAAGTTGATAGCTATCGCGAATCGGCGCAGAGCAACCTTCGATATAGCTGACGTATGCGCCCTTATCAGCAATCAAGATGGTGCGTTCAAACTGACCCGTTTTCGCTTGGTTAATACGGAAATAGGTGGAGAGTTCACGTGGACAGCGCACGCCTGGCGGCACGTAAACAAAGGTGCCATCAGAGGCAACCGCCGCATTTAATGCCGCAAAGAAATTATCTTCAGGAGGAACAACGCGCCCTAAATACTGCTGCACAAGCTCTGGGTAATCTTGAATAGCTTCGCTAAAGGAGCAAAAGATAATACCTAGCGTTTTTAACTCATCGCGGTAAGTCGTGGTCACTGACACCGAGTCAAAAATGGCGTCAACAGCAATCTCTTGCCCTTCACGCACCGGGACGCCTAAGGCCTCAAAGGCGGCTTCCACCTCTTCGGTGAGAAAATCATTACTGCCATCTTGCTCACCCGATGAAGGCACATCGCAAGCGGCGCAGCTTGGCGCTGAATAATAGCTAAATTTTTGATAATCAAGGCTGGGATAATCGGCTTTGAGCCAATGTGGCTCACTCATTTGGGTCCATATTCGATAAGCCTTTAAACGAAACTCGAGCATCCATTCGGGCTCATTTCGTTTCGCGCTAATGGCGCGAACCACAGCTTCATTAATGCCCACCGCAAGGGTGTCATTTTCAACTTCGGTATAAAACCCTTCCTTGTAATGGCTTTGCGTCACCAGTGCTTCGACTTCTGGCTGAACTTCAACTGCACACATGGCTAAACTCCAAAACTTTCACCACAGCCACACGCATTTTTGACCTGTGGATTGTGGTAGATGAAGGTCTGGTTAAGACCTTGGCGAACAAAATCAACTTCTGTCCCGTCAACAAAGGGCATTGCGGCTAATGCCACGTAAAACGTGCAGCCCTGGGATTCATATTTCAAATCAACCGGTTCAGGTTTTTCGATAAGTTGCACCACATAGGCATAGCCCGTACAACCAGAAACCCGCACTGAAAGGTGAAAATGAAGCGCATTTTGCGCGGTTAATTTTGATATCTGTTTCGCTGCAGCAGGTGTCAGGGTCAGCCCCTGCCATTGCATCTCAGAAAGAGACGCGGATTGCTGCAAAGATTGGTCTTTACTCATCATCCATCCCCTTTATTTATGTTAACGAATGATAATTATTATCAACTCAATATCAACCACGCATGCTATGTGGGATAGGGTATTGAATCAACATATTGCTCTGATAGCTTGATCCGATACTACATCTTGTGCTTTATTGTAAATGATTATCATTTGGAGGTTATAATGGAAGTTACGCTTTATTCGACCCAGCAATGCATGCAATGTGAAGCCACTAAGAAGGCCTTTGATCGCCATGGGATCGCCTATGAACTCATTGACTTAAACCAAAACCCACACGCCAAAGCGCAAGTTGCAGCTCTGGGTTATCGCCAACTTCCCGTGGTGATTGCAGGCCCCGATCATTGGTCAGGTTTTCGACCCGATATGATTCGACGACTGGTCGCATGATCCTCTACTACTCCAGTGCCTCAGGAAATACGCAGCGTTTTATCGACAAACTGACACACCCTGCAATTCGCATCCCCATTGATGCACCACTTGAGGCGCAGCAAGTCAATCAGCCCTTTATTTTGATCTGCCCAACCTATGCCGATGGGGATGGGCAAGGTGCGGTCCCCAAAGCGGTCATCGAAACCCTCAATCAAGCCCAGATTCGTCGCTATTTAGTGGGGGTCATTGGCAGTGGCAATCGTAACTTTGGCCAGCACTTTGCCCGTGCAGGGCAGATCATTGCAGCAAAATGCCAAGTGCCGCTGCTCTATCGATTTGAGCTCTCAGGCACCGCTCAAGATCAGCAACGCGTTGACCATGGGATCAGCGCTTTTCTTCAACAATATGGACATCACCATGAGTGAATCATTGGATTATCATGCCCTCAACGCCATGCTGAATTTGGTCGACCAACAGGGCCAAATGCAGCTGGATGCGGATCGCCAAGCCGTTCGCCAATTTTTCCTGCAGCACGTCAATCAAAACACCGTGTTTTTCCATCATCTCGCTGAGAAATTGGACTATTTAGTCCGTGAAGACTATTACGATGAGGCCACGCTTCTTGCCTATGATCAGGATTTTCTAAGGCAGATTTGGCATCAAGCCTATGAGTACAAATTCCGCTTTCGAACCTTTCTTGGTGCCTATAAGTTCTACACCAGCTATGCGCTAAAAACCCGTGATGGCAAACGCTACCTCGAGCGCTTTGAAGACCGCGTAGTGATGACCGCTTTGTATTTGGCGCGAGGGGATCAGCAATCAGCGCTTAATTTTATGGATGAAATACTCAGTGGCCGCTTTCAGCCTGCAACGCCGACCTTTATAAACGCCGGTAAAAAGCACCGAGGCGAGCTGATCTCCTGCTTTTTGCTGCGCATCGAAGACAATATGGAAAGTATCGGCCGGGCAATTAATGCATCGCTGCAACTGTCTCGCCGGGGTGGCGGCGTTGCACTTTGTTTAACCAATCTACGCGAAGCAGGAGCGCCGATTAAAAAAATTGAGAATCAATCTTCCGGCGTGATTCCGGTGATGAAACTGCTTGAAGATAGCTTTTCATACGCCAATCAACTGGGCGCAAGACAAGGGGCTGGAGCTGTGTATTTGCATGCGCACCATCCAGATATCCTGCGTTTTTTAGATACCAAACGTGAAAATGCCGATGAAAAAATTCGCATCAAGACGCTGAGCCTGGGCGTGGTGATCCCAGATATCACCTTTACCCTCGCCAAAGAAAACAAAGCGATGTATCTATTTTCGCCCTACGATATCGAGCGCATTTATGGCCAGCCGATGTCGGAGCTTGATATCACCACGCACTACCATGAGATGGTCAATGACAGCCGCATTGCCAAAACCAAAATCAATGCCCGTGCGTTTTTCCAGACCCTCGCGGAAATTCAATTTGAATCTGGCTATCCCTATTTGATGTTTGAAGACACAGTAAACCGCAGCAATCCCATTGCTGGGCGCATTTCCATGTCAAACCTGTGCTCTGAAATCTTGCAAGTGAACGAAGCATCTACTTACAAGGAAAACCAAGACTATCAACACATTGGGCAAGATATTTCCTGTAATTTAGGATCCCTCAATATTGCGAAAGTGATGGATGGTGGCGACATCCGACAAAGCGTCGATGTGGCGGTGCGGGCGCTAACGGCAGTATCACAAATGAGCGAAATGCATTGCGTGCCATCGGTGAAATTAGGCAATGATCGCAGCCATGCCATTGGTTTGGGACAAATGAATTTACACGGCTATTTAGCCCGTGAGCATATTCACTATGACAGCAAAGAAGCACTCGATTTTACCAATAGCTACTTTGCGGCAGTGCTCTTTTACTGCTTGACCAGCTCCAATCAAATTGCCCAAGCGCACAACAGCCGATTTGCTGGCTTTGAAGATTCGCAATATGCATCGGGGCAATTTTTTGAGCGCTATTGCAGTCAATCTTTTTTACCTTGCACAGAAAAAGTCACAACGCTGTTTCAGCGCGCTGGCATAACCCTGCCCAACCAGCAAGATTGGCTCGCGCTCAAAGAAAAAGTGATGCGCCACGGGCTATATCATCGCAACCTTCAGGCGATTCCGCCCACTGGCTCCATCAGCTATATCAATGATGCCACCGCCTCTATTCATCCAATTACCGCAAAAATTGAGATTCGAAAAGAGGGAAAAATCGGCCGCGTTTATTATCCAGCGCCCTATCTCAACCAAGATAACCAAGCCTATTTTCGCGACGCTTATGAGATTGGCCCCTACGCCATTATCGATCTCTATGCCGCTGCGACCCAGCATGTGGATCAAGGCCTCTCATTAACCTTGTTTTTTACCGATGAGGTCAGCACCCGCGATATTAACAAAGCGCAAATTTACGCATGGAAAAAAGGGATCAAAACCCTCTATTACATTCGATTACGCCAACAAGCGCTGGCAGGTACCCAAGTTGAAGGGTGCGTCTCTTGCTCACTTTAAGGAATAGAAATGTCTCAACACTATCTTGATAGTGGGCACCAAGACGGTGCCCATGGTTCTATGGCGATTGAAGCCATTAACTGGAATCGGCTGCAGGATGAAAAGGATTTAGAAATTTGGAACCGTTTAACCAGTAATTTTTGGCTGCCAGAAAAAGTACCGCTCTCCAACGATATTCCAGCATGGCAGCAGCTTTCAAATGAAGAGCAGCAGCTAACCATTCGCGTATTTACGGGGTTAACCCTGCTCGATACCATTCAAAATACGGTTGGCGCCCCCAAACTGATGCAAGATGCACAAACACCTCATGAAGAAGCGGTTTTAAGCAATATCGCCTTTATGGAAGCGGTGCATGCGCGTAGTTACTCGTCTGTGTTTTCAACGCTTTGCAGCACACAGCAAATTGATGAAGCTTTTCGTTGGTGCAAAGAAAACGATCTGCTGCAGCAAAAAGCGCAACTGATCTTAAATGACTACCTCAGCGAGGCGCATCCACTGAAAAAGAAAATCGCCAGCGTCTATCTTGAAGGTTTTCTATTTTACTCTGGCTTTTATCTACCCATGTATTGGTCAAGTCGCGGAAAATTAACCAACACTGCAGATTTAATTCGCCTTATTATTCGCGATGAAGCCGTGCATGGTTATTACATCGGCTATAAATTTCAACGTGCGAACCAACAGCTTTCAACGCAGCAACAGCAAAACCTCAAAGAGCAAGCTTACGCCCTACTTTTTGAATTGTATGAACTGGAGTGTCTTTATACCGAGACGCTTTATGATGGCGTTGGACTGACTGAAGATGTAAAACGCTTTTTGCATTACAACGCCAATAAGACATTGATGAATTTAGGCTTTGAGCCATTATTTCCTGATGAGCTATGCCAAGTCAGTCCCGAAATCATGGCGGCACTGTCACCGAGCGCCGATGAAAATCATGATTTTTTCTCGGGCTCTGGCTCCTCATATGTCATCGGCAAAGCCATCGCAACGGAAGATGAAGATTGGAATTTCTAATTCCCAGAAAATTTTTACCTCAATGTAGACCAACTCCTAGTGAAAGCCGATCAACGTCGGCTTTTCTTACATTTCAATTAATTAAAATCAGTTCGAATATTTGATTCATATGTTTCTCAGCTTCGAACATTGACCGATCCAAATGCCTGCTAGGATCAGATAAAAAGATAACGCAAACACGAAAAACCAACGCTAATCTCATGGTTTAAGGAGCCGTCATGGTCAGTGGCTCACTGAGCGCACTTAACCACACAAATTACAAATCACAAATGATAACGAGCAGCGCGCTCGTAAATCCGTGTGCCAAGCACAATGCACTGCAGTTAATATTTCACAATTGGATGCTCGGATTTATTCTGCTGCTGATCATACCTTGGCAATCAGTTCAGGCTAGCCAAAACGGCGAGAATCTAACTGCAAAGCTAGCCTTAAACACGCCTTTAAAAGTCGGCATTTACCACTGCCCGCCCTTTATTATTGGCGCAACGGATTCTGCGCTAAGTGGCCTTAGTTTAGAACTGTGGGATAATATTGCCGCCAATATGGAGGCAGAGTATGAGCTCATTGACTATCCGCTGGGAGAGCTACTTCAAGCGATTCAAACAAAGCAGATTGATATTGGCGTCTCTTGTATCTCCATTACCCCTGAACGCGAAATTTTCGCCGATTTTTCCCACTCCTTTTATGAAACTCATCTCGCCATTGCGGTGAAAAAACAGGGCTATGCCGGCACCTTTTGGTCCATCTTATCGCACGGCACACTGTGGCTAGTCATTGGTGGTGTGTTTGCAGCGGCCGCGCTTGTGGGCACCTTTTTCTATTTGCTTGAACATCGCGAAAATGCGCGACTTTATACCTCTAAAAATGGCATTGCCCGCGGCTTTGAAGTGTTTATTGTGGGCCTTTTGTTTATTACCCGCGGCCCCTTTAATTTCTTTGAATTTAAATCCATTGTGGCACGTGTGTGCTCTGTGCTCATGTCGGTGATCACCATGCTTTTTGTGGCCAGCATCACCGCACTTTTGGCTAGTAAACTGACCCTTGAGCAAAGTAACGCACAAATTAAAGGAATTGGCGATCTCGCCACCATTGCCGTCGGCGCGAAAACCTCAACCACGGCCTCGCAATTTCTCACCAACTATGGCATTCGCCACCAAACCTTTGATTCCATGGAAGCGCTGCTATTTGCTCTTGAACAAGGCGAGATTAAAGCCGCTGTTGCCGATGATGTGGTCTTAAAATACATGATAGGTAGCCGCGAAAACCAAGGACTCTACACCCATTTGCAAGTGCTTCCTTACCAGCTAGAGAAGCAAAATTACGGCTTTATTATGTTGGAAAATCATCCCAGTAAAGAAGAGATCAACCGCGCCCTACTGCACATTCGCGAATCCAGCGACTGGCACAAAACGCTGATTGATTATTTTGCGGAGAAGTGACTGATAAAAAGAATTAAGACCCGCTCACTCAATCTCAATCAACAGATAAATCACAACATTCACGCTGAAGTGTATGGTAATCCGCTAAAACACCGAATAGCACGGTTTTGACCAATACATATAAACAAATCAATATACGCCAGCCTCAGATTTCTCTATACAAACTAACATCCTATTAAGTGCAAAAAATTGATGCTCGACCCATAATGGGTCATACTTCGCTCAAATAAAAAATAGTAATGATTTCATGGATAATCTCAACTACGCACAAAAGCAGAGACTCGCCTACATTGACTTTAAGTTAATGTTTATTGGTCACTTTATGCGCTCAGAAGTCGTCGAGCACTTTAAGATGGGGCTATCTAACGCGACTCGCGACATCAACCTCTATAAAGAATTAGCGCCCAGCAACCTCGTCTACGACAACGCTGAGAAGCGCTATTTTCAGACCCATACGTTCAGCCCGTTGTTTAACCACAATCCAACAGAAACGCTCAGTAAATTGGCAAATAAACTGGCAGGTGAAGACAGCGTGATCAATGGCTTAGGCATCCCGTTCGAAACGCCTAGTCAACTCAATGTTCCCAACATCAACATTATCTCTGTTCTGACGCAAGCAGCACTGAACTGTAAAGCCGTAAACATTACCTACGTATCTATAAGCAGTGGTGAGAGCAATCGAACCATCATCCCACACTCGCTTATTGATAATGGGCTACGTTGGCATATCCGTGCTTACGACTGCCATAGCAATCAATTTCGTGACTTCGTGATATCGCGAATTACCAAAGCAGCATTGTTAGACCAAGAGATTGGTAACGAACAAACCATGCTCGCAGACAAGCAATGGATGCGATTTGTTCCTTTAGAGCTAGTACCTCACCCTAAAAACATCGTGCACCCTAAAGCTATTGAACTCGACTATTCGATGAGTAGCGGGATGTTAAAGCTTGAAGTTAGGGCCGCGCTTACAGGGTATCTGTTACGTCGCTGGAATGTAGATTGTTCGAAAAATGCCACGCAACGAAGTGCTGAGCATCAATTATGGCTTGCAAACAGACCAACATTATATGGTGTCGATAATCTCCACCTCGCATCTGGTTATGATGACGAAACCACCCCGACTTCCAAAAATGAAGCAATCCAACTCAATTAGGACACGAACATGACTGAATACAAAAAATATCTTGGCGATCTGATCGGTGGCAGCCTAATGATAAAAGAGAGTCAGTTGATTGCGGATTTGCTACTTACTCAACCAAGTAAAGAACAGTGGGATGATGCGATCGTTAATCAAAACATCTTGCAAAAACGCTCCCCTGCTTCAGCCAAACGTAATGCTGCAACCATCAAAAAACGCATTGGCTCCCTAAGTAACGAGTTTCTGTCTGCCTTAGCAAATGCCAACTATGAGGCAGCAGCTCAATTGATGATGGCGGCAACACTTATTAATTCGCCTCTCTTAGCGGATTTCATGCGAACTGTCGTTATGGATGCGAAACGTATGTATAGAGAAAGCATCGACAACAAAGACTGGGAATACTTTTGGGAAGATAAATGCCGCCTCTATCCAGAGTTTGCTGAAATGTCTGAATCATCGACTTACAAAATTGCACAAGTCGCATTTAAAGTCATGACTGACGGCGGTTTTCTGGAAAGTACAAAATCTAAGGTTTTAACCAATATCTACATAGAGCCTGACGTTCGTTCACTCCTCATAGAAATGGACCAAGAAGACATCATCCAAGCGATGGAGGCTTACTGATGCAGCAATTACAACAACGACTCGATTCCATCCAAGAACGTTTAGAGAGCGAAGGCTTTCTTCAAAATAAAGAACTTGGCGGTGAGATCGGTTTCTACATTTTCGATTACAAACCAGAGCATGAAATCGCCGTGCGAGAACATATCGCCATACTCGAAAAGAAACTGAGCAATCGTGGGTATACGTTTGCGAGCATTAACTTATTCGAAATGATCGTGAAGCTTTTAGAGTCGCGCCGCCTCCTTGATAAAGCATTTAAAATGCAGTTTGAAAAAGGTGATGATGCCCTTTTCAAAGCGCTAAAAGGTCCTTTAGAACAAAACCGAGTCGCAGAATTTATCGTCAATGAAGCAAACATCGACAATTGTGATTTTATTCTACTTCACGGTTTAGGCAGTGTATGGCCTATCGTTCGCGGGCACGGACTACTCAATGCTTTGCACGCTAAAGTTGGTCAAGTGCCTACCGTCATGTTCTACCCAGGAGAATACGATGGTGCTGCGCTAAAACCATTCGGGCGCGTCGAATCCAATAACTATTATCGCGCTTTTAAGCTCGCATAATTCAATTAAATAATGTGCAGCTGGTTACAAAGTACCGCTTAAATTCTCAGAGTAACCATCACACAAACAAATTAAAATAAAGTTTAGCTAGGAAACCATCATGCAGTTACAGCAGCTATTTACTAAAGACATTACCCGCCCTATCAATGGCGTGGTAAAAGCCGATCAAGTTGAAAACGATACCGTCTTTGTCGAATTAGACGAATACGTAATCACTGCCGAGCTTAAGGGTCATATTGAGCAGTTCTTCAAATATTACATGCCGTCCGTCGATGATCCTAAAAAAGCATCAATGACAGGTAAGTCTGGCATTTGGGTTTCAGGCTTCTTCGGCTCTGGTAAATCGCACTTCATTAAAATTATGTCCTACTTGCTAAAGAACGTAGAGACAAACCATGATGGCAAAAGCAAACGTGCAATCGACTTCTTCGAAGAAAAACTTGAAGATGACCAAATGCTACTTGGTGATATGCGTCGTGCAATCAACAAGGAAAACAACGTCATTCTATTTAACATCGATAGCCGCGCCGATACCGATGATAAAGAAGATGCCATCCTGAAAGTATTCCTCAAAGTATTTAACGAGAAAATGGGATACTCAGGCGATCACGCTCATATAGCCGATCTTGAACGAGATCTGGATGCTCGTGGCAAACTACAAGAATTCCACCAAGTATTTGAAGAGTTGTCAGGATCATCATGGCTAGAAGAACGTGACTCTTATGACTTTTACCGCGATGACCTTGCCGCAGCTTTCGCCCAAGTGACAGGACAGTCAGAAGAAGCTGGTCGCCAGGCTATTGAACGTCTAGAGAACAACTTTAGCTTAGACATTCAAAACTTCTGTAAGTGGGTAAAACAGTACCTTGACGGCAGCCCAGAGCGTCGTATTCACTTCTTCGTGGATGAAATTGGTCAGTACATTGGTCAAAACACGCAAATGATGCTAAAGCTACAAACCATCACAGAAAACCTTGGCACCATTTGTGAAGGTCGCGCATGGGTTGTGGTTACATCTCAAGAAGATATGGATGCTGTACTGGGTAAAATGCAAGAAGGCTCTCGTAAGAACGACTTTTCGCGAATCCAACAACGTTTCGACCGTATCTCTCTTTCAAGTTCAAACGTTAACGAAGTGATTGAAAAACGTCTGCTCGACAAAACAGAACCAGCCAAAGCCGCGCTGGCGCAATTGTACAATGAGAAAGGCGATATCATTCGTAACCACCTAAGTTTTGAGCGCACAAACAAAGCAGAATTCTCTAACTTCACTGGCACAGAGAACTTCATTTCAAGTTACCCGTTTGCACCGTACCAATACAACATTGTTCAAAAGGTATTTTCTGGCATCAGTCAAGCAGGTGCGGCAGGTACACACCTTGCTAAAGGTGAACGTTCACTTATTGAAGCGTTCCAAACCGCAACAAATCAATTTGTGTCCGATGATATTGGTCGTTTAATCCCGCTATACAGCTTTTACCCATCGATTAAGAAGTTCCTTGATACCGCAGTAGTACGCGACATTAACCAAGCTGCTGAAAAAAGCTCGATCAATGCTTTTTCTGTTCAAGTTCTCCAAACGCTATTTATGATCCGCTACGTTGATGAGATGAAATCCACCATCGACAACATTATTACCCTATGTATTAATGAGGTAGATCAGGATGTACGTGAACTTCGTTTAGCCATCAACGACAGCCTAGATGCCCTTGAAAATAACAACCTGATTGCTCGTCAAGGGGATGAGTACATCTTCCTGACCAATGAAGAAAAAGAAATCGAAAAGGAAATCCAAAATACGGAGATCGAATCCTCTGACGAAACAGCAGAGTTAAGCAAAATCCTTTTTGAAGAGATCTTAAAAACAAACAATAACTACCGTTACCCAGAAAACAAACAGGACTTCCCTGTTTCACGTTTCTGTAATGGTCAACCCTTTGATCGCACGACAGATAACGACCTGTTGTTTAAAGTGATCTCACCTATCGATTCTAGCTACGATGAAATGAACGATGCGGTTTGTGGCAACGAGTCATCCGACTCCATTCTACTAAAACTTAAAGACCAAACTCGCCTGTTTGGTGAGCTACGTACATACATCCGTACTGCGAAATACACCAAGCGCAACGCGGGTCGCGATGCTGAAATGGAAGTTTTGATTCGAGCAAAAGCGGCGGAAAACAGTGCTCGTCGCAAACAAATCGTTTCAGAACTAGAAGAACTAATCAAGCAATCAGATTTCTACGTTCTAGGCCAAAACTACACCACTAAAGGTGCAACCCCAAGTGCCATTATTGATAACGCCTACTGCCATGTTATTGAGAATACCTTCAACAGACTAAAATACGTCAAACCGTATAACGGTGATATTCGCCAGCAAATTCAGCAAACTCTAATTGTTGACGACCTAAGCCAGATGAACATCGATTTAACTGACGTTGAAGCCAACCCTCGTGCCATTGCTGAAATTGAACAGCATATCGCAATCAGTGATGAATATGGTCGCCCTATTACTGCGGGAGACATGGTGAAGAAGTTCTCTCGTCGTCCTTATGGCTGGAATGATAACGAAATCATTCTAATGATTGCCCGTTTAGCTGTCGCAAACAAGTTGACACTACAAGCGAACCAACAAGATGTGGCTCTACGCAGTGCTTTTGAGCATCTCGATAAAACGGCTAAACGTGCAAATCTACGCATTCGCCGAGTTCAACAACAATCGGAAGCTAACCTAAAGAAAGCGGCTGGCCTTTATAAAAGCATTTTCGAGAAAAATGCACCAACAACAGAAAAAGAGTTGTTTGAACAAGGAAGCGTTCTTTTGAAAGGCAAGCTAGCAAAACTCAAGGATTTCAAAGCAAAATCAACCACAGGTTATTTCCCGGGCACAAACGAAATCGAAGATGGCATTATGCTGCTCTCTGCCCTGCTTGAAAAACAAGGCAGCTACAAGTTCATTGATGAGCTACTTCGCAAAGGTAACGACTTAGAAGACTTTGTCGAAGATTTTGAAGACCTCGAAACGTTTTACGAAAAGCAGTTCTCAACTTGGCAAACACTCGCGAACGCGTTGAATGTCGAGTTCGCGAAAAACCGCTACCTACTAGAAACTTCTGAGCAAGCAAAATCTGCACTAGATAAGCTAGAAGCGATTTACAAGGATAAGCGCCCTTACGGCAAAATTCGCAATGTCCAAGGCTTAATTGAACAAGCACAAGCAGTAAATAACGAGCTTCTTGCCAATAGCCGACGTGTTGCCGCAAGCAAACTACAAACGGCAATTGAAGATGTTCAACAACATATTGCAGACGCTAAAGCACCTGACACCATCAGTAATAATGCGCTTCGACCGCTTCAACTGTCTCTCCAACGTTTGGACAAGCTGACAAGCATTGCAGAAGTTAATGAAGAAGTGCGTAATTCAGATGAGTTAGTCGAACAAGCTGAGCAGATCATTAATGCTTACATTGACCAACAAGCGAAAGCAGCAGAGCAAGCTAAACGTAAAGAAACTATAACAACAGCTGCTAATGGTAACGGCACACTTGATTTACCACCAAGTGATGCCAATAGCTATGGTTCGACCGCAACAACAGGCACGCTAGAAGTGGCGGAGCCTTCTGTAGCAAAACCAAAAGCTAAGAAAGTTGTTACTTTTGATACTGGTTTAATCTTCAAAGAACTTGGCGATAGCAGCTACCTTGAAACAGAAGATGAGCTAGAAGCCTACCTTTCGGCGCTAAAAACGCAGTTATCTGGCTTAATTGCGTCTAATCATAAAGTACGTATCAAGTAACTCAATTACAGTATGTCCACGCTTCTTTGAGCATGGACTGTCAATATAAGAACGAGATTATAATGAACACCAATAAATTAAAAGCTTACGCTCCTAAAGCCCGTTTGGCTTTTATGGAGGCCGTAACAAAACGTGCTGCATTCCTTGGCTTATACGCAGATCGCATTGCCGAAATGACCATTGATGGCGATAGTGCCGTGATTGAAGGTCGTGTATTTACTCGTCAGCAAGGTCAACAACGTGCCCAACTCGTTAAACGTATCGAAGCGCTAGGCACGAACAACGGTAAGTTCGTATTAAAAGATGGTTTTAACCAATTCATTAACGAAACTGCTTTTACTTGGTTCAACCGTTTAACCGCTATCCGCTACATGGAAGTCAACGAGTATCTCGATCATGGCTACCGAGTATTGAGCAAAAGCGAAGGGGCAAAATTTGGTGAAGGCTTTGAGATTTTAGGCTCAGCGGCAGACGTAGCCGACGACCTCGGCTTAAACAAAGAAAGCATCATTGATATGGTGCTCGATGGCAACAAAGAAGAAGAGTTGTACCGTGCTCTTCTTCTTGGTCAGTGCCACCAGCTTAGCGAAGCGATGCCTTTCATGTTTGAAGCACTTGATGACGCAACTGAGCTACTACTGCCAGATAACCTGACAAAAACCGATTCAATCTTAAAGGATTTGGTTAACGATATTCCAGAAGATAACTGGCAAGAGATTGAAGTTATTGGCTGGCTATACCAGTTCTACATCTCTGAACACAAAGATGCGGTTATTGGTAAAGTGGTTAAGCGTGAAGACATTCCTGCGGCCACTCAGCTATTTACCCCTAACTGGATTGTTAAGTACCTAGTGCAAAACTCGCTTGGTCGTCAGTGGCTTGCTACCTACCCTAACTCTGAATTAAAAGAGAAGATGGCGTATTACATCACCCCTGCTGAGCAAAGTGATGATGTTATTGAGCAACTAAAAGCAATTACGCCAACCAGTATTGATCCAGAAGCAATCAAAGTGCTTGACCCTGCTTGTGGTTCTGGCCACATCTTGGTGGAAGTGTATGAAGTGCTGCGTGAAATTTACCTAGAGCGCGGCTATCGCCAACGTGAAATCCCAGAGCTAATTCTTACCAAAAACATCTATGGCTTGGATATCGATGATCGCGCCGCGCAAATGGCAGCCTTTGCAGTGATGATGAAAGCGCGTAAGGATGATAAGCGTATTTTCTCTCGTGATATCAAGTTAAATATCCACTCGATTCAATCGACTGAAAACCTGAACATTAACCAACTTTGGGCTGATTTGGATCTTGATGGTAACCAAAAAGCAGGTTCTATGAGCGACCTGTTTGCAGAGCCACAAATCGACATCAGTGAACTATCCGCAGAGAACGAGGTTTACCTTGATTTATTGCGCTACCTGAAAGAACAGTTTATTGATGCTAAAAACTTAGGGTCATTGATTGAAATCGACAGTTTCCAACTCAAACTACTACTTCAATTGCAAGAACAATTGACAAAAAATTCTAAAAGCCACGATGCAACTGCAAAGATAGCAGCAGAAACACTTTTACCTATAACTGAACAATCAATCATACTGGCGACAAAATATGATGTTACAGTAGCTAATCCCCCATACATGGGTTTCAGCCATCATGTTACTGAATTAAAAAAGTTTTTGTCCTTAAACTATAAAGGATATGAGAAGGATCTATTTTCTGCGTTTACTGTTAAGTGTATTCAAATGACAAAAGCTTTTGGCGAAATAGCTTTAATGACACCAAATGTATGGATGTATATTTCATCACATCAAAATTTAAGAGAGTTTATTATTAATGACAATTTACTAAGGAGTCTTATTGAGCTTCCACTTGGAGGTTTCAAAGGCGCAACGGTTCAAATATGTGCATTCTCTATTAATAAGTCAGTCTTAAAACAACAAAGCCAGTTTATACGACTGGTCGATATTAAAGGAGGTGATAAAGAATTATCATACTCAGCGAAAGAAGCTATTTCCAAAAATGATAGATCAGTTATTTTTAATACTAACACTTCAAAATTTTCTTATATAACAGGTACGCCTGTTGCTTACTGGGCTTCAGACAAGCTTCTCGATGTCTTTAAGAATACAAAACGTGAAATTAGAGATTTTGCCGAATCTGAGGGCAAAAATGTTACAACAGATAATGCAAGGTTTGTACGATTTTGGTGGGAAGTTAGTAATAATTCAATTGGTAAACATAAAAAGTGGTTCTCATTTTCCAAAGGAGGAGCGTATAGAAAGTGGTATGGTAATGATTATGAAGTTGTAGATTGGTCTGAGAAGGCACTTACTCATTATAAAAAATCCCAGGCTGGTCGTCTGATCCGTGAAGAATTCTGGTATTTAAAAGGGATTACATGGAGCAAAGTAACTTCTAGCAAGCCTAGCTTTAGGGTTATTGAAGAAGACCAAACCTACCAAGAAGTAGCTATTTTATTTTCAGAAAAAAACGAAAGTAAATTAATACCTTTACTTGCACTTTTGAATTCAAACATAAGTAGTCAGATATTAAAACTAATTGCACCAACTCTAAATTATCAACAAGACGATGTATGCAAAATACCTTGGCGCAATGTAACTGATGAAGAAAAATTAGTAGAAAACACTAAAGAGTTACTTAACAACCATAAAAAAGATTTCAACTCATCAGAAGATAGCAGAAATTTCTCATCTAACAAATTAATATTAGGCACCAAGGGGCGACTAAGAGAAATCAATTCTAGTCACAACGAGCATATCAAAAATCTCATAATGTCAACAAAAAGACTAGAAGTTGAGAATAACCTCTTATTAATTGATGCATATGATTTACATGATATCATTGATAGTGACGTTGGATTAGGTGATATAACATTAAGTTGCAATCCAAATTACGTTTACAAATCAGATAATAAGAAAAAAAATCAGGGACTAATGCAAAGCACTTTGATCCAAAATAGCCTCTCGTATGCTATTGGATGTATTATGGGGCGCTACTCCCTAGATCGCGAAGGCTTAGTCTACGCTCACTCAGGCAACGAAGGCTTCAAAGAACTTGTAGCAGAAGGCGCATACAAAACTTTCCCTGCTGATGACGATGGTATCGTGCCGTTGGCTGACGAAGAATGGTTGTTTGACGATGATGCGACTACCCGCTTCCGTGAATTTGTGAAAACGGTTTGGGGTGAAGAGCACTTGAGCGAGAACTTAGACTTTGTGGCTGAGAGCTTATGCCTTTATGCCATTAAGCCGAAGAAAGGTGAAAGCTCGATGGATACCATCCGTCGCTACTTCTCTACTCAGTTCTTTAAAGATCATTTAAAAACGTACAAAAAGCGCCCTATTTACTGGTTATTTAGCTCAGGTAAAGAGAAAGCGTTTGAGTGTTTGGTTTACTTGCACCGTTATAACGAAAGTACCCTATCGCGTATGCGTACCGAATACGTTACACCGCTTATGGGTAAGCTAGAAAGTCGCAAGAACATTCTTGAAGATTCAAAAGCAACGGCTACAGGCGCAGAACTTCGTTCGATTGATAAGGAACTGAAAACCATCGACAAGAAACAAGCAGAGCTTGTTAAGTTCGATGAAGAATTGAAGCACCTAGCTGAAATGAAGATCAGCATCGACCTCGATGATGGCGTTAAGATGAACTATGGCAAGTTCGGCAACCTACTTGCAGACGTGAAAGCTATTCACGGTAAAGCACCTGAGAAAATTAAGTAATTGATTCATGAGCAGCCTTTAGGCTGCTCTTTTTCTACATTAATAACAAAAATGACAATATCTGAAAATCCAGTTGGTAACCATGAAAGCAACAGAAAACAGATTATTTAAATTCTTACAAAAATCGGCCCAATTTATCATTCCAATTTACCAGCGCTAGTATAGCTGGACTCAAGAGCAATGTGAGCAACTATGGAAAGATATCGTCCGTGCGGGTACGACTGACTTAGAAGCCCATTTCATTGGCTCAGTAGTCTACGTGGAACGCGGCTTATACAGCCATAGCGATGTCCCTCAACTACTCGTTATTGATGGGCAACAGAGACTAACCTCTACAACCCTATTAATTGCTGCGTTAGTTTCAGAACTAAATGTTCGTAGCGCAGAAAACACATCCGTTATTGAAGGTACGAATGCTAAAAAACTGGCAACGTATTACCTTTGTAATGATGCTGAAGAAGGCGACCTTTATTACAAGCTTCTACTGACTAAAGCTGATGACAAAGAGCTAAGGGCCATCATCGATGGTGAAGTCACGCACGACGATGATGCAACATCTCGTGTTATTCAAAATTACCAATTCTTCAAAGAAAAGCTAGCCCGCCTTAGTAACGGTCAAGTATCAGAAATTTACCTTGGTCTACAAAAATTACTTATCGTCGATATCGCGTTAGATCGCGAGAGAGACAATCCCCAACTTATATTTGAAAGCCTCAACTCCACAGGCTTAGATTTGAGCCAAGCGGATCTCATCCGTAATTTCGTACTCATGGGCCTTGAGCCAAAACAACAAAACGCCCTTTATGAACGATACTGGTTCCCGATGGAAAGCGACTTTGGAAACGGTGAGTACAGTTGGCTGTTTAATCAGTTCATGCGTGATTATTTGACGCTGAAAACGAACAAGCCACCAAGAATCAACGATGTTTATGAAGCATTCAAGAAGTATGTCAGTAGCTCACAGCTTGATATAGAAGATGTCGTAGCCGATGTGCGCAAACATGCCCAGTTCTATATCGCTTTTTCGTTAGAGCAGGAAAAAGAGCAAAAATTGCTTGAAGCCTTTCAAGACTTAAATGCGTATAAAGTCGATGTGTCTTATCCTTTGATACTAGAGCTGTATCATGATTACGATAGTCAGATTTTAACCCTCGATGAGTTCATTGAGTGTGTGCGCCTGATTGAGAGCTATGTGTTCCGACGTTATGTATGCGACATTCCAACTAACTCACTTAACAAAACCTTTGCGAGTTTCGCTCGCTCCATTCGTAAATCAAGTTATCTGGAAAGCTTTAAGGCTGAACTTATCAGTTTAACTTCTTATCGTCGCTTCCCGTCAGATTCTGAATTAAATCGCTGCCTACAGCACAAAGATATGTATAACGTTCGCAGCAGAGCCTACTGGCTACGACGCTTAGAAAACCACGATAAGAAAGAGCGCATAAGCGTTGAAAATTACACGATTGAGCACGTATTACCTCAGAACAAAAATCTGTCGTCTCAGTGGCAACAGGCGTTAGGTGATGATTGGCAATCAATTCAAGAAGAGTACGTCCATACTATTGGTAATCTCACATTAACAGGTTACAACTCTGAACTCAGTGATCGATTCTTTACTGAAAGCGAGATATGGAAGGCGGTTTCGCTAGTAGTCCACTCACTCTAAACCAAAGCTTAAGAAACCATAAAACTTGGAACATAGATTCAATTCAAGCTCGCTCTAAATTACTCGCGGATAAAATGCAGACGGTATGGCGTTACCCAAGCTTAAGTGCTGAAATTTTAGAGAAATACCAAGCCCAGCCAACAAAGAAAGCGGCTTATACGATTTCAGATCATCCGTATATTTCAGTTGGGTCTTCAAAAGAACTATTTCAAGTGTTTAGCCAGAAAGTCATGTCGCTCGACGAAAACGTGAAACAAGAATTTTTGAAGCTTTATGTCGCTTTCAAACTGGACACCAATTTTGTCGATGTTATCCCTCAAGCTTCTGGTCTAAGGCTATCTCTCAACTGTAAGTTCACTGAAATTCATGATCCAAAGAAGCTATGCCGCGACGTGACGAGTCTTGGTCGTTGGGGTAATGGTGACGTTGAATACAAAATCACTGAATTATCAGATATCCCCTACGCCATTCAGTTGATCCAGCAAGTTATTGACATGCAAGTTGAAGGTTAGTCAATGAGATACACTGGTAGTTCACTTATTCAATGCTGTGGTCGAAATTACTGACCACAGCTTATGAACATCCACCTGACTATGCGCATTGAAAGTGATAAAATTTGGCAAGATTTATCGCTTAAACAAAGCCCTATCGGGACAACTAAATGAACATAGAACAAATATCTCAGGGCCTCCTAAAGAAATTTGAACAAAGCCGCCTCGTTTTCTGGCAAGACGTTGACAAGGAGTTTACCGACGAACTCCCTACTCTTCAGTTAGACACGCGTTATGGTCTAGCCACAATCATTGAGATTGATACGCTTTCACACCTAGAAGTAAAACACCGTGTTGAATTGTTAGAGCCAGAACAAGCGTTTTTGCTCTACAGCCAACAGAAAGCGAATGATCCTATTCGTGATTGGCTATATGACATTCGCCTATATGCGCAAGAATTCTATGCCGACAGTAGTTCGATGATCCTCAACGATATTGGCATGAACATGGAATTTCGTCCTGTTATCTCCAAGTTTAAAAGCTTCTTTGCGAACAAGCTGCGCGTTACACGACTTAAGAAATTACTTCCTAAGTCCGCTACAGAGCGTGAACTTGAGCTAGCGCTTATCGCGGCAAGCCTAAAACTAGAAACGCCAACATTTGCCAACATTCTCCAAGTATTGCTAGCGCAACTCGCTAACGATTTTGAGTCAGGATCACTACTCGCTGAGTTAGATAAATACAATTTAACTCCCTCTTTCTGGACGATTGTTTATGAAGAGTTCGGTTATATTGTTGAAACTAACAAGGACGAGAAACGTCACCCGTCGTTGCAAGATCTCGCGACCAAGCTTTTGTTCACAGAATGCTTCCAAGCACTGGTCAATAGTGGTTGTTCATCCAATGACAGTGTGTTGGAGAGTTTTAGCCCTCACCTACTACCGATGCTCACTTCTGAACAAGTTGAGGCAGGTTACAGTATTGACCGTATCGGTATGAACTCCGCACGCCGTGCTCATGTTGTCAGCTTTATCGTACAGCTTCGTGAAAGCCGTACCTATCAAGATAGCTACAACACCATTGCTGCCCAGATTGAAGCGGACTTCGAAATCCGCAATAAGCTGTCTCAAATCACTCAGCCAGAAAAACTGATGTATGTGGAAACATTTGAGTTTGCCGATAAACAGCTAGCTATTCTTCTTGCTAAAAACATTAACACCATCGAGCAGCAAGCACTCAACACCATTACCTCACACCGGTTGACCACCCATTGGTGCCACGTAAAACAAGTATTTGTCGACACTAAGTACGCTTGTGTGTATCAAGCACTTAAAGCGGCTAAGCAATTTTATTCTCTCAAAGCCAAATTTATTGATGGTTTTGAATTCGACTCAGCAAGAGCAATGTATCGGGCATACGAGGAACAGTTGTTCCTGTTTGATTCTGCATATCGAGTATTTTGTGAAAACGCTAATCAGGTTTCTCACCACGGATCCGATATCTTGAAAAAAACACAACTTGTGGCAGATATCGAAGCGCTTTATGTGGACTGGTATCTACATGACCTCGCTATTGCATGGGGTAAGCATGTCGATAATGAAAACCTACTCGATAAGTGGAAGTTTGACGGCATCATTAACCAATATAATTTCTACAACCACGAAGTCGAGCGTATCTTCCAGTCAAAACAAGTAAAACGTGTTTTTGTCATCATCAGTGACGCTCTTCGTTACGAAGTCGCTCATGACATCCATGAACAAATTAACAAAGAGAAACGTTTTAAATCGACGATTAAATCACAGTTAGGCGTTGTACCAAGCTATACGCAACTTGGCATGGCATCTTTACTGCCTCATCAAGAATTGACGGCGCACATTAGTAAAGACGTAACCTTTAAAGCTGACGGCTTGAGTACCCATGGACTTGAAAAACGTAACGCCATTCTTGAGAAGTACCGTGGCATTGCGGTGAAATCATCAGATGTATTGAACTGGACAAATGAGGAAGGTCGAAAGGCGATTGCAGATACTCGCATCGTGTATATTTACCATGATCAAATTGATGCTATTGGTGATAAAGCAGCAACTGAAAACCAAACATTTGAAGCGTGTGCTGATGGCATTAAGCAAATTAAGTTGTTGGTAGAACGTATTATCAACAAGCTCAATGGCAATCGTATTCTGGTCACCGCTGATCATGGATTTTTATTTAAATCAAGCGATGTCGTCGACTCCGATAAAACGGCGTTATCCGTTAAGCCTCAAGGCACTGTCGAAGGCAAAAAACGTTACTTGATTGGGCAACAATTGCCTAGAGATGATTTTTACTGGACAGGAAACATGACGGTTACTGCTAATTTATCGTCAAACAGTGACCAAGCCGAGTTCATGATCCCTCGAGGCTCCAACCGATTCAACTTTGTTGGCGGTGCGAAGTTCATTCACGGTGGCATAATGCCACAAGAGATTTGTGTACCTGTTCTTCGCATCGAACACCTAAAAACGGCGAAACAAAAAACTACAGCGAAACAGAAAGTGGGTGTTGTGCCCCTAAGTAACCCGATTCGCCTTGTGACGCTGACCGAAAAAATTGAATTCCTACAAACTAATGCGGTAGGCAATGATTTCAAAGAGCGTAGCCTAAGCATTTGGATTGAAGATCCTGACGGCAAAATTGTGTCTAACAAAGCCCAAGTGCTGTTTGATTCAGAGTCCAGTAATTCTGATGACAGAAAACGCAATGCTATTCTTTCTCTCAATGGCACAGGTTTTGAACGCACAACCAGCTACAAATTGGTTATGTTGGATACTGAGAATAATGATCGCTTTGCAAGTTATTCCGTCACGATTGACTTAGCGATTCAAGACGACTTCGACGACCTTTTTTAACGGACACCAATGATGATTAACGATAATATTGCTCAGGAAATTAGAGAGATACGAGACGTCGATCTCGACGATCTCATGACATCCGAATTTAAAGGTCGCGTTGTCCGTAAAGACTTAACTAAACAATTAAAAGAAGGCGCGAACGTTCCTGTTTATGTTCTGGAATACTTGCTCGGTATGTATTGCTCTGCAACTGATGATGACCTGATTCAAGCTGGTATGGAGCGAGTTAAGAAAATTCTCACTGACAATTACGTAAGACCTGACGAAGCTGAAAAAGTAAAATCGATGATCCGAGAGCGTGGCACGCACAAGGTTATTGACAAGATTTCGGTTAAGCTCAATCAGAAGAAAGACGTTTATGAAGCCAGCTTGTCGAACCTCGGTATCAAAGATGCCGTAATACCTGCCAGTATGGTCAAAGAGAATGAGAAACTGCTTACTGGTGGTATCTGGTGTATTGTGACGTTAAGTTACTTTTTTGAAGAGGGGCAAAAAACCTCACCATTTTCTGTTCTTTCGCTGAAAGCTATCCAAATGCCATCCATGAACATGGATGAGGTATTTAATGCTCGTCGCAACTTTACCATGGATCAATGGCTCGATTTGCTGCTTCGCTCCATAGGTATGGAGCCAGCTAACTTAGAGCAACGTGCCAAGTGGCATATACTCGCTCGGATGATCCCATTTGTAGAAAACAACTACAACGTATGTGAACTTGGCCCTCGTGGTTCAGGTAAATCGCACGTATATAAAGAATGTTCTCCAAACTCCCTTCTGGTTTCTGGTGGTCAAACAACAGTAGCCAACCTTTTCTACAATATGTCGAGCCGTCAGGTTGGCCTTGTTGGCATGTGGGATATCGTGGCTTTTGACGAAGTTGCTGGGATACGTTTTAAAGACAAAGATGGCGTGCAAATCATGAAAGACTACATGGCATCAGGCTCTTTCAGTCGTGGACGAGACTCTATTGAAGCTAAAGCTTCTATGGTTTTCGTGGGTAACATTGACCAGAGCGTTGAGACATTGGTAAAAACCAGTCACCTACTTGCGCCTTTCCCTGCGGAGATGATTGACTCTGCATTCTTTGATCGTTTCCATGCCTACATTCCTGGCTGGGAAATACCTAAAATGCGCCCAGAATTCTTCACTAATCGCTTTGGTCTGATCACCGATTATCTTGCTGAATACATGCGTGAAATGCGCAAACATGCGTTTGCAGATGCTATTGATAAGTTCTTCAAACTGGGAAATAACTTAAACCAACGTGATGTCATAGCCGTTCGTCGCACCACGTCAGGATTACTTAAGCTTTTAGTCCCACACGGCGAGTATTCTAAAGAAGATGTTAGAACCTGTTTGACTTATGCTCTTGAAGTTCGTCGCCGTGTTAAGGAACAGTTGAAAAAAATTGGTGGTATGGAGTTCTTTGACGTTAACTTTTCCTATATCGATAACGAAAGCCTAGAAGAGCTCTTTGTCAACGTTCCTGAGCAAGGTGGATCCCAGATCATTCCACCAGGAATGCCAAATGCGGGTGTTGTTCATTTCGTTAGCCGTGGTACTGCTGGAAAGCTAGGTGTCTTCCGCATTGAAACCCAGAAGACAGCGGGCAATGGCAAGTTAACGACTTCTGGCTTAGGCTCAGATACTGAAGCAAAAGAACAGGTGAAAGTGGGATTTGAGTATTTCAAAGGTAACTTGTCGCGCATTGCTGCAAACAACCAGTATTCTGATCACGAGTTCCATTTACATTTTGTCGATTTGCAAATGTCAGGTAACTCGCATAGTTCGAGTCTCGCGTCTCTGATTGCGAACTGCTCTACTCTGCTTGGGAAATCGATGCAAGAGTCGATGGTGGTACTTGGCTCAATGACATTAGGTGGTGTCATTAATCCAGTGCAAGATCTTGCAGGTTCTATGCAAGTCGCTCTAGAAGCTGGTGCAACTAAGATTCTGATCCCTATGGCATCGGCTAGTGATATACCAACGGTGCCTGCTGAGACATTTACCAAGTTCCAAGTTAGTTTCTATCAAGATCCTATCGACGCTGTGTATAAGGCGCTAGGAGTTAACTAACAATACTTTGTGAAGAAACAGAACAACTCAAGTATGGCTCAGTTCGTAATGTATTAACTGAGCCTTGAGCTTCTTAATTGCTTTTTTTTGCTTGTCTTTAGTTTCTTGATTGCGTATTTCGGGCAAACACGTATGCGCAATCACCCGAAATATGCATCATAACTTTTGCTTTGTCGAGCTCTCTTAGCATTGACGAACATGACCTCAACCTGAACACAAGCTCTATACACTACAGCACTACTACATCCTACTCATCGACCATGATTTAGGATTCTAATCTTAATGCAGTCTATGTTTTTTACTGCATCTTTTGATGCTTCCCCTGCTTTCGCTAGAACTCAAAGCAACCCCAAAAAATAATAACGGCCAAAGTAGAATTTTTTCATAAAGACTCGATATGGAAAAACACGATACACGGACAGTCAGGTCATGTGTATTCTCAAGCGAGCGGAAACTGGCACGTCAGCACCTGAACTTTGTCGTAAGCAAGGGATGCACAGTGCCACTTTTTACAAATGGCGAACAAAACACGGCGGTATGAATACACCCTGACGGCCCATATGAAAGAGTTCAAAAAGGAAAACCAACGGCTCAAAATGATGTATGTTGAAGCGAATTTAAATCTGAAATTATTCAGGAACAGATAGCAAAAAAGTTAAGAAACTCTGTGAGCAGTGAAAATTCACTCGACAGTCTGTGGCTAATCGCTACATCAACATCCGACTAGTATGCCGTACTTTTTCGGCCAGTGAACACTGTAATCTATACCAACCAAAGTTACACTATGAAAACACGGAAATAGTTGATTAGCTAATCAGGCTTACGTCATCTAAAAACGATTGGAGCTTGGCCTTTGTTTTAATTTTTTTCGCTATGTAAAAAATAAACTATTCAACCACAAACGTGTATATCGTATCTACTTTGAGTTGGTGCTGAACTTACGTAGCCGTCTGAGACGACGTTTAAAACGCTTACGTATTTCTATCATCACAGCTGTCTTTTAGGCTAATGCATTTATTAAAACTACACAAAAAAGCGAGCCCATGAGCTCGCTTTTTAGATTTGAACGGATGAATTACTTCAAATTACATCAAGTTCACGCAGTCTTGTGCAATCACCAACTCTTCGTTGGTTGGGATCACAAGTGCCACAGCGCCAAGCATTTCCGATTTGGCGATTTGACCAGCTGCGCCGAAGCGTGCATCTTCGTTGCCTTTTTCGTCTTCTACAAAACCGAGTAGCTTAAGGTTTTTCAGAATTTCGCGACGAATAGGTAGTGAGTTTTCACCGATACCACCCGTGAAGATCACCGCATCTAGGCTATCCAGTGCCACTAGGTATGAAGCGATATATTTGGCAACACGGTAGGTGAACACGTCAAATGCTAATTTCGCACCTTCGTGACCTTGCTCCATGGCTTCCAATACGCCACGTGCATCGCTGCTCACGCCAGATACGCCCAAGAAGCCAGATTTCTTGTTCAAGGTGTTGAAGATCTCGTCTTGTGACCAGCCTTTTTTCATCAAAAATTCAATGATGCCTGGATCCAAGTCACCACAACGGGTACCCATCATCAAACCTGCCAATGGGGTAAAGCCCATGGAGGTATCAACGCTTTGACCATTATGAATCGCACAAACCGATGCACCGTTACCCAAATGCACAGAGATGAAATTGCTTTCATCAACAGGTTTGTTCAGCATTTTTGCAGCTTCACGGCTGACATAGTAATGGCTGGTACCGTGGAAACCGTAGCGACGAATGCCATATTTCTCATAAAGCTCAGTGGCAATTGCGCCAGTGAATGCTTTTGGTGGCATGGTTTGGTGGAATGCGGTATCAAACACTGCAAATTGTGGCAATGCAGGGAAAGCGGCCATAGCTGCGTGAATACCCATCAAGTTTGCAGGGTTGTGCAGCGGTGCCAGATCTTGAATCTCATTGATGCCATTGATCACGTCTTGGTCGATGCGAACAGATTTAGCAAAGCGCTCGCCACCGTGAACCACGCGGTGACCCACTGCAACAAGGCGATCTTCAACTTGCATTTCATTCACAATGCCAACGATCACATCGATCGCTTTTTGATGATGGTCATCTAGACCCGGCAGTTGTGTTTCATGTTTTTCGCCGTTGAGTTTCCAGCTAATGCGTGCATCAGCCAGACCAAAACATTCGCCAAGTCCTGTTAACGAAGCAGCGCCAGTTTCGGCATCAATCAAAGCAAATTTCAGTGAAGAGCTGCCTGAGTTAAGGACAAGAACTAGTTTATTGCTCATGTGATATCTCGATTTGGTGTAGGAAGAAGACAAAGTCTTAATAACCCTGATTCTACTCTGTTTTTTAAGCTAAAAGAATGACGACAAGATCACGAATCTTTTTTAAAAAAATAAAATAATTTTTCATAGATACTAAGAAAAGTTGAATTTCTTGCTGTAGCCCTTGTGATACAAGGGATTGACGCGATTACTTTCATTTGTTGTTTGAATATTAATAAGATTTATCAATCTGTTAATTGAATTGAAAAGCCTTTGATTTCATAGCATTAAGCAAATATGTAAATGTTAAATTGATTTAGATCACAAGTTCATTGAAAAAATTATTACATGGTTTCGTCACGCTTTGATTTGAAAAAAAACGCAACATCAAAAAGAGCAAGCAATCTCATTTGCGGTCATTAAACTAGAGCTTTTCAGCCAGTCTCAAATGGAATTGTCATGAACCCAGCTCTACAAGCGCTTGGCTACGGGCCAGAGGATCGCGTGGTGGTTTTTCACTGCGATGATATCGGTGTTTATCAAGCGACTTTGCCTGCATATGAACATCTGCTCGATGCCAATATCATCACCTCAGCATCGGCGATGGTGCCCTGTCCTTGGTTTGAGGCGACGGCGCAGTTTTATCAAAAACATCCGGATATTGATCTCGGCATTCATTTAACACTCACGTCAGAGTGGCCAAGCTACCCTTGGCGTCCACTGCTCCCCCATGCTCGCAGTACAGGGCTGGTCACAGAGCGCGGCTTTATGCCGCCGCAACCTGAGCCAATTTGGCATCAAGCCGATATGCAAGCAGTCCATGCTGAGATACGAGCGCAAATTCATCATGCATTGGCTTCAGGCATAAACCCAAGCCACTTTGACTCCCACATGCTTGCGATGATAGGTGCCAGCACCCTACCTGTCATGCATCAATTGGCACTCGAGCATCAATGTGCCGTCATGGCAATGAGCCCACATTGCATGAATACAAGCCCTTGGGCGCGCGCTTATTACAACCTGAGCAACTGCGAAGCATGCACGCCACTTACAGAGCGCTATCCGGATGTGCTCGATACCGCCATTGCCATGCAAAACGATGGATTCGCGCTCTTTGATAGCTTCTTAGCAATGTCCTACACCGAGCCTAATAACCGTGTTGAGCAGGCGCAAAAATTACTCGCCGAACTGCCGCCTGGCTTACACTTTTTTATGCTACATCCAGCTATGGATACCCCAGAGCTTCGCGCGGTTTGCCCTGGTGTTGATTGGCAAGTCCGCGTTGCCGACTACCAAGCCTTTATCGATCCGCGCCTAGCCAAAGCGATCCGCGATTTAGGTATTCATTCCATCAGCTTTCAACCGCTACAAGCCTTGCTCATGGCGCATCAGTCGACGCTCAGCCTTTAACCTTATCGCCTTAAGAAAACCCCAGCATGCTGGGGCTTTTTATTTTCAACCGTCACTGCAACCATCGATTAATCGCAAAAACGATAGCCACCATAACCCGCACAATCTAACGTCTTGATTATGCGAAGCGCGCCCAGCGACGGCACATAAACCCTAAATCAAATCTAGACTTGAAGCATGTTCCTTAGCGAAGCGCTTTCGAGCCAAGATGAATCATGACCTTTGAAAGCAATATCAATAAGCCAGTTTTTTTCTCTTCCATTCTTCTCATCGTCGCCATTATGGCTGTCGCGCTCATTGCGCCAGATTTTACCCAGCAATTTTTTGATGATGTACAGCACTGGCTGGTTGCCAAAGCCAGCTGGCTTTACATTTTAACCGTGGCGATCATCTTGGTGTTTGCGGTCACTGTGATGATTAGCCGCTTGGGTGATATCAAACTTGGTCCTGATCACGCGACGCCGGATTACAGCAATACCTCTTGGTTTGCCATGCTGTTTTCGGCGGGGATGGGCATTGGCTTGATGTTTTATGGCGTGGCCGAGCCGGTGATGCATTTTCTTTCCCCACCCGTGGGTGAAGGCGGCACCACCACAGCGGCCAAAGATGCCATGCGCATTACCTTTTTCCACTGGGGGCTACATGCCTGGGCGATTTATGCCATCGTCGCACTTGCGCTCGCCTATTTTTCCTATCGACACAAATTGCCCTTACTACCCCGCTCAGCACTTTATCCGCTGATTGGCGATCGCATTTATGGGCCGCTGGGCCATGCGGTTGATACCTTTGCGGTGATCGGAACACTATTTGGCGTGGCCACTTCCATGGGGGTTGGCGTTGCACAGGTCAGCGCTGGTTTAAACTATGTGTTTCAAACGCCAGACACCTTACCGATGCAAATTGGTCTGATTGTTTTTATCACCTTTTTAGCCACGCTTTCTCTGGTCATGGGACTCGATGCAGGGATTAAACGCATCTCCAATCTCAATATGATTTTAGCGGTGGCATTGGCACTATTTGTGCTCTTTATGGGTCCAACTGTACTGATTTTACAGACCTTTGTGCAAAATACTGGGAGCTATTTAAGCGAGCTGGTGAGTACCACCTTTAATCTTTATGCTTACGATCCCAAAGAAAAATGGATTGGTGGTTGGACGCTACTTTACTGGGGATGGTGGATCTCATGGTCACCCTTTGTTGGCATGTTTATCGCGCGGGTATCACGTGGGCGCACCATTCGCGAATTTATCGTCGGCGTGCTGTTTATTCCGGCTGGCTTTACCTTTTTTTGGATGACCGTCTTTGGTAACACCGCAATCCACGAAATTATGAGCGGTTTAAGCCCTAATTTGGGCGATGTGGTCAACAATAACGTCGCCGTAGCACTCTTTGTTTTTTTAGAACAATTGCCACTAAGCGGCGTGATGTCGGTACTGGCACTGGCGCTTGTCGTCACCTTTTTTGTTAGCTCGTCAGACTCCGGCTCTTTTGTAATCGATACGCTGACCTCTGGCGGCGATAAAGCATCACCCACTTGGCAGCGCGTTTTTTGGGCCAGCCTTGAAGGGGTGATCGCTGCCGTGCTTCTTTCAGCAGGCGGCCTCAATGCGCTGCAAACCATGACCATCGCCAGCGCCTTTCCCTTTATGCTGATTATCTTAGCGTTTTGCTATTGTCTCTTTAGCGCCCTTCGTAACGATTATATGCTGCAAAATAGCGTGCAAAACCATAACACCACAGTGCAGTTTTCACAGGCCAGTGTCAGTTGGCAATCCCGCGTGCACTCTTTATTGCACCATCCACGAATCACTGAAGCCTCACAATTTATCTCACGCACGGCCTCGCCAGCACTGCAAACCTTGTGCGAGCAGTTTGTTCAAGAGGGACTGCAAAGCCGCGTAGAGATTGATAAAGACAAGGTGCGGCTGATTATCGAAAAAGATGATGCTGAAGACTTTTTCTATGGTGTGCGATTACGCCATTTTGCTGTGCCGAGCTACGCCGATGAGCGCCATGATGATTATTACCGCGCGGAAGTTTATTTGCTGCAAGGCGGGCAACAATATGATGTATTGGGCTATAGCCAAGAGCAGATTATTGCCGATGCCATCACCCAATATGAACGCCACCTACACTTTATCTACTTGGCAACCTCTGAAATTTTGGATGACTCTAACTAGCCATGCGCTACGACTGAAGATAGCGAGTTAAACAATGCATCATGCCGCCATCGCGACTGCTTACCAACAAAAAAGCGACCTAAGGTCGCTTTTTTATTTCACGCTCAATAGCTAATACTATGATGCGGGCACACTGTGATGGTTACTGACTTTGAAACATCTCCGCTTGGCGAGTAACCAATACATTTTTCATCGCATATTGCAGCATCGACTCAAATGCAACCATCAGCGCCTTGACATTCGGCTCGCCATTTAAGGCAATTTGCTCCACTTGAAAACTTTGCCGCGTCACACTAAACCAGCTGGTTGCACGCGCGTAAACCAAGGTTGGATTGCGATCTTCACTTACGCGCGCTTCCACTTCGCGCCACTCTGCTGCGCCCAGTAAGAGCTCGAGAGTCCACACTTTTGGGTCGGATTGATCCACGGATAACATAAAATAAAGGCCCACATCCGTGGTGCGAGAGTCATCATAGTGAAGCCGAGGAGAGCTTTGGATTAATTCATCCACCAGCTGATTAAATTGCGCCTCATCTGCCTTTGGCACCGCAAAGTTGGTGAGTAAAAGATCGCCATTTTTCGCATTGCGGTAAGTGCGAATTTTGGTCAGATTGGTCATGGGATAAAACAGCGTGACGGGTAAGTGGGTTTGCACCACTTTTTGCTGAATCTCATCGCTTGCTGGTACATCTAATAAGCCCGTTTGCTCAGAGAAAAACGGGCGTTTTTCTGGCTCAGTCGAGGCGCAGCCCGCCATCAAACAAACTGAAAACAGCGCGATAAGAAATCCCTTCATGATTAACCTATTCAATTGATAACTGATTGATAAATTTTCGATAAATTATCATATCAATGCAGGCGCAACCACTTTTTCACTAGGCTGAAATTGGCATGGGACTAAATTGCTGCTGCGATAACACAGGGCTGAGATCGGGCATTAATGAAAAGAGCTGCGCTTTATTCATCCCAGTTTGTTCCAGATACGGAACCATCATCAGCGGCGCTGTCATTAAGCACAAATCAATCGCGCAATGTGGGCGCGACGCAAATCCAGTGGCGCTTTGCATTCCCATGCGCTCATAAAAACGTTTATGTTTTTTACCCGAGGCGCACACCATTAAAATCGATTCAAAATAGGGCAAAAATGCAAACGCATTGGCATAAAGCGCCAAAGGTGCAATGGAAGCCACGCCGCGAGTATCTGGTAGTACGGCTAAACGCCCCATCTCCATAATCACCGGGTGTTGCTGACTTAAATCCTTAAACTCTTCAACAAAACCGCGCTCACAAGGTACGGTTGGCCAATTGAGTTCGCCACATTTAATACTCACCCTTGCTGTGGCCATGGGTTTTCCTGCCTCCTTGAGCAAGAAGGTGAAATGGTTATCCGCTTCATCAAACTCGTCTTGGTACAAACCTGTTGCAGTGATCGGCTCATAGTCAACATCGGTATAGGCTTGATAACGAATGTTATAGGCGGTGATTTTCTCTTCATGAGACAAACATAGATGATTGGTAAATTTCGAAAAGTCCATAATCCCTCCTCAGCATGAGCGGGATTATATTAAGCAAATATTGCAAACTCATTGAATAGTTATTCACAATAGATTCGAGAACTCACTCACCGATAAAATCAGCGCAACAGACTCGTTACATCAAATCTAAATAATTCTCTCATTTTCACTTTAACTCACACCAATCCAATTTATTCTTCACACAAACAATGGCTAACTGTCACGATTGAAAGAAATTGGGGATAAGTTCATGACATCAGTGGAAGTAATCAGCGCCATTTTTAGTGCCGATAAATGGAGCCAAAAATCAGAACAATTGGATGAATACGCACTCGCACTCAATGGCAGCACCTGTCGTCCCGCCGCCATTGTTTGGCCTGATAGCGAAAATGATCTCAAGAACTTAATTCAAGCGGCCAATACCCATCACTTTTCATTGCATATTGTTGCCCAAGGAAAAAACTGGGGATACGGCACGGCGCAAGCGCCAACCGCCGATCAGGTGGTGGTGAACCTCAAACAGATGGACCGCGTGCTTGAAGTCAATGAAACCGATGCCTATGTGCGCATTCAGCCAGGCGTCACTCAATCCCAGCTTTATCAAGCCATAGTTGATAGCGGTGCAGACTTACAACTAGATATTACCGCTGCTGGCAAACATACCAGCATTGTCGGCAATGTCTTGGAGCGTGGTTTTGGCCATACCGATTACAGTGACCGCTTTGGCCATGTGTTGGCCTTGCGCGTCCTACTGCCATCCGGCGAGATTATCGAAACGGGCATGGGGGCCTACCAACACAGCGTCGCCAAACACATTTATCCCTATGGCGTTGGTCCAGTCCTGCAAGGTTTGTTCTCACAATCCAATCTTGGCATTGTGCTTGAGATGACCTTGGCGCTTCAGCCTAAACCTGAATACGACCTCAATGTCTTAATCCTTTGTAAAAACTTTGCAGATGCCCCCAAAGTGGTTTGCGAAATCGCACGATTAAAACGACTGGGCATTGTCACCAGTGGCGTACATACCGCGTCAATGGCACGCGCCATGGGTGCACAAGCACAAAAAATGGCGGGTGCTTGGGTGATCACCAGCTCGCTTTCAGGCCCCAAAACCATTGCCAAAGCACGTTATCGTGAGATGAAAAAAGCGCTGAAAAAAGTGGTACCTTCACTGCGATTTGTAGCGCTCACTGAGCGTCGTTGGAACCTGATTCAATGGGTCAACAAGCACTTAAAATCAGAACTTTTAGGTGGACTTAAGATTGTCTGGGATCTGAAAAAAGGGGTGCCGACAGACGAGGCAATTAAGACATTACTTGATGAAAAATCGGCGCATTCACATATGAAAACAGCTGAATTCCCAGCTTATTTTCGTTGGATTTGTGCTGTCACTAGCAGCCAACCCAAAGACATTAAGCGCATGCTTGGTATTTGCCAACCACTATTTGCCGAGTTTGGCTATGAAGAGCGCTATACCATGACCAATGTCACCGAACGCGCCGTCGTACTCATCGCCAATATTCGCTATGACAAAACGCCAGAATCGCTTGCTCGCGCCAAAGCGTTTTATCAAACACTGGACCAAGCACTGCTCGATGAAGGTTTTTGCCCTTACCGCAGCGGCAGTGGTCTATTTGATGCCGCAACGCCTTACTTGGAGCCAAATCATTTGGCGCTACTGCAAAAGCTCAAGGCCGCCCTTGATCCAAATATGATCCTTTCACCTGGAAAATATTGGTGTGGCGGCGCAGCATCGTCAACCGAATCTAGCACCAAACCAACCCATAAGAATGAAGTTAATTCATTGATTTAATTTACATAAAAGATAATAAATGTTAGATAGTAGAGCAAGACGCTGATCTTGCTCTATTGTCTTTCTTGTCAAAGAGACATGCTTGTTCATAGCATTCATCGCAAGGATCAGCCATGATTGGTAAAGCAGCTCTTTACTGGCTTATCTCTGTAATGGAATCTCGCATGAAAAAAACTCTTCTCGGCGCACTACTTTCAACCGCTCTTTTGGTGGGATGTGCGACCACAGCCGAACGTCAATTCACGCTACAAAATGAAACCCACTTTAGCGATGCGCAAGTCACTCAAATTGAGCAGGTGAGCAATCAGGACAGTGCTGGACTTTATCAAGTGGGTCGCCTACTGATTTCGCAGGCAGAGCAACCCGAAAATATTGACCAAGGCGTTGTCGATTTAAAATCAGCAGCCAAACTGGGCAATGTTGACGCCATCACGTTACTCGGTGATCTCTACTACAAAGGCTTTGCACATATTCCAGCGAATTTGACTGAGTCGCTTAGCTGGTTCGAACAAGGTGCCAAACTCAATGATGCCTACAGCCTCTATAGCGCAGCCTTTATGTATGAGCGCGGCCAAGGCACTGAAGTTAACATTGATAAAGCCATTAACCAGTATAAAAAAGCTGCCGAGCTTGGCAGTGGTGAAGCGGCGCTGCAATTGGCCTATCTCTATGATCAAGGTAAATATGTCACGCAGGATCAAAGCCTTGCCGTAACATGGTATGAAAAAGCGGCAGCACTTGATAACGCCACCGCACGCTACAACCTTGCGGTCGCCTATCAAAATGGTGAAGGTGTCACGCAGGACTCGAAAAAGGCACTGGAGCTGTTCAAGCAAGGTGAAGAAAATGGTCACGCGATGTCCATTTACAGCATCGGTAACTTCTATTTTGATGGTATTGTCGTCAAAAAAGACTACAAACAAGCCCTTGATTACTATTTCCAAGCCGCGCTACTCGGTTCACCGCAAGCACAAGCGGATATTGGCTATATGTATTACAAAGGCTTTGGTATCGAGCAGGACCCAATTATGGCCATGGCTTGGTTTATGGTCAGCGCCGAAAATGGCAATGAGGTTGCACAGGACAATATGCAAAAGTTGGCGCGCGATCTCTCAGAGCAAGACTTACAAAAAGCGCATCGTATTCAATCGCTCATCAATCAAGAATTAGAAACCAACTAAGTTCAATTCATCTTTCAATAGCACTCCTCGGAGTGCTATTTTTTTAGTCTACGCTTTGCGCAAAATCAAACGATGGGCGTCATGTAAAACACACCACCATAAAAGCAAATCATCACGCCAACCACACGATTTACTCTCAGGGAGCTGAGTATGAAACTAACGCTTATTTTACTTATTTTTGCTGTCTCAACCTTAAGCGGCTGCGCTTACTGGAAAAATCAAACACCGCCAAAACGCTTAGGGCTCAATGAAGACAATCAATTTGCGCCCATGCCTGAATCACCCAATGCCGTCTCTAGCCAAACTAGCATAGAGAGCCATTATGTTGCGCCCATTGCTTTTAGTAGTTCAGCGCAAACGGTACAAAAACAGATCGTGGCAGCCTTACGAAAGATGCCAAACAGTCAGCTAGTCACCGTTTTACCGCACTATATACATGTGACTTTTACCAGCACACTCTGGCGTTTTATCGATGATGTTGAGATCTATATCGATACGCAGCACCATCTGATTCACTATCGCTCTCAATCGCGTTTGGGCTACTCTGATTTTGGCGTGAACCGTGCGCGTTACCAATTATTTGTCGAACAATTGGCACAGCAACAATAGCGAACACGCAAATTGCAGACATAAAAAAAGTATGTGCAAGCACATACTTTTTAACTGCGGAACGTTTGTCTGATCTTTGGCTATTGCTACAAATTAGACTGTAAATCCGTTACAGAAAGATGATTTACAACAACCAGTCAGTCCACAAACAACGTCCCTTCAGCTGCAATCAGTCTCGTGGCTCTTCTTTCTTTTCTTTGCGAACCATAATCACAGCGGCGATCACGAACAAAAGCACTAGTAATGTTTCAAACATGCTATCCCCACTTATTTCGCACCTGAATAAATCTTGTCTCAGTTAAGTATGACGAAAATGTGGAAAAGCTGCCACGTCAATTCAAGAATCCAGCTCACAGTGATACAAATTGATACACAAATTACTGGAAAAACATGCTACTGCGGCTCATAACCCATCGGGTTATTTTCCTGCCAAGTCCATGTGTCACGCGCCATTTCATCTAAAGTGCGCGTCGCTTGCCAATGTAGCTCACGCTTAGCTTTTTCAGGTGTTGCCCAGCACTCAGCAATATCACCAGGACGGCGCGGCGCAAGTACGTATGGCACTGCGCGACCACTCGCTTTTTCAAATGCTTGAATCATCTCTAGCACGCTATAACCTTGCCCCGTGCCCAGATTATAAATATGACAGCCAGCCTTTGGACTGGCATAGGTTAGCGCTGCAAGGTGACCTTGCGCCAAATCAACCACATGAATATAGTCACGCACACCTGTACCATCTGGCGTGTTGTAATCACTACCAAAAACAGACAATTGCTCGCGACGCCCAATGGCGACCTGGGCAATGTATGGAACTAAGTTATTGGGGATCCCTTGCGGGTCTTCGCCAAGACGGCCTGAGGGGTGATTACCCACTGGATTAAAGTAACGAAGCAATGTGATACTCCAATCCGGTTGCGCTGCTTGAAAATCCATTAAGCAGCGTTCAACCATCCATTTGCTCCAACCATAAGGGTTGGTCGCTGAGGTTGGAAAACTCTCTTCAATGGGCACCGATGCCGGGTCGCCATAGACTGTCGCAGAGGAGCTGAAAATCAACTGTTTGACGCCCGCCGCTTGCATCGCTTCCACTAAATTTAAGGTACCAGCGACGTTACACTGATAGTAAGCCAAAGGTTTTTCCACTGACTCACCGACAGCTTTCAAACCCGCAAAATGCATCACAGCTTCAATTTCGGGATGCTCAGCGAAAATTTTCGCAAGCAGCACCTTATCGAGAATGGAGCCTTGGTAAAAGACAGGAAGTACACCCGTCAGTTCTTGAATACGTGACAGCACCAGCTTTGAACTATTGCTTAAATCATCCACCAAAATTGGCGTCACACCCTGCTCAATCAGCGCAACACATGTGTGACTTGCGATATACCCAGTACCGCCCGTAATGAGAACTTTTTTGCTCATTTAATATCCTTAACGATGAAACTATGGCGCTGCCATCAACGATGCAAACTGTTGTTTTAGGTATTGTATACACCAACTCTTTGCTTTGCCCATCCGATCGCGCTGCCAGCCAACAATGACATCAAGTTGACCCACAATGTCATCACTGATGGGCTGTAATAATTCGCGTTCTACCCAAGGCTGCGCCAAATGAACGGGCAAGGTGCCAATCCCCAACCCTGCGGTGATTGCCAATAATTTATCATTCATGGTGCTCACCGTCATACACTCTTGGTTATCTAAAATATTTCGTGTCATTTTCGGTGCTTTTAGTGCGCTATCTGCTACCGCAATCGCGCGAAATTTTTGCCGTATCGCATCATCTAGGGGGGTATCCATTTGATGTATGGCGTGTTCTGGGTGGGCATACCACTGCACAGCTACCTGACCAATCACCACATGATTTATTTGAGGGGGTAGCTGTGAAGGCATAATCGGCTTCACGACTAAATCGGCACGACCTTCACTTAATGCTTCCCAACTGCCAGCTAAAATCTCTTCTCGAAAACGAAGCTGTGTCTGCGTTTTGGCACTAAGCGCATTGACCATGGGATAGAGTAAAGCGCAGCCTAGTAAACCATCGACCGCAACCGTCAGTTCTAACTCCCAGCCGTGTGCGAGGGCATTAGCATCAGCCACCAGCTCATCCGCGGCTTGTAACAGTTGACGACCGCGTGATAACAACAGGGCGCCAGCTTGCGTGAATACCGCGCGATGACCTGAGCGATCAAACAAAATCAGCCCTAAATCCTGCTCTAGCTTTTGTACCTGATAGCTCAAAGAGGAGGTTGCGCGATTAAGCTCTTCAGCCGCAGCAGCAAAACTACCGCGCCTGTCGATCGCATCAAGCACCATCAGCGCTTCAAAGGAGAGTGGTGGCGTATTCATAGCAAACCCATTGCGTATTTTTCCAATAAATTACCATGCGCAGATAAAAGAATCGAACCACGAATTTCACCGCAAGTGATTCACTGCCTGCTTCTCATCAATGCCGCGATCCACATAGCACAATAGGTGAGCAATTCTTGGCCAGCCATCAAGGCATGCTAATCTAGCCCGCATCAGTAAAGGATGACCAAGGATTTGACAGCAATGCTCAAGGATATTGACCTCAACTTACTACGCAGTCTTGCGGCATTACTCGATGAAGCCCATGTTTCGCGCGCAGCGGAACGTTTAGGCGTCACCCAATCGGCGGTGAGTCATACCCTTGCGAAGCTGCGCCAACATTTTGATGACCCATTGCTTTATCGCGATAAACAGGAGCTACGTTTAACGCCCTTTGGTCAGTCACTTCAAGCGCAGCTCACTCCCTTATTGCCGCAAATTGAAGCGCTGTTTAATGCACAGCAATTTAACCCCAATCAAGACTCGCACCATTTCTGCGTACTGGTTTGTGAGCGATTGCTCTACAAGTCATTATGCCAGTGGGCAATTCAGTTGATGCAATCTCATCCGCAAATCACCGTAGATGTCGCGCAATGTTCGCACCATCCACGAGCTTGGCCAAAAGAGGCGCACCTTTTTGTGGGCGCACAAGCCATTGATAACTCAGACGCGGCAATGATGCTTCAAAGTGATCTACTACTGATTTGCAAGCACTTAAGTTTTCATACGCAAGCGCAGGATCGCTTTTATCTATGCGCAGCAGCAGGCTCAGTCAGCCCGTCACTAATTGAACTCAGCGATTCGCAATTTTTCCACAGCGAGTCACTGTGGCTCTATGCGTTGCAACAAGGCCATGGTCAAGCGTTCTGTAGCCAACACTACTATCAGCAATGCATTGAGCGCCATCCTCAACTTGCCGGCCAATTTATTGCTCAAGCAAGTGAGCATGTGCTTCAGCAGCAAGCTTTTTGGCCGATGACGCTTGAATTTAACCAAGCTAATCAATGGCTACGAGGACATTTAGAACAGTGGTGGCAAGTACAAATTCAGCAATCGCTCCAGCACCCTCAACAGGCAGATATGCCAGCGCAGCCCTATCCTGAACGTGTATAACGCCTCAGTGGCTCTCATTCGTTTTGATGTATTTAAAATTCAATCAATTCTTCTCTTTTGATTGATTGATGGCAGGTATGAGATAGCTGTAAATTAAGAGCAATCGACGTATATTTATCCAACTGTAAAGAAAGCAGTGCATCCATTGCCTGGCTTTTATTAAAACAAATGCGTTTTCAAACAATAAAACCCAGACTAGCGCTCAGTATTTTCCAGTAACTGCCGATATACTTGGCGAACGTACGTGTATTGAGGTGGAGCGATGAAAACCAAAGCGAACCAATCCCAAGGGATGCTGTTATTTCGATTATCAGCCAATCAAACTTTTGCGATTGGTACCTTAAAAGTTCGCGAAATTGTCCCCAGCCAGCCATTAACTGAAATCCCTTTTTCGCATCCGACGATTTTAGGTGCGGCCTCAATTCGAGGAACCACCATTTCGGTGATCGATATGGCAGCAGCTATTGGCTATCGTCCGATTACGCCTGAAGAATTCAAAGATTGTTATATCATCATCACCGATTGCCGACGCAAGGTGATTGGCTTTATGGTCAGAGGCATTGAGCGCATCTGCGAATGCAGTTGGCGCGACATTGTACCGCCACCCAATAATTTAGGTCGTAATGCCTTTTTAACGGGCGTTACCCGAATAGATGAGCAACTAGTTCAGTTTTTGGATGTTGAGCTGATTATGTCCGCCGTTGAACCCGATGCAAAAGTTCAGTATCCCGTTTTAACTGATATTCAACGTGAGATTCTCAAACCCCTTAAAATTTTGTTGGTGGATGATTCTGGTGTGGCGCGTCGTCAGCTCAGTGATGCGCTCGATTACATCAATATTCCCTACTTTATTGCCACCAACGGCAATGATGCCTTGCAGATGATGCGCAATGCTGCCAATGCAGGCAGTCCCATTGATATTCTAGTTAGCGATATCGAGATGCCGGGATTGGATGGTTATGAGCTCGCTTTTGAAGTGCATGATGATGTAAAACTCTCTGGCGCTTACATTATTTTGCATACATCACTTTCTAGCGATATTTGCCTTGAACGCGCCAAACAAGTGGGCGCCCATCAGGCGCTCACCAAGTTTGAAGCCAATGAATTGATTCAAGCCATGCTTAAGGGTGCAGAACATCACTCGGCAATCATGCAGCCCGCTTAATGTAAGGGATTCGTACAACCCTTGCGCCAATGACCTGTTGCAAATAAAAATGGGATCTGACAAGTTCAGATCCCACGATCCATACCTCTTCGCCTGAAGTTGTGCGATCAACCCATGGCGTTTTTAGAAATCAAAACGCAAGCCGGCTTGCAACTGATCATCTTTGCCATCGCGCTGATCAAACAGATAACCCGCATAGCCGCGTAAATGACCATTCAACTTGTACACACCTTCAAGTGCAAAAGCATTGGCTTGCTCTGTAGTGATCCCTGCGTTCTCACTCTCTTGGTAGTTATAGGTTCCTTGAATCGCGAATGAGCCTACCTGATAGGCAGCAGCAACTTCATAACCAATTAAATCAACCTCACCCAAGGCACCCATCACATAAAGACCAGCTAAATAGAGATCGCCCAGACTATAACTGATGGCGACATTGGCCTGATCCGCACTAACGTTCGCCTCTTTGCCGTCCACATAGCCCAGACCAAGATTTAGACCCATTTCTGTTGCGTATTGCACCGCCAAGCCGTAGTTATCACTGTCTTTTTGATCCTTAGCCGTATAGTTAGCAGCCAATGTGATCGCCCCCATATCCTGTTGATACAAAAAGACGTTATCAAGCTTATCTTTGTTGCCTTGAATCAGGTCACCACCTTCACCACCGAAGGTCGCCATGATGTCGGTATAATCAGTCAACATCACCTGTGCGCTGTCTTGCTTACCATAGGAAAAAGCGCCGATGCTCGTGTCTAAACCTGCGTAAATATATCGTGTTTTATGTTCACCATCGGTATTGATCTCTTCTTCATATTTACCGAATGCGATTAAATCTGACGATAGTTTAGATTTGCCTTGAATACTCAATCGCGCGCGTGTTTTATCTTCAAAGGCGCTCTGTGTTGTCGTCTCATTTTCATCTGAAATATTGAATCGAGCCTCTGCTCGTCCCCCCACTTTTAATTCATAGGTGTCGTCTTGATATACAGTGGCTGCTGTGGCGTTCCCTGCCATAAACGCCGCCATCATGCTGGCGGTCAAAACTGCTTTATTCATTTTACTCTCCTAAATCAATATCCATCATGATTGCGCATCATGTGGAAGGCAGAGTAACGAGATAAAATGACAGTTAAATGGATGATTTAAGTCGGTTTTCTAACAGGTCAATTGCACTTTAATGACAAGGTGAGTGCGCAGATAAGAAAAAGCCCAGCACAGAGTGCTGGGCGAAGGAGTTTACCAATATTAAGATTTACACCATTCATTAATTCGGCGGCCAAACCAATCATAATGAACTGATATGTGTAAGGGGGAATGCCAGCTATGCTGTCAATTTATTGTTTTCACTCTAGTTAAGAGTGTTGGTGTGAAAAAAAGTTCACAATAATAATGATAGTCGTAAAAAATCAGAGCGACTTAACATTTGCAGCAATTCTAACCATTTTTTTTGTGACATGGAATATGTTTTTTGTGCGATTTTTATGATGCGCATATGTAATCCATTTCAGATATATTCCGATAACCTAAAAACAACAAAGGAGCGCCTTGCGCTCCTTTTAGTTAACATTGCAGCCACAACTATGTCGCCAATGGCTCTATTTGATAATACAGAACCGACATAGGCGGTAATTGCAATGATACGGATTGCTCACAGCCGTGCCACGGGTAATCTTCTGTTTTGGCTTGCTGCTTCACAGGCGCATCACTGCCCCAATAACACCCCGCATCACTATTCAATTTCAAGTCATAACGCGTCGGTCCGTCGGCACCCAATCGATAATCATGAATAGGCTGCGCGGTCAGATTAATCACGATTAGCTGAGTCGGCAGATTAGGTGCTCGGCGCTCAAAAGCAATCACACTATTTTCATAGTCATCCACTTGGCGCCAATTAAAGCAATGGGGATCGCTATCAGCACAATACAATACAGGTGATTGACTATAGTGATGGTTTAAATCTTTCACCCAACGCTGAATCCCTTGATGACGACCATAAGCAAGTAAGTGCCATTGCAATTCTTGGCCATGATCCCATTCATCATTTTGACCAAACTCACTTCCCATAAACATCAACTTTTTACCGGGCTGTGCAAACATTAAGCCAAATAGGTTGCGTAAATTTGCCGTTTGCTGCCACTCATCACCCGGCATTTTATTCATCAAAGAGCCTTTGCCATGCACCACTTCATCATGCGATAGCGATAGCACATAGTTTTCACTAAACGCATACAAAAGTGGCAAGGTCAGGGTATGGTGATGCCAGCGTCGATACAGCGGATCCTCTTCAAAGTAGGTGAGCGTGTCATGCATCCATCCCATATTCCACTTAAAGCCAAAGCCTAGACCACCAAGATTGGTTGGTGCAGACACGCCGCGAAAACTAGTCGACTCCTCGGCAATCATCATGGCATGAGGGAAATGGTGATAAACCGCTTCATTGATCCATTTCAGCAGACTAATCGCTTCAAGGTTTTCATTGCCGCCATGTTCATTGGCAAGCCACTCCTCCCCTTTGCGTGAGTAGTCGCGATAGAGCATCGATGCCACCGCATCAACGCGCAATCCATCAATATGAAAATGCTCAAACCAATAAAGTGCGTTAGCCACTAAGAACTGGCGAACATGATCGCGACCATAGTCATAGATATAGCTATGCCAATCTGGATGCCAGCCCATGCGCGGATCGGCATAGTGATACAAAGGCGTGCCATCAAAATGTGCTAAACCGTGACCATCTTCAGGGAAGTGCGCTGGTACCCAATCCATGATGACGCCAATACCCGCAAGATGGCATTGATCAACAAAATATTTAAAATCATCAGCGCTGCCATAACGGCTGGTGGGGGCAAATAATCCCACCGGCTGATAGCCCCAGGATCCATCAAATGGATGCTCCGCCACTGGCATTAATTCGATATGGGTAAATCCCATATCTTTCACATAAGGGATCAGCGTGCTGGCAAGCTCACGATAGGTATAAAGCCGCCCATCAAAATGACGCTTCCATGATCCCAAATGCACTTCATAACAGCTCATCGCCGATTGATGCGCTGGCGTTGTTGCTCGCTGAGACCATGCTTGGTCGTGCCACTGATAGGCATATTGGTCATACACCACAGAGGCCAGTGAAGGGAAAGGCTGCGCCTGCGCGCCCCATGGATCAGCTTTATGCGGTAAGCAGCGTCCCTGACTATCTTTAATCTCAAATTTATAGCACTCACCAGCGCTAATGTTTGGAATAAAAATCCCCCATAGGCCTCGTTCTAAACGCTGCATGGGATGTCGCTGGCCATTCCAATGGTTGAAATCACCCACCACGCTCATGCTATTGGCATTGGGCGCATAAACCAAAAAACGTACCCCTTGAACTGGCTGACCAGCAAGAACCATGGTGATGCACTGCGCGCCCATCTCTCGGTAAATTAACTTTGGATCTTGCAGCGCAAGCTCATCAATCAACAAAGATTGAAACTGATAGGGATCCAGTACAAATTGATTGGCTTGTGGCCATATCACCTGCAGCTCGTAGCCCGCACTAATCAGATGTGGATCGCCCTGATGATAAAATCCGCCATCCCCGACCGCTTCCATCTCATAGGATTTACCATTTGCTAAGTGAATCCAAACAGCTTTCGCGCCTGGCTGCCAAGTCAGCACAGAGTGATAACTGTCATCGGGACCAAGACATTCAAATGGATGATCGCAGGAAGTTTGCGCCAATCGCGCTAATCCGTGCTGCTGGCAAGGGGTTAACGGCGCCAATGTTGACGCCGTAGTTGCTGTGATCATTAAGCAGCCCCCTTCAAGCGCTTAGCGCGATGGCTTTGGCGCTTTTTCGCAGCAAAATAGAGCTGAACATAGGTTGCTGCAGCTTGCTCCCAACGATGATCTTGCTGCATACCACGCAGCTGCATCTCTTTAAATCCAGTTTGATCTTGGCAATACACCAATAAGCTGCGCTGTAGCGTAATCAAAAGCGCAACTGGTGTTGGGTCTGCAAAGGTAAAACCTGTCGCCGCAAGTGGCTCAGCATGAAAATCGGTGACGGTATCAGCCAGTCCCCCGACTTGGCGCACAATGGGCACCGTGCCATAGGCCATGCTATAAATTTGATTTAAACCACAAGGCTCATAAATAGAAGGCATCACAAAGAAGTCAGACGCCGCCTCCACAAGATGCGCCAAAGCATTGTCATAGGCATCGATAAATACCAACTTTTCTGGATGCGCCGCGGCAAGCTCTGCAAGTGCTGATGACAACAGCGGATCACCTGTCCCCACGATCACCATTTGTACTTGATGGGTTAAAAATGTCGACAAAATCGGCAGCAGTAGCTGAATCCCTTTTTGCTCCGTTAATCGACATACCATGCCATAGAGAGGCGCATTATTCTCAGCCAAGCCCAATTGCTGCTGTAAGGCTTTTTTCGCCGCTTTTTTACCGCGCGCCAAACTGGTTTTGTTGGCTCGGTAACTTTGCGGTAAATGAGGGTCAATTTCAGGATTCCAGCTGCTGGTATCACAGCCATTGAGAATCCCTTGGAAATCATGTCGGCGCGCATAAAAAGTTTGCGCCATACCATGCGAACCTAATTCGGTCAGCAGCTCATTAGCATAATTGGGGCTTACCGCGTTGATCTTATCTGCAAAGCTAACCCCAACTTTCAAAAAGTTAATCCGTCCAAAGCCGCTTTCCAAACCCACATGGCGGGTTTGCTGAAGCTCAGGCAGTAAAGCGAGCTGCTCACAACCATACACACCTTGGTAAACCGCGTTATGAATGGTCAATACAGAGATCGCTTTACTCAACATAGGATCTTGAGCGTAACGTGTTTTGAGTAAAAATGGAATCAGGCCTGTATGCCAATCATTACAGTGCACTACATCAGCTTGGAAGTTGAGTTTTTTCGCACAATCTAAGGCTGCAGCGCAAAAGAAAGCAAAACGTTCACCATTATCCTGATAGCCTTGATGCTGCTCGCCATAATAGCCTTGGCGATCAAAGTAACGGCCGCACTCAATCGCATGCACCGCAAACTCGCCATCACGCAGACATGCCACTTGATAGTCCACATCCATGGCACCAGGTGCCGTCAGCTTTTCATTGGCAAGAACCATTTCACGTTCACCGCGATCACGCATTTGTGGATAATCTGGCATCACCACCATCACGTCGTGACCAAGCGCCTGCAGAGCTTCTGGCAATGCTCTTGCGACATCCGCAAGACCACCTGTTTTTGCAAATCCCTCAACTTCCGACGCAACGAAGAGAATCTTCAATCCTTTCATAACCTACCTTGGCTCCTTTCTCAATCACGACAATGCCACTCTCAGTGACATGGTATAGTTCCCTGTCTTTTTCTAGATCTTGACCAATCATGGTTCCTGGGGCGATCTCAACCCCTTTATCAATAATGGCGCGTCGAATCAGACATCCGGCGCCCACTTTGACATCACCAAGCAATATCGACTCGCTGATCAATGAACAAGCGCCCACATTGGTTCGAAAACCGAGTACAGAACGTTCAATATGCGAGCCTTGCACATAACTACCTGCAGATACCAAGCTGTTGATTACACGAACTTTACACTCATCAGTATCGATAAAAGTTGCAGGTGGCAATGGTGGATAATAGGTATGTAGCGGCCACTGGCGGTTATAAAGTGAGAACGGCGGATTATCAGAAATCAAATCCATATGCGCTTGCCAATAAGCATCAATGGTACCGACATCACGCCAATAGCCATTGCTATGTTCACCAGCAATTTGATTTTGTGAAAAGTCGTAAACAAAGACGGGCACTTTTTTATACAGCGCTGGGATCACATCTTTGCCGAAATCATGGCTCGAACTGGCATCGTGCGCATCTCGAATTAAAGCCTGTGTTAACGTATTGGTTTCAAAAATATAATTACCCATGGAAACCAGTGCATGCGCTGGATCATTCGGCAGAGATTTCGGATTTACCGGTTTTTCAGCAAAGCCGACCATGCGACCACGCAAATCCACTTCAATGACCCCAAATGCACTGGCTTCTTCAATCGGCACTTTAATCGCAGCAACGGTCAGTGCCGCTTGTTTACTCTTGTGAAAAGCCACCATTTGGCCCACGTCCATTTTGTAAATATGATCGCTGCCAAAAATGCAAACATGGTCAGGCTCTTCGAGCTCGATGAATTTTAGATTTTGATAAATCGCATCAGCAGTTCCATCATACCAACGCTTACCCGTACGCATTTGCGCAGGCACAGGGTCAATAAATCGATTGGTGATCCCAGATAGGGTCCATCCCTTTTTCATATGCTGATACAGGGATTGCGACTTAAATTGAGTGAGTACATAGATGCGCAGCAGATCTGCATTCACAAAATTATTCAATGCAAAATCGATCAAGCGATAGCTGCCACCAAAAGGCACAGCAGGCTTACTGCGATTTTCCGTCAACGGACGCAATCGCGAGCCTTCCCCACCCGCAAGTATCATGCCTAATACTCCGGCCATTCTAATTCTCCATTCGCAAGCAAAAATAAACAGAGCAAACATGCTCTTACGTCACGACAGAGACTCTTGCATGCAAGAGCACGACATCTTGTTGTGTCTATGGGTTCTCTGTCGCCCTTATAGAGCGTAGATTGGAGAAATTTAGGACTGACAATTTTGTATGAAAAATGAGACAGCTCCCAAAAAAATGAGAGCCATCCATTTTCATTTTGCAGTCAGGGTGACAGTTCGATATTTTGCTGCCTCAATTGGGTTAATTTTGCCAATAGCTGATTCACTTGTGATTTATCAAACAAGCTGGTTAAGCTTTGATTGAGCTTTCGCTGCCAGTTTGGATATTCATCAAAGGTGCCGGGGACGTTGACGGGCGTATCCATCATCAACAAATCTTCAAGCTGAATGCTCATCATCTGACTACGCCCACAAGCAAGGTGGTAGTGAATAGCGGCCATCAATGACCAAGTCATGGCCTGTTGATTGGCATCACGGTTAATGTCATCACTCAGATGTCCATGCCAGTTCAGACTTTCAAGCAAGCGCTGTTTGTTATGCGCGCGCCCATCAAACTGTTCGGCCATATCAGATTGCGGAAAAATACCTAAGGACTCAGCCAGGCGCAAATCATCACAATGCCAATACCCTTTAAGCGTTGGCATATCATGTGTGCATACGGCAGCAATGGCATCCGATTGATAATGACTCGGCGAGTAGTAGCCGCCATCTGGCGCAATTTCAAACAACAACACCTTATAGGAAAAAATGGCCATTTCTGAGAGTCGTTGACGCAGCGTTTGTGGCACCGTACCTAGATCTTCACCAATCACCATACATTGCTGTTGATGACTTTCAATGGCAATAATCGCCATCAGCTGCTCAAAGGGCATATCCACATATGCACCTTGGCTGGCTGCCTCGTTTTGTGGCACCAGCCAAAGTCGCATCAGGCCCAAAATATGATCGATACGCAGCGCGCCACATGCCTGCATATTTCGACGAATCAGCTTAATAAAAGGTTCATATTGCTGAGTTTGCAACGCATCAATTGAAAATGGTGGTAGCCCCCAATTCTGCCCTTGCGGTGCTAAGGCATCAGGCGGTGCGCCTACACTCACCTGCGACCAAAATAATTCAGGCTCAGACCAGCATTCCACACCATCACTGCTCGTTCCCACTGCCAAATCTCGATACAAGCCTATGGCCATACCCATCTGTTGGCTGTAACGTTGCAAAGACTGTAGCTGCTCATCAGCCAGCCACTGTAAATAGCAATAAAAGTTGATCCGCTCTTGATGGGTGATGCGAAATTGTTCGCAGGCCTGACTCTGTGGCTGTTGTAGCGTCTCGGGGAAATGGTGCCAACTGGGGCCATGGTGCTGCGCGCCATATTGCTCTTGTAACACCTGATAGCAAGCAAAGTCTAAAAGCGACGAACCACCTTGCGCCACAAAACGATGAAATGCTGATGCTCTTCGGCTATTGAGGGCTAAGTGAAGTGTTTGAAAGCTCTGAAAAAGCAGTTCAAAAACACGCATTTTAAGTGCCGTTACCGCAGGATAATCAACATAATCTAAGCCTCTAAGCGTCGATAACTGTTTTTGCACCTCATGACTGCCCACAAAATCTTGCGCATCGCTGCTGCTGCTAAAATCTTCAATGGTTGCAACATCAATGTACAAAGGGTTAAGCCAATACCGACTTGAAGGGCTGTATGGACTATTCATATTCGGATGAGTCAGAAACAGCGCATGCAGCGGATTCAACCCAACAAAGTCCCCACCTCGTTCGGCAATTTCGCCTAATAGCTGACGTACATCACCAAAATCACCAATGCCCCAATTTTGCTCGGTCCGCAAGCTGTAAAGTTGAATATTGACGCCCCATATACGCCGCCCTTCAGCCACCAGCGGTGGTAAATAGCAACGATTAGGCGCGACGAGCAATAACAGGCAAAGCGACTTTACGCTTGACTGTGCTGCCACAGTCAAGCTTTGTGATAAGGAGAGCTGGTAGTACCCCGCTTGTATGGGGGCATCAAATTCAAAATACAAACCGGTTTGATCATCGCACAATACAGATTCACCCTGTATTTCTGCATTCATTCCATGGATTTGCCATCGGATTTTTTCACCGGCCTGCCAAGGTAAATACTCACAATTCACCCGCCTGCTCTCGGTTTTAGCCATAGCGCAGGGCTGCGAGCTCACCTCGCCAATAGCACTGAGCACAGAACTCAGCGCGCGCTCATCAATATGCTGCGTCTTTCCTTGCGCATCCACATATTGGGTCGAAATACCGCAGCGACGCGCTTGGTCCATGATCTTGGCATCATCTACCGCGACTTGCTGTGTCATCGGCTTCTCCTTAGCCTTGCGCGGCTTGCTGCGTATGCACGGACTCTATGGACTGCAACCGCCAAATCTGATTCACATAGTCTTGAATGCTGCGATCAGAGCTAAATTTACCCATTCGCGCCGTATTCAGCATCGCCATTTCAGCCCATTTCGCAGTGTCCAAATAGCTTTCTTCAAGTGATTTTTGCGCCGCAACATAAGCATCAAAATCGGCCAATACTTTATATGGATCGGCATGCTCAAGGTTATGGCGAATGGCTGCCATATCCGCAATCACCTCATGGCCAAATTGCTCATCCATCATAAAATCAAGGGTCTGAGTCAGCAGTGGTGAGCAATGCACAAAATGCATGGGCTGATACCCTTGTTGATCAAGGCCATCAATCTCTTCCACGGTTAAACCAAAAATAAATAGATTCTCATCACCCACTTCTTCGGCAATTTCAACATTCGCGCCATCTAAGGTTCCCATGGTGATTGCCCCATTCAATGCAAGCTTCATATTACCGGTACCAGAGGCTTCCTTACCGGCCATGGAGATTTGTTCGGAGACATCCGCCGCAGGCACAATCAATTCCGCAACACTCACGCGATAATCTGGAATGAATACAATTTTCAGCTTGTCACCCACGCGTTCATCTTGGTTAATCACCTGCGCCACACAATTGATAGCATGAATAATTTGCTTGGCAAAAACGTAACCTGGCGCGGCTTTTGCTGCAAAAATAAAGACCCGCGGATGCATCTCGAAATCTGGTTCATGCAAAATGCGATAGTACAGCGACAAAATATGCAGCAGATTTAGATGCTGGCGTTTGTATTCATGCAAGCGCTTAATTTGCACATCAAAAATTGCATCCACATTGAGCGCAATACCAAGATTTTTCTCAACCCATGCAGCAAGGCGCTGCTTGTTCTGCCGCTTGATTGCCATGTACTCTTGCTGCGCTTGTGGCTGCGTCGCCAGCGGCTCAATATCGCGTAAATCATCGAGTTGCAAAGGCCATTGCTCACCAACATGTCGGTCTAACCAACTGGCTAAGGCTGGATTACATTGTTTGAGCCAACGACGCGGGGTAATACCATTGGTGACGTTACATAAACGATTGGGATAGAGCGCGTCAAATTCAGGGAATAGATTTTGTTTCACCAGCTCTGAGTGCATGGCTGCAACGCCATTGACTTTGTAGCTACCAGCGACACATAAATTGGCCATGCGCACTTGGCGATAAGGCTGCTCTTGAATGATCGACAGCGTGCTACGTTTTTCAATATCGTCCGGCCAATGCTTATCAACTTCGAGTAACAAGCGATAGTTGATCTCGAAAATAATCTCCATATGGCGAGGCAAAACCTCTTTAATTAAGGCCTCAGACCAACGCTCAAGTGCCTCTGGCAGCAAAGTGTGGTTGGTATACGCAAAGGTCTGCTGGCAAATTTGCCATGCTTGCTTCCACTCATAGTGGTATTCATCAAGCAGCAATCGCATTAACTCCGGAATGGCAATCGCAGGGTGCGTATCATTCAACTGAATGGTTTGTAGCTGGGGTAGCGTCTCAAGGCGATGCCCTGCACCAAGATGGCGACGTAATATATCGCGCAAAGAACATGCACAGTGGAAATATTGCTGCATTAAGCGAAGACGCTTACCTTGCTGGTGATTGTCATTGGGATATAGGAGCTGTGTAATGTTGCTCGCATCAATTTGGCTCTGATGCGCGCCGGTATAATCGCTGGCATCAAAACGCTCAAATTCAAAAGGCTCAATGGCTTGCGCCTCCCACAAGCGAAGTGGCATCACGCATTGGTTACGATAGCCAAGCACGGGAATATCCCATGCCACGCCTTTCACATTCATGCTGGTGTGCCAGCGACGTCGCATCTTACCTTGTTCATCGCGATACACTTCCACATGGCCAAAAAATCCCACCTCTTGGTTCAGCTCAGGTCGCTTCACTTGCCATGGGTAACCACGCTCACCCTGCCAGCAATCGGCGGTTTCTCGCTGCTGATTACTTTCAAAGTATTGTTTAAATAAACCATATTCATAATGCAGGCCATAGCCTACGGCTGGGTATCCTTGCGAGACCAAGCCATCAAGATAACAAGCGGCCAAACGGCCAAGACCACCATTGCCCAGTGCCGGATCTCGTTCTTGCTCCAGTACATCGGCTAATTCAACCTGCCACTGTGCCAATGTTTGCTGCGCCAGTTGATAGAGATCCATATTGATCAAATTGTTAGCCGTGAGCCGACCAATCAAAAACTCCATGGAGAGATAATTGACATGTCGCAGTGCATGTTGCTCACAAAACTGCTCGGTGGAAATGAGGTCATGGTTGGTTTGCTCACTCAGCGCACTCGCCAACGCTTGATACCAAGCTTGGGTGTCTGCACTTTGCTCAGTGTGCGCCATGCGATGCAAGTGATTGAGAATGGATTGGGATAGAGACTCGACAGATAAATCAATCATGATCAGGGCCTTATTTTGTGAACGCTCGATTCAAGCCTATACAAAACAAGGCGCTATCCGCCTCATCCTTTTATTTTTTTTCTAGGGATGAGAGAAAGGCGTAGATTCGCTTTCGTTCATCTCATCAGTCCCAACAAAAAAGAGCAGCCAAGCTGCTCTTTATCGTCGATATAGTTGATGGGATCAAAACAACTATAGGGGCAATTCATCTGCCACGAGCATCGGTGATGCGACAGCTTCACTACAATCGCCACCAACCCAAACCTGCTCAATTTGCTGATCGGTTTGCTCTACCGTCACCTGTAAAATAGACGGCGATTTGAGCTGCCGGCCTTGCTCAAATACAAATCGTCCTCTCAATCCACCATATTGACTAAGATATGCGCCCAATGCGCCGCAAGCGCTTCCAGTGGCGGACTCTTCATCAATCCCCACCGCCGGTGCAAAGTTACGGCACATCGCTGTAATTTGCGACTCATTAGGCGTCAAAGTGAATAGGTGAAATGCGATCATGCCATTGGCTTTGCAAAAAGCTTTAATAGCAGGTAAATCAGGCTGAATTTTTTTCAGTTGTGCCGGGGTGTGAATGGGGACCATAAGATCGGATAGACCCGTTGAAACCACTGCTAGTGGAAGGCCTGTGGCTAAAATTTGCTCCGCTTGTAAACCAAGCAGCGGCGCAATTTCATTAGCATCAAATTGCTGACCAAATTGCGGCGCAGCTTGCGCCATCACCACACCTTGCTCGGTAATTTTCACAGCCAAGTTGCCCGCTTTGGTCTCTTGCGTCCATTGGCCAAGCTCAAGGCGTCCCAATTGGAATAGCAAACTAAACGCAGCAATCGTGGCATGGCCACACAAATCCACTTCATGAGTTGGCGTAAAGAAACGGACTTTGACATCCGCGTGACTAGAACGCATGACAAATGCAGTTTCCGATAAACCTACTTCTGCCGCGATTTGTTGCATCTGTGGCTCAGTTAAACCATCAGCATCTAGTACTACACCGGCAGGATTACCGCCTCGCCCTTCCGCTTGAAAGGCATGCAGGCGATAGACTCGAATCGCTTTCAATCAACACCTCAAAATGTCATTCCTTAGACTGTATTGACAGTGCGGCAAAGCGATGGCTTAGGCAAGAGGTAGGGTGAAAATTGGCTCAATTTTCACGATGAAATCTCATTTCGATAGCAAATACTTAGATTTTGCCTTGGAATCGACGGCGGTATGCCGCTGGGGTATCCCCCACCATTCGGCGAAATGCGTGACTTAAACTGGTTGGCGAGGCAAAGCCAAAAAACGCTGCGATTTGCGCCAATGGCTGGTTGGTCTGACTCAATGCCTGCTTGACCGCCGCAATACGCTTTTGCATTACATACTGCTGCGGCGTCATCCCCATTTGCTGGCGAAAGAGGTGATGAAACTGACTTAAACTAAGCAAGCAGGCGCCGGCAAGTTGCGCGACGGTGATCGGCTGGCCGAGGTGAATCTCAATATATTGATCCAACAACGCCACATTCAATTTCCCCTGATCGGGCGCGTCCACATTGGTATGAAGATGCTGACTCAGTAACCCCACCAAGGCGTACGCGCAACTTTGTTGTAATAATGCATCCTCAGGCACCTGCGCCACTTCAAAGGTCATGGCCTGCACCAGTTGCTGCATATTGTCTGAAAGCTGAAAGTAATCTTGACCATCGAACAACTGATTTAATCGCTGCTGCATGGGGCCGCCCGATGTGACCATGGGATCTAAATTAACCACTAAAATGCGATTATCACCCAAACCACAGAATGCGTGTTCACGCTCCGATGCCAATAACACCCCTTGCCCTGGGCGCATGCAGTCGCCTTTTCCGGACAATTCAAATTCAGTCATGCCATCGAGCGCGACAACAATTTGATGGTGGCGGTGATGATGCACATTACTGGTTTCTGGCAGTGCAATCACCTGGGAGATATCAGTTAGCACAGTGATTTCTTTGGTCTTTAAGGTGCGGCTATCTTAACTCAACAAACCACAAAGGTTCTAGCAAGATTCGCAAGCCACAGATAACGGAAAGATGATCAAGCTCACTTTTTTTACGCCGTTTGTCATTTCAATTTGCCTTGATCGCACTATATTCCCTTAAAAAATAAACCAACCCATCAAGATTTAATTTTATATCATTGATTTGTTTGGTTAATTTTAAACGCCATTTCAGCCAGATTTGGCATCAAGGTGATGATCCCATGATCATGCTTTCGTGATAGTCACCGCTTAGCTTGATCATCGTTCTGTACCCATCAATGGCGAATAGACCGCGTAAAAAAGCCCATAACAGCTCAACACCAAAGCAATAACACCTCTTATTTTTCATTGAGTTATCATACTTGTACAAGATGTGATGCAATTTACCCAACTAGAAAATATGGATATTACTTTATTCTCGCGGTACGCAGCGTTATCTTCTTTGCCAGAAAGTAGGGGCTCACGTTAAAATTTTGGTCTGCTCAATTTTCAGATCATTTTCCCCATTTATGTTGTTCGCCAAAGGTCACAATCGCTGACAGCTTTGCCTCGTCAGATTTGACCTCATTGCGATATGTCACCGTTGCCTAAATCTGTTTTGGGCCAACCAAGGAAAAAAAAATGCAAGGTATTCTGTCGATTCAATCTCATGTGGTTTACGGACATGCAGGAAATAGCTCTGCGGTATTTCCCATGCAACGTATGGGCTTTGAGGTTTGGCCGATTCACACAGTCCAATTTTCAAACCATACCCAATACCCACAGGGATGGACTGGCCATGCATTTTCTGCCGATGACATTGACACCTTAGTGCAAGGCATTGACAACATTGGCCAACTGCAATCGTGCCAAGCACTGGTCACAGGCTATCAGGGTAGCGCTGAGCAATGCCAAGCCATCGAGCGCACCGTACAACGTTTAAAAGCAGCCAACCCCGCGGCGCTTTATGTGTGCGATCCAGTCATGGGCGCACCAGATAAAGGCTGCATTGTTGCACCTGGCATTGCCGAAGCGCTGATCAATACCTTGATGCCGATGGCTGATGTGATTGTGCCGAATCAATTTGAGCTTTCACAATTTGCTGAAATGCCTATTAAAACATTGGAAGATGCTGTCACCGCCTGCCAAAAGGCCATGGCTAAAGGTCCCAAAATGGTTTTGGTGAAACATCTTTACTGTCTTTCAGATAGTGAATTTTCAATGATGCTTGCAACGCCTGAAGGTTGCTACCTTGCGCAGCGACCACAATTTGACTTTGAGCGCCAGCCTGTCGGTGTTGGCGATCTAATTTCTGCACTCTTTACCGCAGGACTTGCCAAAGGGTTCTCAGCTACACAAGCCTTTGCCCACTGCCATAACGCCGTTTATGGCGTGCTAAAAGAAACCCATGACTGCAATGAATGGGAATTGCAAACCATTGCAGCGCAGCAAGAGCTCGTTCATCCAAGTGCGAGTTACGCCGTTGAAAAAATCAGTTAAGCCGCTTTCCCACGCTAAACGGAATTTTCCATATTGTGAGTATGCTTAAGCGAGAACTGTGCCAAGCACTGAGCATGTCGTTCTTACTGAAGCCATCCAAAAGCAAACTAAGCGCTCCAAGGAGCGCTTTTTTATGCACATTTTTTAAACATAAAATCTGCGCTATCTAACATTTTGCCTATGTTCAAACAGCGTAAATTGCAAATGTTGATATTCCTCACATTAGACAAGTGATATGGATATTATTTGTACAATTAATATCCAACTTTATAGCAGTATTGATATTGCACACTGTTGCTTAATTAATATTTCACCTTATAGCTAATTTGTATTTGTTGTTCGCCACGTAAAAACTGATGGTTTATTCAGCAAACACATCTTTTTTTTTGCTGACAATGGTCAAATTATCAAAATCAAATAGGCAATCTCTTTGCCTTACATGATATTCTTTGTAACTTGGTGAAATTAGGTTTCAACCTGTTTTGATTTATAAAAGCAAGGGACATATGACTCGTATAGGACTTCCAGCGCTGCTTTGGGCTGCGCTATCTTGTTTGCTAGTCAGCGGCTATGCCAGTGCAGAAGAGGCTCAAGTAGCATCACCTGCCGTTGCAACCGCGCAAAGTGCCGATCCTGTTGCCGAATTAAGCAACAAGATTGATGCAAAGCAAGAAGAGATCAAACAAGCTAATGCCGAGGATAATTCGGCACGTGAAAAACTTGCGCAATTAATGAGCGAAAAAGATCAAATTTCTGCCACCGCAGTCACCCTTGAAAAAGATCGTGATACAGCGCAGCAGCAATTAGACGCACAATTTCAGCGCATGCTTGAAGACCCAGAAGTGGATTTAAACTCTGCCAAAACTGCCTATCAAAAGGCGTGGGAAGCAGTCAAAAATAACCATATGAAAGGTCTTGAAACACAGCAGTCAATTACTGAACAACAAATGAAAGTTGAGGCATATAACCGCAACAAACAATTGCTCGGTAGTGAACTTGAGAACTTAGAAGAGTCGCTCAAAGCTGCGCGTGTGCTTCGTCTGCAAGACGAATTAAATTACACCAACACCATTGAGGTGATTCATACCATTACTTGTAATGAGAATATGACCTTGGGTGAGTGTAAGAACCAAGGTAAAACGCTCACCATGCAAAAAGCGGTCAACAACTTCCGCGAACAATTGCTCAATAGCGTGACCGAATCTCAAGTTGCTAAAGCCAACGCTGAAAATGTTGCACTGAACATCCATATGCTCAGCAGCGATATCGTTGATAGCCGCTTTAGTGGTGAAAGCCGTTTCAGCACACGTCTGAAAGCGGAAATGAAGAGTCATCCAAATCAAACTGCTGCTTGTCGTTTGCTCAATCTTGCCGACCGTTACTGTATCGACAAAAAAGCAGTACAAACCGTGCATGTTGCACAGCCAAATTCAGAGCGCTGGTTAAGCGTGACCATTCGTTCAAATCGTTTTGACGATAAAGTCACCATCAACGGTTTGAGCTATGGCAGCACCCCAATTGAAGTGATGCTGCCTGCTGGCGAACACCAAATCACCGTTGAAAAACCTGGCTTTAAACCATTTAGCCGCCAAATTGATTTAACCAAGGACACCACCTTCTGGGCTGAACTTCATGAGCAGCGCAATGTGGCAAAACCTGGCAAACAATTTAGCGATGCCCTAAAAGGGAACAGCCGCGGTCCACGCATGGTGGTGATTGGCTCTGGTAACTACAACATTGGTCCAAAAGCGGAACAAAAAGTGAAAGTGCCAGGCAGCTACTCAATCAGCTCAACCCCAGTGACCGTTAACCAGTTCAAACAGTTTGTGGATAATACGGGCTACATTACCCAAGCGGAAAAAGGGCAAGGCTGTAACGCAATCAACAATGGTGAGTCTGTAACACAGAGCAGCCAAAACTGGAAAAATCCTGGCTTTGCAGTGAAAAACAGCATGCCTGTGGTTTGTATTACCCAAAACGATGCGAAAGCTTACGCACAGTGGCTAACCAAACAAAGTGGCTATCAATACCAATTGCCAAGCGATATTCAGTGGGAAGTGGCAGCGCGCGCTGGCACCAGCACAGATTACTGGTGGGGTAATGATATTGGTGTGGGTAAAGCAAACTCAGGTTGGAGTGGTTCTATTTGGTCAAACAAGAGCCCATCGCCTGTAGCAAGCTTCCCAGCGAACCCATTTGGTCTTTATGACACCGTCGGTAACGTTTGGGAATGGACCAAAAACAGCCATCCTGTTGCCCGCGGCGGCGCATGGAGCTTCTCACCAAACCAAGCTCGTGTGGCTGAGAAACTCGAATTGGCACCGAATGAAAGTGCAAACTACGTCGGCTTCCGCGTCGTTCGTAGCATCTAATCGAAACATCCCTTGCCAAAGCGCCGCTCATGCGGCGCTTTTCTTTTATGGCAATTACTCTACACTGTGGTCTTTCTGATTTATCAGACAAAACAAGGACCCGTTCGTGCCGAACTTTTTCTCTCAGCTCAATGAAGCGCTGATCATCACCGGACCAATCTGCATTATGTTGATCGCCGGTATTATTCTCAAAAGACAACGCATTCTCGATGACGCATTCGTTGAAACCGCTTCTCGCCTTTTATTTCAATTCACACTCCCTGTATTACTTGGCCTGAGTATTCTCGGAACCGATCTCCACCAACTGAACAATGGACCACTGCTAGCCTTTGCCATCATCGCCAATACCCTGTTTTTTCTTTTTTGGCATCTGCTCTCCCCTTTATTGATTCAAAATCCCAGTGATCGCGGCGTATTTGTTCAGGGGACCTTTCGCGGTAATACAGGGATTATTGGCCTTGCCTATGTGGCTAATCTTTACGGTCAAACCGGACTCGCGCTTGGCGCACTCTATGTCGCGGTGTGCACCGTACTATTTAATATTTTGGCGACCATCACCCTCAGCCATGGTCAAAATCAGTCCAAGGGCATCTTTGCTTTTATCAAAAATATTGTGAAAAATCCGCTGATCATCGGTATTGGCGTGGGCTTGGTGATCGCATGGTTTGAATGGCAACTGCCAAAAGTACTGATTGATACAGGGGAGTATTTTGCCCGAATGACCCTACCGCTTGCGGTGCTATGTACAGGCGCATCCATTGAATTAAAGACCTTATTTCGCGGTAATTGGCAGGCTTGGGTTTCCGCTATCGTTCGTGTTGGTGTGTGTCCACTGATCTTAACTTTAAGCGCTTACGCCTTTGGCTTTCGAAAAATGGAACTCACGATTGTGTTCTTTATGTCAGGCGCACCTGCCGCAGCTGCAAGCTATGTGATGGCAAGAGCCATGGGCGGCAATGCGAAATTAGCCGCTGAGATTATTGCAATCTCGACCGTGTTGTCAGTGCTCACCACCAGCCTTGGGATGATGCTGCTCGCTATCTATGCTTAAAAACAATAAATATCGCTCGCCCTTTCAGCAGCAACAATCATAGTCACAGCCACTCATTTTCCATAAAAAAGATGACATCAATGTCATCTTTTTCCTTTTCGATTATCGCTTTGCAAATAGGCATCACATCTATCTCGGTCGATAAGCGCCGCGAAAACTACCACTTCGACTCGGAAAAGCACGCCCTTTTGGTGTTGCTGGCGTTGAATTGGGTGAATTTTCCGTTTCACCATTTTGACTATTACAGCATGCAAAATGAATATTCATGTTTTTGCTCCATGTCATATTTAATCTCTGCTTAACAACATAGGTGAAAAAACAACCACCACGCCTGATCGAGATCAAAAAACAGCCATTTGCAAACTATAATTCATCAAGATGACGACGTAATCGTGCATGACCATGCAAAAGTCATTTGCATAATTAGTTGGTTTTACCTATTGAAAGAATTGCCACAAACCTTATTGATAATCATTATCGTTTAGAGTATTTTGATAATCAGAGATTCGAATGAGGCTTTCCTATGCAACAAGCAATCAAACTACTTAAAACGCAGCGCTGGCAGCTCAAAAATAAGCGGCTCATTTTACCTATCACACTTTTTGCACTGCTGCTAACACCGCAAACCTATGCGGTCACCAAAGCCGTGCTGGCTGATGCCTTTTGGCAAGTAGCAGCCTATGTCGCGGCAACGCTGATGGCTTATCACTACATCAGTCAAAAGCTCAGCCAAAAAAGCCGCTTTAGCCAAGCTGTCTATCAAAATCCAACAGCGCAAGTCGTCTTTGCCAGTATCATGGGCGCACTACCGGGCTGTGGCGGCGCCATTATCATCGTCACCCAATTTGTTAGACGCCAAATGGGCTTTGGTTCAGTGGTTGCAGTACTCACGGCAACCATGGGTGATGCTGCATTTTTGCTGCTTGCCGCCAAACCCATGGATGGCCTCTTTATGATCGCTTTAGGTGCGGGCATCGGTATTGCATCAGGGATGATCGTCAATCGTGTTCACAAACCTGAGTTTATGATGCCCGTACAAAAGGCGGACGATCAGTCAGTCACAAGCTGCTGCAGAGGCGAAGAATGCTCTGAGCAAGGAGTACGTGCACAAGGTCAATTTTGGCGCTGGGCGATTCTGCCCGCCATTGTGATTGCGATCATGGGATCTTTCCAAATGGATACCGATGCCTTCTTCCATCTTCCAGCTGGGAGCACCGAAGTATTGGGCATGGCTTTAGCTGTACTTGCCATGGTGCTTTGGGCCGTCAGTCGCGATGTGGTGGATTATCAGTCGGCTGTCTCAGAAGATCCTAAGCAACAAACTGCACGCCTTTTCCAAAAAGTCGCGCAGGACACCAACTTTGTCGCCAGCTGGGTGATTGTAGCCTTCTTGATTTTTGAGTTAACCATCTATTTTACTGGCTGGGATCTCGCAGCGCTTTTCTCAAATTATCTGGTATTGATGCCACTCATGGGCGCTGTAATTGGCCTGCTGCCTGGCTGTGGTCCACAAATCCTTGTCACGGGTCTCTACTTACAAGGCGCAGTCCCATTTTCTGCGCAAATTGCCAATGGTATTAGTAACGACGGCGACGCACTTTTCCCTGCCATTGCACTGGCACCCAAAGCTGCGCTGGTTGCCACAGTTTACTCAATCATTCCCGCACTCATTGCCGGCTATGGTTATTTCTTGCTCTTTGAGTAAGCACGCCGCCTCAAATCAGGATGATTGCTCACAATTTGCTTTGGAATAAGATGTAACCACCGTCTGTTTTCTACGGAAAAATCACAGAAGACAGGCCGGTGGTTTTGCCTTTGATCGCTTTTCGTTAAGATAGTATGCGCTCTTTTTCAGTAGGTTACTTATTTCATCAAAACCACTGAACGGATCCAAATTCGCATGCAATGCTGCGATTGAACGCGTATATTTTGACAGTGATTTGTCACAGCACGGATAGCGTTGACGACAATGAATCAAGGCAATCCAAATCGCCTGATGGCGTCTGTTAAGGAGAAAAAATGAAACATTGGCTTCCGCTGCTTTTTGCAACTTTGGCCTTTCAAGTGCAGGCCTCACCTCAAGAGGAATCATTTGCACAGACAGTGGTCAAGATTAATAACTGCTTTGCAAAAAATAGTGCAGAGGTATGTGTGACAACGGCCATCAGCCCGCAATTCACACCAACAGCGAAAACCACTGCCAACAGTAGCGTGGTTCAACAAGTGATCTCCGACCCAGCCATGCTTGCTGAATTCAAAGCATGCTTTAGCAAAAAAGCACAAACTGTCATGAGTAATGATGAGATGCGTGTTTTGCTAGGTAACCGCTATGCCTGTAAGGTGCAGCGCTTCGATACCGGATGGCAAGTCACTCATTTCTATGATTTTTATGAGCAAAAATAATCGAATCTTTTGCTAAAAAAGCCGCATCCTGCGGCTTTTTTTATAGCCTTTTCTCGGCATTCAATCGCGCGCCGGCGCTTATTCTCGATATTTATTTAAAAAATTCCCGTCTTTTTTTCAGCGCCTGCGTCTTATCAACAAACTGCCAACGTAAATGGTGAGAACAAACCCATGCTCACCGAATTTACCTCAAACATTACGCAATAAGAATGAACACGCCATACCTTCGATTACAGATCATGTTTCACGCTCAGCTTATCTTAGCGACGCCGACTATGGCGCATTTGGGCAATCGGCGGCGCTCGAAACCTTGATTCATATAACCATGATTCATAAAGCCATGTTTATAAGAGCACGACTCATCAAGCCGTGAAGTCAAACTAGCAGCGCCATGCGCAGCCTTTGAGCACATCACAGCCATCGAAACGAGAGCCATTCCCTATGAGATTTATCTTAACAATGCGCGGCTATATGCGATTTTGTATGCACCGCTATGTCATCGCATTTATTGCGCTGCAAGTTGTCGCGCTACTCAATTTGCTACCGCCATGGTTCATTGGTCGCATTATTGATGCCATGACAACACACACGCTCACCGCTCCTTTTCTTACCGTACATCTGCTTGGCATGATTGCTGCAGCTTTGGCGATGTATGGGCTGCGCTACCTATGGAACAGCCAACTTTATGGCGCAGCGATTGAGATCGCCCGGCGAATTCGAAGCGATCTTTTTGCCCATCTCACGCGCCTCTCGCCCAGCTTTTATCAAAAATACAGCACCGGCGATTTAATGGCGCATGCGACCAATGATCTCAACGCTGTCGAACAAGCGGTGGGCAGTGGCATCATGACCCTAGTCGATTCACTAATCGCTGGCTTCACCGTCATTTTCGGGATGATTTTTCTTGTCAGCGGCAAGCTTACTGCCGTTGCTTTATTACCTTTTCCACTCCTAATTTGGGTGACCCGCCGCTATAGCGCAGCAATGCACACAAGATTTAGCCGAGCCCAGCACGCCTTTTCAAACTTAACTGAATCGGTCCGTGAAACGGTTGCTGGCATTCGAGCGGTGCGCGCCCATGGCATTGCTCAACGTCAGCACAATCACTTTCATTCAGAGCTCAACGAAACCCTCGATGCCAATACTGATGTTGCCAAAATCGACGCACTCTTTAGCCCAACCATTCAACTGATTTACGGTGCATCCTTTGTTCTTAGCCTGCTCTATGGCGCGTTCCTTATTGAATCAGGTTCACTCACCGTCGGCTTATTTACTAGCTTTACGCTCTACCTTGCGCAGTTACTCGGCCCCTTCTTGCAATTTGGATGGCAATTCAATGTCTTTCAGCGCGGCAATACCGCTTGGCTGCGGCTTAAGAAAATCTTTGCAACACAACCGGAGGTGCAACCAGGTCATCAGACACTTCGGACCAACGCCAAGTTAAACCTTGAGGTGAAAATTGATGCATTCACCTATCCCAATGCTACGCATCCAGCGCTGCAATCGGTGCAATTTCATCTACCACAAGGTGGTTTTCTTGGCCTCACTGGCCCCACAGGCAGCGGTAAAAGTACGCTTATGGCACTTTTGCTGCGCCAATATCATCTCAGCGAAGGGACATCGGATATCAAACTGGCGGGCCAGTCCATGGCACAACTGACCTTTGAAACATTACACGGAAAAATGGCTTGGGTACCGCAACAACCTCAGCTTTTTTCTGGTTCCATCGCTGACAATATCGCGCTTGGCAAACCCAATGCATCAATTCGCGAGATCACATTTGCCGCTGAGATTGCCGGTATTAAAGATGAGATCTATGCAATGAAAGCAGGTTTTCTCAGTGAAGTGATTGATGACGGCGCCAATTTTTCTGGCGGCCAAAAGCAGCGTATCGCCTTAGCGCGAGCGCTGCTTACCGACGCCGATATTTTGCTGCTCGACGATCCATTGAGTGCGCTTGATATGAAAACTGAAGCATTGGTGCGTCGTAATCTTCGTCAGTATGTTCACCATAAATCCATCATCTTGGTGACCCAACGACTGATGAACCTGCGCGATGCTGATGACATTCTGGTACTCAACCAAGGCCAAGTGATGGAACGCGGAAAACACAGTGAACTGATCGCCATGCAAGGCTGGTATGCCACCGTCTTTCAGAGGCAAACCATGGATATAAAACAACACACTGCGGCGTTGCATGATCACAAGGCAGCGTACACAGCGCCGCTGAGCCAAAAGGCATGATATGACAGATAAAACATCTAACACCGCCAAACAGTCAGCTGCTTTTGTTCGCTTATTGCGCTATACCCGCGCCCATCAAATGCATCTTGCCATGGCATTTGCTTTGTTAGCGATTGCGATCAGCGCTGAAATGGCCATTCCATGGCTTGCAAAAATCATCATCGATGATTTCATTGTGCCGCAGCATTTTGACTGGGTGCATCTGCTGTGGCTTTGCGGCGCCATGTTCGGGCTCTATGTCGTGCAATTTGGCTTCCAGTATCTACAGGGGTTTGCTTTTCGACGCAGTGCACTCTTCGTGGTCAAGGATGTACGTCACGCCCTGTTTGCCCATCTTCTCAAATTACCCATGGCTATGTTTGATCAAAATAGAACCGGCCGGTTGGTTTCTTATGTCACCCATGACACAGAAGCCCTGCGCGATCTTTTTGTGTCCACGCTGCCAACCATGATTCAAGGTAGCTTGCGGATCACGGCTATTTTTATTGCCATCGCCATACTCGACTGGCACTTGATGATGCTTACCTTACTGCTCATCCCTGTGCTGTTACTGGTGATGCAGGGCTATCGCAAACTATCCGCCCCTGTGCTCAATGGCGTGCGCATTCAATTAAGTCATATTCATCATCGCATCAGCGAATCGCTGCAAGGCATGGCATTAATTCAAGCCTTTGGACAAACGCAGCAATTCAACGAGAAATTTCGACAAAATAATGATGCTTGGTTTGCTTTTCGAACGCGCGCCATTGCCATTGATAGCTTGATGCTGTTGCCACTGACACGTTTGATTGGCGCATTGACCACCTTTGCCATCGTCGCCTGGTTTGGCGCAGCCTCGCTCAAAGCCGCGATTGAAATTGGCACGCTGTATGCTTTTTTAAACTATATCGAACGCTTCTTTGACCCCTTTCGCCAGCTCTCCATGGAGCTGCGAAAAATGCAGGTTGCCTTGGTCTCTTCAGCGCAGATTTTTGAGCTGCTCGATACCCCAGCAGAGCCCATCCATGCGCTTGTCCATGCCCAAGAACATGAACCAGAGCAACAACACAAGCAAACACCAGCCAACCATCGATTACATCAGCAAAACCTGCCTGCATTTTCCGATGCGCCTTTCGATACGCCTAAAGCAGCCATTGCGTTTCGCAACGTTCATCTGCGCTATCCAGATGGCACCTTGGCACTTGATGATGTGAGTTTTACGGTAAATCAAGGTGAGTTCACGGCAATTGTCGGTCAAAGTGGCAGCGGGAAAAGCTCAATCATCAATCTCTTGATGCGCTTTTATCCGCACCAGCAAGGCGATGTGTTACTTGAAGGGGAATCCATTGAGACACTTTCAAATAGGCAGCTCAGCCAAATGATGGGGCTTGTCTCGCAGTTGCCGCACCTATTTTCAGGAACGATCCAAGACAATATCGCGCTCTCAGATACCTGCACAGATGAGCGCGCGCAGCGGGCTGCGCAATCTATTGATGCGAGTCGTTTTATTGAGCGCTTATCGCAAGGTTACCAGCATCCGATCCATCATGGGGGCGGCGCACTCTCTATGGGAGAAAAGCAGCTTATTGCACTCGCGCGGGTTCTTGCCCATGATCCAAAGGTATATTTGTTGGATGAAGCAACTGCCCATCTTGACAGTGAAACCGAAGAGGTCGTAAAACGAGCCTTAGCCAGCATTCCACAGGGCCGAACTGTCATTGCGGTGGCTCATCGCCTCTCAACGATTCGCCACGCCCAGCAAATTTTAGTCATGGACAAGGGGAAAATTGTTCAGCGCGGAACCCATAATCAACTGGTCGCTGAGGCCGGCGCGTACCAAACGCTCTACTTAGCACAGCAAGAACAAGCACAACATCAATCTGAAAATGCACATCTGGGTTTGTTAGCCTCATGATGCATCACGATACTTTAGGTAATCCAATGACATATCACAGTTCTCCTTTGATTGATCCGCAAATCACTGATGAAGCGCTAGAGTGGGCAATCATGCATGGCGTGGCCATTAAAAATCCAGATGGCAGCGCGCGCCATTGCCCATTTAGCATTGCGCCCATGTCACTGAAACGCAGTGTCTATCAGCATTTACTCAAGGTCACGCCACTTTTGACCAAATTGATTGATGCCGTCTCTGAAGATCATGCTTTTCTTCGCACGGCATTAGGACAGATGGGACAAGCGGATCCTTTCTTTGGTCGCTTATTGCAGATGCACGCGCGCATTCATCAAGATGAGCAACACATTGCACGACGTCAGCCACTGCTGATCATGCGTACCGACTATATGGATGATCGCCAGCAAGGGGCAAAGGTGATTGAGTTTAATGGCATCGCCGCTGGTATGGGTCCATTTGGCCAGCGCGCCACTGAGCTTCATGCCTTTATGCAGCGCCAGTGGCCAAGCACTTATCAGCAATGGTTAGAATCCTCAAACGCGGCACCCGCAGAAAATCAGGCACTAACTGAATTAGCACAAGCCATCGCAACCACAGCGAAAACAATCCATGATTCCTACCAAGATAAACCTCGCTGCCAGAATCAAAAACACCAGCAAAACCAAAACCAAAACCAAGCAAAACCGACATTTTTGATGGTCGTTCAAAAAAATGAAGATAATGTCTACGATCAACACCTACTGGAAGTCGCTTTGCAAGCACAGGGAATTCGCACCGTTCGCCGCACATTTCAGCAACTTGCAAGCCAGCTTTATACAGGCGATGGGCATCGATTAATGCTTAAAAATGTGGGGCACATTGATGTGGTGTACCTGCGCGCTGGTTATCAGTTTTCCGACTATTGCGCGCCAGAACTGATGGAGCCAGAGTGCTGCGCAACCTTAAGTCAGATTCGCATTTTTATTGAGCAGCACCATGTGGCAGTCAATGCCACCGTCAGCCAACAACTGGCCACCAGCAAAACCATGCAAATGCTACTTAGCCAAATGACGCCAGAAGCGCTCACACACTGGGGATTAACGCTTGAGGAGGCAAGGCTGGTACAAAGCGTCCTTGCGCAAATGCTGCCTATCACAACAGCGCAAATTCACTGGTTTAATAGCCAAGCGAATGCACAGGATTGGGTGCTCAAAAACCAAGGAGAAGGCGGTGGTCATTGCATCTTTGGCGAGCAAATTTCTACCAAACTAGCGGCACTAAAACCGCAAGATTATGATGCATGGGCATTGATGCAGCGTTTATATCCCCATGAGCGAGAGCGTCCGACGATTGCTGTTCGCCAAGGCGAGCAAAGCCTGATTCAGGATTTGGTCAGTGAAATCGGCTTATTCTCTGTGTTTTTCAATGGTCAGCCAATGACGGAGCACAATGGATATGCCGGCTATCTGGTTCGGAGCAAACCTGCCAAAGAAAATGAAGGCGGCATTCATAGTGGCCAAGGGATCTTAGATTCCATCACACTTATTGATGCCTGATCTAAATTATCCATGGGGGCAGCATCAAACACTGACTGCTGCCGCCTTGATCTTTGAGACATCGCGATGACCATTGAAACGATTTGGGCGCAGTATCAGTCCAGTATTCAGGCTTTTTTACACAGCAAAATATCGAACCCTGCGGATGTTGAGGACTTACTACAAGAGATCCTCTTCAAAAGCTACCTTCACCTTGATGAGATTCGTGACAGCACAAAAGTAAAATCCTGGCTATTTCAAATCGCCAATCACGCCATTATTGATTTTTACCGTCGTCAGGCAAAAGGCAAAAATCTCAATACCGAGAGTCTCTGGCCTGAGCAAGAAATCGACCAAACAAGACAAGCACTGACCCGTTGCCTACAACCTTTTATTAAGGGGTTACCTGCAGAGCAAGCAGCGATGCTCACCGCCATTGAGCTTGAGGGCACCTCACAAAAAGCCTACGCCGAACAGCTCAACATCCCCTATTCCACACTGAAAACTCGGCTGCAAAAAGCAAGACAATCACTCAACACGCTCTTTCATCAATGCTGTCAATTTGAGCGCGATCAGCAAGGCACAGTGATGGATTACACGCCGCACCCAAAAGCAAGCTGCCCCGCGCATAAAAAAAGCTCTCAGTGATCTGAGAGCTTTTTCAATCAGCATCATTGCGCTGAAAATACAGGCTTTATGCCATGATTTATGGATCTGTTTTTAAACGGGCTTCGACACGTGCAAATTGCGCACTCATTGCTTCACTTGGTTTTTTATCAAGCAAACTCACACCGACAATGGCCAGCACCGCAAAGATAAATCCAGGAACAATCTCATAGAGATCAAAAATACCGCCGGTCAAAAGCTTCCACACAACCACAGTCACACCACCGACCACAATACCAGCCACTGCGCCGTTACGGGTCATGCGAGACCAGTAGAGGCTAAGCAAAATTGCCGGGCCAAATGCCGCGCCAAAACCTGCCCATGCGTAGGACACAAACTCCATCACAGATTGCTCAAGGCACATTCCCAGAGCCAAGGCGCCCAACGCGATACCGATAACCGATAAACGCCCAACCAACATCAGCTCTTTGTTGCCGGCTTGCTTACGGAACAGTTGTTTGTAGAAATCTTCAGCCAATGCAGATGAAGCCACCAATAATTGCGAATCGGCAGTACTCATTACCGCCGCTAAAATAGCAGCCAGCAAAACACCGGCCATCACAGGGTGGAACAGCGCATTCACCAACACCATAAAAATGGTTTCATGTTTGCCATCGGCAATCGCCAATTCTGCATGGTTACCGATATAAACCAGTCCAACCAAACCCACCAGCATGGCACCACACAGAGAAATACCCGTCCAGCCGACAGCAATGCGGCGCGCCGTTGTTAAGTCTTTATTTGAGCGCGAGGCTTTAAATCGCGCCAAAATATGCGGCTGACCAAAATAACCCAAACCCCAAGCAAGTGACGAGAAGATCGCCATCGCGCCCATCTCTTTGCCATTATCATTGAGGAAATTCGTCAGATCTGGGTTGATCGCATTCAGCTGCTCAGGCAGATGCATCAAATTGCCACCATCTAAGGCCACAACAGGTACGATCAAAAGCGCAGCCGCCATCATGAGACCTTGAACTAAATCGGTCCAAGCCACCGCAAGAAAGCCACCAAACAAAGTATATGAAACCACACAGAGCGCACCGACCACCATGGCGTAGCGGCCATCAATGCCAAACACGGTTTCAAATAACTTACCACCAGCCACTAAGCCACTGGCGGTATAAAATAGGAAGAAAAAGAGGATCACTACAGCCGAAACAACCTGAAGAATGCCAGATTTATCAAAAAAACGGCGAGACAAGTATTCAGGCAAGGTCAGCGCATCATACGCTTCAATACTGTAAGTGCGCAAACGCTTGGCTTGGAGTAACCAGTTGAGCCAAGTCCCGCTCAGCAAACCGAGCGCAATCCAAAAAGCACTGACACCCGAGATATAAGCCGCCCCAGGTAAACCCAGCAAGAGCCAACCACTCATATCCGAAGCACCAGCACTTAAAGCCGCCGGCCAAGGACCGAGCGTACGGCCGCCTAAGAAATAATCATTGGAGTTTTTCGTTCGCGTATATGCATAAATGCCGATGGCAAGCATTGCGAGTAGATAAACAAGGAAGGTGCCCAACGTGGCATAACTTACTTGAACTACTGATTCAGTCATGTCGATTCCTTTTTCCCATCATCCTGATGACTACACTAACCAGTTTTTCCCTGAACCATTCAAGAAAAAGAGCAGTGGATTGGCGCTGGATATTACCTGAATGACATAAGTCAGGCGACAAAAATCAGCAATTTTCTTGCTCGAAACTCTGTTTTTATTGCCTAAAACTCCTTTTGTTTACATTTTTCTAATATTTCCGTCTGTAAAATAGTCGTCGCCGCTTTCTTCAGGCAAAATACCAACATCTGTTACATTGCTTGGCTATGTCTACCGCGCCTTATGTCCTATCTATTTCGCCAACGTTTTTTGATCATGCTCCTTACCGCCATTACGCTTGGGATCCTGTTACCGTCTCTGGGTGAAGATCATGGCTGGCTTCATTTAAACCATTTTGTGCCTTGGGGCATTGCGCTCATTTTCTTTTTGCACGGTTTTCATCTTGCGCCGCAAACACTTTGGCAAGGTTTTCGCTTATGGCGTTATCATCTTTGGATTCAAACCATCACATTTGCACTGTTTCCGATACTTGGCATACTGCTTTCGCTGCTCACCCGCTTCGTCTTCAATGATGCATTACAGCTTGGCTGGCTCTATCTTGCAGTGTTGCCCGGCACCATTTCCTCCGCCGTTGCCATGACCAGCTTAGCCAAGGGCAATGTCAGCCTTGCTATCTTTAATGCATCCTTCTCCAGTCTATTGGGGATTGTGTTCACCCCGCTTTGGATGGCGCTGTTTTTTCAGCAGCAACAGGGCACACTGGATCTCAACGCCACCTTAATCAGTATTGGTCAGCAAGTGGCCTTGCCCATGCTCCTTGGGCAATTGCTGCGCCCCTTGCTACACCGCCAACTGTCACGTTTTTCATCGTGGACCAATGAGGTCGACAAAGTGGTGATTGCTTTTATCGTGCTCAACGCCTTTAGTAACGCTAGCAGTCATCAGTTATGGCAACAGCTCTCATGGCTACAAATGCTGCTCCTTGCTGGCTTTGCAACGCTTCTATTAGGACTGATGTTGGGCTTCATTTGGCAAACAGGTCGATGGTTTGGGATTCCACGTGATAACTTAATTGCGACCCTTTTTTGTGGCTCAAAGAAAAGCCTGGCCGCCGGTATTCCCATGGCCAAAGTGATCTTTGTACATCAACCGCAGCTGGGCTTGATTTTGTTGCCCATCATGCTCTATCACCAAATTCAGCTCTTTTGCTGCGCTTGGTTGGCCCAATATCTCGGCCGTCATACTGACGTCACAGGCACTGACGCCAATATGCCATCTGAGCAAAAATAGGCGGCGCTTAAACAAAGCCCGCAGACAACCGTCATATCATATTTCGTGTCCTATAATGTAGACACTGCCTTGCACTCCAAGGTGGGTGTTTCAAAGGACTCGAAATATGCGATCAACTTTTCTGCGGATCACCTTCATTGTGGTACCACTTCTGGTGATCACAATCTTTGGCTTTACGGCACTCTACTTACAAGATATCAATCAGCTTGAACATAAAATCGCCCAGCGAGAAAAAGGGCTGCATCAATCGGCATTACACATCACCCGTTTAAAGTTCTCGCCGATATTGTGGGATTTAAAATATTTAACCCAACAAATTGGTCATATGGATCTCGGCTCGCTCGATTCGCAAGCCCACGAAGATTTAGAACAAATGCTGATCCGCCTTGGCAATGCAAACCAGCTGTATGACCAAATGCGGTTACTCAATGATCAAGGCCAAGAGATCGTCCGTATCAATTTCGAAGGGCCACAAGCGCACGTGGTGCCCAAACATCTATTGCAAGATAAAGGGGATCGCTATTATGTTCAGCAAGCACTCAGTGCGCCCATTGGCGCCTTTTTTACCTCGCAATTTGATCTCAATATGGAGCAAGGGGCTGTCGAACTACCGCTCAATCCAACCCTTCGATTTGTCTCTCATGTTTTAGATCAAAGCAGCGGTCATAGCTGGCTCATTGTGCTTAATTATCGCGGTGAAGATTATCTGAACGAACTGCGCCAACTGCCGGATTGGGGGCTGAGTGAAACCTGGCTAGTCAACAATGAAGGGCAATGGCTTTTAGGGCCTAGTAGCAATCAGGAGTGGCTATTTAGCCTAGCACCCAAAGAACAAGATTTTCGCGATCACTATGCCAATATTTGGCAACAAATTCAGCAAGGCCATGACGGACAAATCATTCAAGATGGCCACCTCTATACTTTTTCACGCTTTTATTCTGGGCAACATTTCAATCACACCCAACAGATTCGCCTGCCATTCCAAGGGACAGATTTACCTTGGACGGTCATATCTCGGGTTAACTTAGATGCGGCGATTACCCAAACCTATTTTAACGATGGCCGTTTACCTTGGTTAATTGCCGTTGGCTTAGTGATTTTATTGCTGATTGCGGGTTGCGCTATTTTTGCTTGGAATTTTGCACAAAAACTCAATGTTGAGCGCCAGCTGCGCCAACGTATTCATCTCGACGCCAATCGTCTTGAATCTCTGATGATGCATGCCCCTGAAGGGATCATTACCATTGACTTACAAGATCAAATTCAAGCTATGAATGAAGCGGCCGCGACTATTTTTCAGGTACGTAGCGGCCAACTGATTGGTCGCAAACTTAATAATCTCTTTTTTCAAGGTCAAACTTGTCCCGCAATCATTGCTTTAATCGAACGCTGTCGCCAACAAAGCTACCACGTCAACGTAGAGCCAGTGCAATGCCAACTCACACTCCCCAATCAGCAGCAGCTATGGATTGAATTAGTTGCCAGCCTTACCCAAAGCCATAAGCTCAACCAGCAAGAAGTGGTCATTCATCTACGAGATGTCACCGAGAGACATAAGCAAGCGCAACGCATGGACAATCTTGCCCGCGCGCTGGAACAAAGCGCAGATTCAGTCATGATCACCAATCAGCTGGGTTGCATTGAATATGTCAATCAAGCCTTTGAAAAAACCACAGGCTTTTGCGCGCAAGAGGTACTTGGATCGCAATCACTGCTGCTATTTCCAAACGCACTTGAAAATGAAGTTGGGCTTCGACGCATGCAGTCTCAACTGAAAGCGGGTCAGAGCGTACAAAAGGTCTTTTCCAATCGGCATAAAAATGGCAAAGCATATTACGAGGAGCGTACAGTTTCCCCCATTCGAAATACACAAGGTGAAATTACCCACTATATCTCCACCAGCAAAGATATTACCCAGCGCATTCATGATGAGGAAAAACTGCATAAACTGGCCCATTATGACCAGCTCACAGAGCTACCCAACCGCCACCTTTTCCATGAACGGTTAGAGCAAGCATTAAAGCAGGCCAAACGCAGTGACAGTCAAATTGCTATTTTGTTTTTAGACTTGGATCTATTTAAACAAATCAACGACTCTTTAGGACATGAAGTAGGTGATTGCGTACTAAGTGAATTTTCAAAGCGGCTACGTAACACCGCTCGCAATCATGACACTTTAGCGCGCCTTGGCGGCGATGAATTTGCCTTTTTAGTCGCAGAACAAGCCAGCGTGGATACCATGACCAAATTGGCGCACCGTATTTTGAATCAGTTTAATGATCCGATAACCGTACATGAGCATGAACTATTTATCTCCGCTAGCATTGGCATCGCTCTCTACCCCAATGATGGTGAAACCAGTTCCATACTACTAAAGAATGCAGACATCGCCATGTACCGCTCAAAAGAAGCGGGCCGTAAACGTTATGCCTTTTATACCCAAGATATGAATGCGCATAGTGAGTATTTACTGCAGCTAGAGACCAAGCTTCGCCAATCCATTGGTGGGCCACAATTTATGCTCTACTACCAGCCCAAGGTGAATACCTCGGGGGATTTAGTTGGCGCAGAAGCACTGCTTCGCTGGCACGATGAAAGCGGCCAGTTCTATTCCCCCGCCGAGGTGATCCCCTGCATGGAGCAAACCGGATTAATCATTGAGCAAGGCGAAATATTAATTCGCCAAGCCTGTCGCCAACTCGCGCGTTGGCAAAATCAAGGACTCGCCATTCAAATTGCCATAAACATTTCTGCCAAGCAGTTACTGCACTCCAATTTACATGAAACCGTCAGCGCAGCCATTGCAGATACGGGCTGCGACCCGCAGTTGCTAGAGCTTGAAATCACCGAGAGCGTGATCATGTCAGATGTGGAGCTTGCCCTGACTCGCATGAAAAAATTACGCGCCATTGGCGTCCATTTAGCCATTGATGATTTTGGCACAGGCTACTCTTCTCTTGCCTATTTACGTCGCTTCCCTATCAATGTACTGAAAATCGATCAAGAATTCGTCAAAGGCCTGCCCGAGCAAAAAGACAATGTGGTGATCACCCAAGTGATTATTGATTTGGCCCATCATCTCAATCTGGCAGTGGTCGCTGAAGGCGTAGAGACGCAAGCACAAGCAGATTTCTTACAGCAAGCCAATGTTGAGCAGATGCAAGGTTATTTGTTTGGTAAGCCCATGTCTGTGGCGGAGTTTGAACAAACCTATGCTGCTCATGGTCAAAATATATCCATGCCACAAGCGTCGCCTCAATCCTCAACCAGCAAAAAGCAAGGAGATGTGAATTCGCTCAAGACGTTGGCCCCTTAAGTAATTTGATTCAATCATTTTATTTACGCTGTGAAAAAATACACAAATTGCGATTTTGCTGCTGTAAACCCACATCTGCTTGTGGTTTAATCTTAAGAGCAAATCGATATGGAAGGTAATTATGAATACTGTTCTGGAAATTGTTGGTCTTGCTCGTCGCAAGAACAAATTGAAACGTGAATTGCTTGATAACGAAAAGAAAGTACGCGACAACCGTAAACGTTCGGACCTACTTGAGAACCTACTGGACTATATCAAGCCAGAAATGACCCAAGCGGAAATCATGGCTATCATCAAAAACATGAAAGCAGATTACGATGACCGTGTTGATGATCACATCATCATTGGTGCTGAAATCTCTAAACAGCGCCGTGAAATCAGCCGCAAAATTCGCGAGCTGACTGCTGAAGATAAATCAGCAACTCGCAAATAAGCGATTTGGTTCCAATAAAAAAACGCCCAGTAGGGCGTTTTTTTATATCGATAACAACCGCCAATGGCCAACCCACAATGACAAATCGAGCACTATAGAAGGCGAGCATCCTCACCCCATCAGTCGCGCTGCAATTGTCGCTCAAACATCAACACATCATGAAATTGCTCAAACTTGTAGCCGCAACCTGTCAAGCGCCCTACAAAGATAAAATCATGACGCCGATGTAGCTTCTCTGAAGCCTGATTAGGCGCAGTCACCACACTATAAAGCACGCTATAGTGATTTTTTTGGCAATGTTCAATCAGGGTTTGCATCAATGCACTCCCCCACCCACATTGCTGCACATCTGGGGCCAAATAAATTGAAATCTCACTCGCACAATCAAAGGCAGCGCGATCGCGAAATGGGCCGTGATAGGCAAACCCCTGCACCACACCATCTAGCTCAAGAACCCATGTACCCAACCTGGCGTTCGCAAGTCGTCCTTTGAGCCAATCAATACGTTGCGACAAGGACCAAGGTGCGCAGTCAAAGGTGACCGCTGTTTGTTCCACATAATGATTATAAATCTGGTTAAACGCCGCACAATCGGCAAGCGTCATGGGACGAATCATGTTCACACCTAAAACAAAGCGGATGGGCCACTACTATACTCAACAAAGAACTTTTTAACGAACAGAGAACCATGCGTTATTCATTGTTTTTCTTTATCGTTTTGACTTTCGGTTGCAGTTACCAAAGCCCGCAAACACGCGTTCATTGGTTCGCGCAGTCGACGCTACTTTCAGGGGTCAGTCGATGTCAAAGTCCGCAAACTGCGCCGCCAGAAACCACTTTGGACGCGCATGCCCCTTTGGTGCTTCTGGTTCATGGATGTAACGGTTCTGCTGGACGCTTTTCTGCTTTAGCGCAAGTGTTTGAGTTCCACCAGCAACAAACGCTGTGCTTTAGCTATGATGATCGCGATAGTCTCTATGACTCCGCGCAGCAACTGGCACAGGTGATTGAGCAATTAAGCCAACATCATCCCCAAATCACCATTATTGGCCATAGTATGGGTGGGCTTATCAGCCGCCAAGCGCTGACACAAATTGATTCAAGTGATAGCAAAACAGCGCTCACACTGGTCACCATCTCTACGCCCTTTTCTGGCATTCATGCGGCAGCGCACTGCGCCTCCACGCCATTGATGGTTGCATCTCTCGGACTCACCATTCCCATTTGCTATATGGCCAGTGGCGATAAGTGGTACGAGATCACTGCAAAATCTGATTTTATTCTGCAGCCACAACCCCTTTGGCAAGCCATTCGTCATATTCAAATCATCACTGACGAGCGTGACAGCTGCCGTGAATACAGCAGCCAAGGTCAATGCATCACCAGTGATGATATCTTTAGTTTACAAGAGCAATACTTCCCACCCATGCTGTCAGCATTAAATGGCGAGCTGTACCAAATTAAGGCGGGACATGTTGAGATTGTGGGGTATCAAGGACAAACGCCAGATAAATTGATTCATCTCTTTGAGCAAATTGGGCTCATGCCGCCTAATCAAAAAACGCAAAATTATACCCAGCGCCTGGCCATACTCTACGATATTGTAGCCACTGATCAGTAATCTGCATGCCGCAAGCAAGTATGCGAATTTAAAAATGCGTCTTGCAAAAATAAAGCGAGCATTATGCTCGCTTTGTTTTAGAAATACTTTGCCAAATTAAGGCGCTAAACGCTCAATCTGCCAAGCGTTATCACCATCGCGCTGGTACAAGAAACGATCATGCAAGCGATGATCGCCGCCTTGCCAAAATTCGATACTATTTATCTTCACCCGATAACCGCCCCAAAAAGTTGGGATAGGCACTTCACCTTTGGCAAATTTTTGCTTGAGCTCCATAAATTTAGACTCAAGTGCCTGACGCGTAGACAAACGCTGACTTTGCTTACTGGCCCAAGCAGCTATTTGGCTCTCCTTTGGTCGGGAGCTGAAATATTTCATCACTTCCAGCGTCGATAGCTTTTCAACTTGCCCAGTGACATGCACCTGTCGCTCCATCATATGCCATGGGAAATGGAGACTAATTTTCGGATTATGCCCCAATTGTTCAGCTTTACGGCTGCCGAGGTTGGTATAAAAAATCATCCCATCAGCATCAACATGTTTAAGCAAAACAATGCGTTGGAAAGGTTGACCGGAGGCATCAACCGTCGCGATGGTCATCGCAGTGGGGTCTGGCAATTTCGCTTCAATCGCTTGTTTTAGCCAAGTTTCAAATAAATCGAGGGGATCAGAAGGTAAATCAGCACGGCGTAATCCGCCCATACAGTAACGACGGCGAATATCAGAAAGATCCATAAGGCACTCCTTTTCTATTTCCTCGATTCTGCGCTGTTCAAAGAAAAATCACAAGGGAACCCAATAAAATCAAAGCATTCTTGCTACTTTGTTTCCCAGCTCACAGCTTCGCATTGAAATATCAGGACATTCTCCGCTGTTGCTCACTTTCTTGATACCCTAATAGGGCTTATCAAAGGAATAGATTTGTGAATCGTTCAGCTATATTTTCCGCGCTCGCACTGTGGTTTGTGATGTGTTTTTTTGTCTCCGTGGTGACCTTTCAGCAGGGACGGGAGAATATTACGCAAACGCTAGACGAAAATATTGTGGAGCTGGGCGAAAAACTCACCAGTGAGCTCAATCGTTTTCAAAACGTACCAGTACTACTCAGTGATGATCCTCGCGTCATCCATGCCCTCTCGGATCCCGTTCAAGCGAAAGATTTAAACCACCATCTAGAACGCTGGGCAGGCCAATTAGGCGCTGATGCCATTTATTTGCTTGATCGCGACGGCAGTGCCATTGCCAGCAGTAATTGGCAACAACCTGACAGCTTTATTGGACATAATTTTCGCTATCGACCCTACTATCAACTGGCGCTGGGTGGGCAGTTAGGTCGCTATTTTGCCTTGGGTGCCGTGTCGCAAAAACGCGGCTATTACTTTTCCTATGGCGTCGTAAGCCAACGCAAAATTCAAGGCGTGGTGGTGGTCAAAGTTGATTTAGCCAATGCAATAAGCAGCTGGCCACACTTTATCGATAACCATTTTGTGGTCGCAGATGAGATGGGCGTTGCATTTTATAGCTCCTATAGCCATTTCCCCGACTTTGCACTCGCCCCGTTAACGCCTTACCAAATTCAACGATTACAGGATACCAATCGTTACGGCAAACATATCTCGAACACTTTGGTGCAAGATACCTATCGCGGCATTTTCCACCAAGCGTCTGGCAGTTTGGTAAATTTCTCGGAAGATTCCCTCGCCACCGTAATGGTGCGTCATCCCATGACAGATTATGGCTGGCAACTCTATGGCTTTAACTCACTCTATGCAGCCTATGAACGTGTTGGCCAAGCCATTTTGGTTGCCAATGGCGTCTACTTTTTGTTGCTCCTTGCTTTTATGTCTTGGCGACAAACGACAGTGACCAAGCGAAAACTTTCCGATCTCAACGATCAGCTGGAAACCCTGGTAATCTCTCGCACCCATGATTTAGTTGAATCGAATCAGCAACTTCGTGACACCTTAATTCAATATGAACGCTCGCAAGCTGAGCTCAAACAAACGCAAAGTGAGCTAATGCAAGCTGCGAAATTGGCCATGCTAGGTGAGCTCTCGGCCAGTATTAATCATGAAATTAATCAGCCCTTAGCAGCGATGCGCAGCTATGCAGAAAATACTGAAAAACTCATTGCCCGAGAGCGCTACGATTTAGCCCAAAGCAATCTCAGTGAAATCATCAAGCTCAACACCATGGTGGCTGAGATCATTGCACGCTTTAAGGTCTTTGCGAAACGCACTGATATGCCCACAACGGTCACATCGGTATCAGAGGCAATCCGCGCTGCCATTGCGATTATTCGTAATCAGCTAATCAAGCAAGGGGTCACTGTTAAAGTCGCGGATATTGATGAAAGCTGGATGGTAAACGCCGATGCCGTGCAACTTGAGCAAGTACTCATTAACCTGCTGCACAACGCCATTCAAGCGCTGCAGCAGGCCGCAAGTCCAACCATAACGATCACCACAGAGCGAGTTGGGCACACGATTGAAATCTATGTTGCAGACAATGGCTCAGGTCTCAGCAAAGAAGCGCAACAGCGCATTTTTGAGCCCTTTTTTAGCACGAAGAAAACAGGTCTTGGCTTAGGGCTGACCATCTCTCGCCGCATGATTGAGTCATTTCACGGCACTCTTCAATTCCAAGCCGAATATACACAAGGCGCCTGCTTTGTCATTTGTTTGCCTTGTACTAATCAGGAGGATTCTCAGTGAATCGTGTCATTTTTATTGATGATGAACCCAGCATTCGTCATGCATTAAGCCAAACCCTAGAACTGGCTGATTATAACGTGCAATGTTTTGCCAATGCCAGCCTCGCACTTGAGGTGATTGATGAGACCTTTGGTGGCGTGATCATTAGTGATATCAATATGCCCGGCATGGATGGCATTCGCTTTTTAAAAGAAGCCCTCAAACGCGATCAAGAGCTTCAGGTGATATTGCTCACAGGCCATGGTGATATCTCCACTGCGGTCGATGCCATGCGCATTGGTGCCTACGATTTTCTAGAAAAACCATTTTCAACCGAGCATCTACTTGAGGTGGTCAGGCGAGCAGCGGACAAAAGACAACTGCATTTAGAAAACCGCTCGCTTCGCCAAGAGCTTGCAGCGCAAAGTGGCCCGGGGCCTCGCCTGCTAGGCAATACACCGCAAATTATTCAGCTGCGACGGATCCTGACCCATATTAAAGATACCCCTGCCGATGTACTGGTTTACGGCGAAACAGGTAGCGGTAAAGAGCTGGTCGCCCGCTTCTTACATGATCACAGTGTGCGCCATGAAAAACCCTTTGTGGCCATTAACTGCGGCGCCATTCCTGAAAGCATGATGGAAAGTGAACTCTTTGGCCATGAGTCTGGCGCCTTTACTGGTGCCAATAAAAAGCGCATAGGTAAAATTGCCTATGCCAATGGCGGCACACTCTTTCTCGATGAAATTGAGTCCATGCCCATGGCACTGCAAATTAAATTATTGCGCGTATTAGAAGAGCGTAAAGTTGAACCCTTGGGTTCAAATCAGGCCATTGATTTGAATATCCGTATCATTGCTGCGACAAAAACAGATTTAAAAGCACTTGGCGATACCGGTGAATTTCGCCCAGATCTTTACTATCGCCTAAATGTGGTCAAAGTGGATATTCCAGCTCTTCGCGAGCGCAAAGACGATATTTTACTGCTCTTCAAAAGCTTTACACGCGCAGCATCGCTTCGTTATGGATTTGATGTCCCAGAACTTTCCTTATCCCTTCAGCAACAATTACTGGCCCATGATTGGCCGGGTAATGTGCGTGAGCTGCGCAATTTTGCCGAGCGCTACACCTTAATGGGTGAAGAGGCGGCAATTCATGAAATCGAGCCCTTAGCACAACAGGAAATGGGCTTAAGCTTTACCGAACGAGTGGAGCAATTGGAATTTACTTTGTTATGCGACGCGCTCAAGCGTCATCATGGCCGGCTCAAAGAGGTACAGATGGAGCTCGCCCTGCCGCGTAAAAGCCTCTATGACAAAATGAAAAAATATGGTCTGGATAAACAGGATTTTAAACACACACAGGCCATCTTGAGCGAAAATGTTTAGCAATTTATACATTTCAGACTGTTAGCCGCTATTTTTGCAGTCAGTCGCAAAATCCTGTCTATGCTTAGCTTAGGTATTCATTACAGGCGGCGGCATTCATGGGCCAACAGCAAAAGCTGGCAGACCAAGCACAGCTTGATTTTGTCGACGATAAAACAGCAGCACTCCTTCTCAACACGCCCCGTAGCGCGCGCATCATGTTATGGATGGTGGTGCTGTTTTTTATTTGTGCCATCATTTGGGCGGCCTACGCTGAAATAGATAAAGTGACCGTCGGCCAAGGCAAAGTCATTCCCTCCTCCCAACTGCAAATTGTGCAAAACCTTGAAGGCGGAATCGTCAAATCTGTCTTAATCAAAGAAGGCGATTTTGTCGAAAAAGATCAGCAATTACTGTTGATTGATGACACCCGTTTCCAATCAGATTTTCGTGAGCGCAAACAACAGCTAGTCAGTTTGCAAGGCGACATTATTCGACTGCAAGCGGAACTGAACGCGGTTCATATCGATCAGAAAAAAGCCAAAAGTAATTGGCGAAAAACAGTGCTCATTAAAGAAATCCCTCTTGAATTTAGTGCTGAGTTTGGCGAAGAAAATAGCAAACAGGTCCGCCAACAACGCGCCGAATATCGCGACAATATGAATAATCTGCGCAATCAGCTATCAGTGCTTGATCAGCAAATTCGGCAAAAAGAGCAAGAGCTTATCGAAGTTAAAGCCACCTTGCGCAATCTCAAGCAGAGCTATCACTTAGCTGCGCAAGAGCTCAAAATCACTCGACCACTGGCAGAAGAAGGGGTGGTACCACGCGTTGAGTTGCTCAAATTACAACGCCAAGTCAATGACACCCGCCGTGATATGACAGCAACCCAGCTTCAAATTCCACAAATCGAATCTAGCCTGCGTGAAACTATTTTTAAGCGTATTGAAGTGGCGCTCTCTTTTCGTGCCGATCAACAGCTGGCCCTCAATGAAGTAGAAGATGAGCTCTCCGCCATGAGCGAGTCACAAGTGGGTTTAGAAGATAAGGTGCAACGCACCATCGTGCTCAGTCCGGTCACCGGCACCATTAAAAAAATTCACATCAACACCGTGGGCGGGGTTATTCAACCGGGGATGGATTTAGTTGAGATCGTACCCAGTGAAGACAACCTTTTGGTTGAAGCCAAAATCGCGCCCAAAGATATCGCCTTTTTACGCCCCGGCCTAACCACTATTGTGAAATTTACAGCCTACGATTTTACCGTTTATGGCGGCCTGCAAGGTGATTTAGAAACCATCAGCGCTGACACCATTAAAGATGAAGAAGGGAACGAATTTTATCTAATTAAAGTTCGCACCAATCAAAATTTCCTTGGCGAAAATGGTCAAAAAAATCCAATCATTCCAGGCATGACGGCCTCAGTGGATATCATGACCGGTAAGCAAAGCGTTTTAGATTATTTACTAAAACCCATTCTTCGCGCCAAGCAAAACGCACTGAGAGAATAATAGGGGAAACCTATGAAAAACTTATTCATCCCCGCCGTTATGGTGGTTATCTCATGGGCGGCACAAGCGCAAGCGCAATCGCTTGAGCAAGCTGTCGCAGCCTCCCTCACCTCCCATCCCGATCTAAAAGAAGCTTTTAGTGAATTTAAGAGTCGCGAAGCTGAAATTGATGTGGTGCAAGGGGATTATTTGCCATCGGTCGACCTCGAAGCTGGTATCGGCTACGAATATGTCGATAACGATGCCACATCACAGCCCGGAAGAAGCAAAGATTTTGACCGCCGCGATGCGCGGGTCACGCTGAGGCAATTGATTTGGGATGGTTCTCGCACTATCTATAATCTAGACCGCACAGAAGCTGAAGCCGAAGCGCAGCGCTATCAGTTACTCGTCAGCGCCGAGGATACAGCTCTGCGTGTCGTTGAAGTCTACCTTAATTTCCTCGAGGCCTATGACGTACTCAAGCTCTCTGAAGACAATGTGCGCATTCACAAAGAGATTTATAAAAATATCGAAAAGCGGGCCAACTCAGGCATTGGATCTACTGCAGACCTTGCGCAAGCAGAAGCTCGTATCGCCAATGCACTCAGTAACCTCTTAGCCGCGCAAAATAATCTGCAAGATGCACAAGCTGAATTTATTCGCGTAGTAAATCAGTACCCATCAGGTTTAGTCAATCCGTCAGTGGATCAAGATTGGATACCGCTCAGTCTTGATGAGGCCACGCAAAGAGCACGAGAAAACCACCCCGTACTACAAGTTGCAGAAAACGATGTGATGGCCGCTTATGCGCAGCACAACATGTCAAAAAGTGCCTTCTACCCCACCTTTACCGTTGAAGTCAGCCAACTTTGGGAAGATGACGCCAATGGCGTTGAAGGTGAAAACGATGAATTTAGCGCCATGCTGCGTATGCGTTACAACCTACTCAATGGTGGCTCAGATCGCGCTGAATCAAGACGCACCGCTCATCAAGTCAATGCCGCCAAAGCCATTCGTGAAAACTCAGTTCGCCAACTTGATGAAGGCACCCGACTCGCATGGCAAGCCATGGAGTTAGTGATGCAGCAAAAAACTTTCTTGCAAGAGCATGTGGATGCATCCACCGATGCGGTCGATGCCTACAAAAAACAGTTCCGTATCGGCAAACGTACCCTGCTCGATCTACTCAATACCGAAAATGAGCTGTTTGAAGCGCGCAAACAATATATCACCGCAGAATATCAAGAGGTCTACGCACAATACCGTGTCATCCATGCCACGGGCTTGTTACTCGATGCGCTTCGTGTAGACATGCCAAGCCAATGGCTTGAGCCAATTGAAGATTAAGGAGGCAACAATGAAATATTTAATTTTAATGCTGAGCTGCCTCACGTTGCTGGGCTGCGTCAATGACGTTGAAGTTTATCCCTTGGCCGAACAAAGGGCCGATCTGCGAGATTTTGATACGGACGGCGTCATTAATGCGCGCGATGCCTGCGCCAAAACCCCTGATGGCGCCGTGATCACCAATGATGGTTGTCCAAACCACATTCAAACATCGCAAGAACAGGATCTGCACGTGTTGTTTGCCAATGACTCCTACGTCATTGCTCCGCAATATGGCCCAGAGTTGGATAAAATGGCCGATTTTCTTGAGCAAAACCCTGAGGTCACCATTGAGATTCAAGGCCACGCCAGTCAGGTCGGTCCAGCAGCACGCAACCAGGCACTGTCAGATAACCGCTCTCTCGCAGTCAAAAACGCACTGGTGTTTCGCGGTATTGATGAAGACCGTATCACCATCATCGGTTTTGGTGATCGCGTTCCCGAATTTAAAGATACAACCGAGCAAGCACATAGTTTGAACCGCCGCGCCGTCGCACATGTGGTGGGTTATCAGGGTGATGTGGAGTACAAATGGACCATTTTCACCCAACGAGATGAAAAGGAAGCAAAAGCCAAATAAACATGACAAAAACCATTATTGCTGCAATCTGTTGTCTGCTCTTTACTGCAGGTGTATACGCACTGAACAGCAAAGAGCAACAGATTTCAGCATTGATGAAATCGCACTATGGCCAGCGCGCCATGCTCAGATACCAAACATGGCGCAAGCTTATTCATGACAATCGACAGCGAGTCGAAAAGATAGAACTCACAGTCATCAATCAGTTTTTTAATCAGCTCTATTTTGTCGACGATATTCAGCTTTGGGGTAAAACGGATTATTGGGCTACGCCGCTTGAGTTTTTAGGGGCTAATGCAGGAGATTGCGAAGATTTTACCATCGCAAAATATTTTTCCTTGCGGGAAATGGGGATCAGCGATCGCAAGCTAAGGCTGATTTATGTGAAGTCGCTGACCCTTAATCAATTTCATATGGTGCTCGCCTATTATCCAACAAAACGTAGCGAACCATTATTGCTCGACAATATTGATGGTGAAATTAAACCCGCATCTCAACGGCCTGATCTCATCCCCATCTATAGCTTTAACGCTGAACAGTTGTGGGTCATCAAACAACATGGACATAGCACCCTCGCAGGCAAAGCAAACCGACTAAAATTATGGAATGACCTTCGCCACCGCTACAGCAAAAGACGCTTAGCAACACCTGTGGTCAATTATGATGAGTAAATCACTATGACACTTTATCGGCAATTATTAATATGGATGTTTATTGTCTTTACGCTGTTACTTTTAACATCCTTTACCATTGAATTTCGCGCTACCCGCGATTTTTTACAGCAGCAGCAAGCTGTCAATTTATCCAATACCATCCATGCAACGGGGCTAGCTTTATCACCCTATCTTCAAGAAGAGGATACTCTTGCATCTGAATCCATTATCAATGCGCTATTTGACAGTGGATTTTATTCTCAAGTAACCCTCACTCACTTGCGTAATGACGCCATTTTTGAACGGCAATACCCCATCAATATTGAAGGAGTGCCACAGTGGTTTATTAATTTAGATCTCTTTCATCCGCTGACGCTCAAACAAACTATTACCAGCGGCTGGTTACAACTAGCGGATTTAGAGATAACGGATCACCCTGGTGTCGCCTATCGTGAGCTATGGCAAGCCAGTCGGCAGTTATTAATGGGATTTAGCATCGCATTTGCCGTGACACTGCTGATCCTCACCCTTGTACTACGCCATATTTTAACCCCATTAAATGGCATCGTTGAAAAAACCAAGGCCATTGCCAAAAACCAGTTTGGAGCCCCCTTACCATTGCCGAGCACCCAAGATCTTAAAGAGGTCGTGGTGGCGATGAACAAAATGGAGTCCAAGCTAGAGTTGCACTTTGAACAGCAAGTGGAAGAGTCCCAGCGGCTTCGAGAGCGTGCCTATATTGATTCCGCATCTGGCCTTGGCAACCGTAGCTATTTCTCAGCTCAGGTCGATGCGTGGCAAAGTGAAAGTGGTCGGGGTGGTCTGGGCATTTTGCACGTCTATCCCCTCGTTACCCAATACGACATTGATTTTCAACTCGGCGATCAAGTCTGTTTTGATTTTGCCAATCAGCTCAGCACGCATACGGCGCATCTTGGCGTCACGCTGGCACGTATTTCTCAATTCGAGTTTGCCCTGCTCTACCCCAACGCCAGCCGTGAAGATTTAGAACAATGCGCAGAAATTTTAATGTGCTGCGCCAATAGCTTAATTGCCGACCCATTAGCCATGTCAGTACAAGCTGCCGCCTTGGGGATGGTTTGGATTGAACATGCCAGCGATAGTACACAGCTACTAGCGCAAGCTGACAATGCGCTTTCGCAAGCGAAATTACAAACCGACCATCCTGTGGTCATTGTTGGTGAGCAAAACACCGAAACCCTTGGCAAACAGCAGTGGCGAAGTTTGATCCTTGAAGCCATCGCTAATGACAATATTCACTTTCAGTATCAGCAAGTGAGCAATGAAGCTGGTGTGGCAATTCAAAAAGAGCTATTTAGTGCCATTCATAAAGGCAAACAGCGCTACCCAGCCAGTCACTTTTTAGGCGTGCTTGAGCACTTCAAAATGGGTGATAGTTTTGATCGTTTCGTCATTGAAAAAGTATTGCGCCAGCTATCAAGCCAGCCCAGTGATGTGCCCATTGCCATTAATTTAACCCCCAGCAGTATGACCAATGCAGCCTTTATCCGGTGGTTATCCAGCATTTTTCAGCGCCATGCAAAAGCGGCACAATCACTGATGCTTGAGCTGCCAGAAAATACCGTGATTCAATATCCCGAGCATACGGCGCTACTCTGCGATGTTTTAACCCAACATAAAGTAGCATTTGGTATCGACCAATACGGCCGTAACTTCAGAGCATTGGATTACCTACAACAAATCCATCCCAGCTACGTCAAAATTGATTATGCCTACACCCATCATCTTGATGATGATATACAGCGCGACGTATTAGCAGCCATCTGCCGGACTGCGCAAAATCTATCGATTCAGACCATCGCAACACGCGTTGAGACACAAGCGCAGCTTGAACAGCTGCAAAAGCTATATATCTCTGGATTCCAAGGTTTTGTACTCGATAAAACAGAGGAGATGAATCATGACAGCTGATTCGCTACTCAACTCACTGGTCTATATCAGCCGCTACTATGGCCTTGCCAACTCGCCCGATGCTTTGGTTCATGGTTTACCACTCATTGATGGCAAACTGACCCTGCAATTACTTCCACGCGCAGCGGAGCGCGCTGGGCTCATCGCGAAACACAGTCAAACACTACTGGCTGATATTTCAAACCTAACCCTGCCTGCTTTGCTGTTACTCAATGAAGGCGAATCATGCGTGTTAATGCGCATCAACCAAGAGCAGCTAGAAGCTGAAGTGGTTTTTGCCGACGAGTCGCAAGTACAAACCATCACGCTTGCACACCTTGAAACACGCTACAGCGGTCAAATGTTCCTCATCAAAAAGCAATTTCGCTATGACGAACGCTCGCCAGAAGTGCTGAAAACACGTCACGGCCATTGGTTTTGGAGCACGCTGTGGGAATCTCGAAATATCTATCGCGATGTGTTGATTGCATCCATTTTGATTAATGTGTTTGCCGTTGCCACGCCGCTTTTTACGCGACTGGTTTACGACAAAATCGTACCGAATCTGGCCTTTGACTCCCTGTGGGTGCTGGCATATGGCATTGCCATCATCTTTATCTTTGATTTAGTGCTAAAACTGATGCGCAGCTACTTTATCGATTTAGCCGGTAAAAAATCTGACTTGCTGATTTCATCGAAAATATTTGCCAAAGTGATGGGCATTAAGATGGAGGCAAGACCGCCATCAGTGGGCGCCTTTGCCAAACATATGCAGGAGTTTGAATCTATTCGTGAATTTTTCACCTCTGCAACTGTTGCCGCGCTCATTGACTTGCCCTTCGCTATTTTATTTTTGGTGATCATTTGGCTCATTGCTGGTCCCTTAGTGCTGGTACCTACTATCGCTGTTATTTTACTGATGATTCATAGCGCCATTATTCAGCGCCCCCTTCGCCGCAGCATTGAAGAGGGCTCACGCTTGGCATCGCAAAAACATGCCAATTTAGTGGAAAGTCTTTCAGGGCTGGAGACGGTGAAACTTTTTGGCGCGCAAACTCAATTTCAGCATCGCTGGGAAGAAGCGGTAGCACACATGGCCGATTGGGGCATGAAATCTCGCCGAATCACCGATTCAGTACAAAACAGCGCCGGTTTTTTGCAGCAATTTGTCTCCGTCGCGATGATTGTGTTTGGCGTCTACCTCATTGCCGCGGGCGATCTCACCATGGGTGGACTGATTGCCGCAACCATGCTCAGTGGCCGCGCCGTTGGACCTTTGGTGCAACTGTCGCTGATTTCGACCCGTTATAACCAAGCAAAATCCGCGATGACTGTCATTGAGCAATTGATGGCAATGCCCGATGAACAAGAGGAAGGGAAACGTTATATCCACCGCCCGCTTATCACCGGAAAAGTGGAACTTGACCATGTTACTTTTCAATATCCCAGTGCCGACAAAGCCGCTGTATCCAATATCAATTTAAAAATTGAACCGGGTGAAAAAGTGGCAATCATCGGTCGAATTGGTTCTGGCAAAACCACCCTTGAGCGCTTAATTATGGGACTGTTCCAAGCTCAATCGGGCTCTGTACGCATCGATGATACCGACATATCCCAGCTGCACCATATCGATATTCGCCGCAACATTGGTTGTGTACCACAGGATGTGACGCTCTTCTTTGGCTCAATCCGTGAAAATATCTGTCTAGGACGCCCACTGACGGACGACCATGACCTACTTGATGCAGCAAGGCGCGCAGGTGTATTGCAATTTACTCAGCAAGATGCCGCAGGCCTTGAACGCCAAGTGGGTGAAATGGGCAATCAGCTCTCAGGTGGCCAGCGACAAGCCATTGCCATTGCCCGAGCCTTTTTAGGTCGGCCACCTGTGCTGCTTTTAGATGAGCCCACCAGTAGCATGGACAATCGTTCAGAGCTTCTCATAAAGCAGCAACTTGCCGCACTCACGCAAGAGGAAACACTCATTCTGATCACGCACAAAACCAGCATGCTCGATGTGGTGGATCGCATCATTGTGATGGAGCAAGGCCACCTCATTGCGGATGGCCCTAAAGAGCAAGTGCTCAAACAACTGCGTGATGGCAAGGTCAGTGCACCTGTTACACAACTACAAGCGAGTTAGTATTCGGTCACTTCTATAAAGCGCTCTTTGAGCGCTTTTTTAGTGTTGATTTCCCAGCACCGCCTGCAATCTATTGTTCACAATAAATTTCCGTGCATTTTCATCGCGTTGTTTATCGCTACTTTTTACGCGTAGATTCGTCCTATTTTCATTGAAGCGCACCACTCACGCCGACAAGGACAAGCGACACTGTGCAGCATTCTAAATCTAGTCGAAACGGTGTCATGCTCACTGTTTCGCCTTTCATTTAATATAAAAAAAGAGCCGCATCAGGCGGCTCTTTATTACCAATTTACATTGTAAAGTTAAGGGTCAAGTTTTACGGAAGCCATAATCGCGGAAAGAATCTGCGCTTCGGTTTCACCACCACTGAGCGAGAAATCACTCAAATCTGTGTTCTCCAAAACAATGTCTTGTCGCTCTGGTGCATTTGGCGCTGTGGATACTGACAAAGTCACATTACCACCACTATCATCAACCTGAATGTAATCTAGCAGTGTATTGATATCCGTGGCATCGTTCGGGTCTAATCCTGCAGGCAGTAGATCTGACAGATCCAACATATCCTCACCGACGGTAAAGTCAGTAATTATATCCATGGCTGGAGACGCAGGTGTCCCCACATCGCCTATCTCCCATAGGAAGACATCATCGCCAGCGCCGCCAGTTAAGATATCATTACCAGCACCACCGATTAAGATATCGTCACCATCACCACCGGTGAGAATATCATCACCTAGGCCGCCAAATAACGTTTGACCATCATCGTCCCCCGTCACCACATTGGCCGCGCCTGAGTCACTATCATTAATGGTGCTATCGCTACTATCAGCCACCACTACTTCAATGGCTACAGGCGTCGTTTGCTGTGTCACAATACCTGGGTCTTCAGCAACCGCCGTAAAGCTTAGATTTGCAGTGGCACCATCTGGCAAATTATCAATATGTAAATCGGCCAAATCCGCAGGTTGCAGCGTCCAAACGCCACCACTTTCACTACCCACAGGTGTACCATTGCCATCCGTAAATTGCGCGCCAGCACCGACGCCGGTGACTTCAATAGTTACAATGCTGAGATCAAAGGGCGCAGCAATGGCGACATCCAATCCAAGCAATGGCACTAAAGCCGCCGCTGCCGCGCGACTTGCCGCAGTTTGAATCTGCGTGAGATTCAAGGTGAGATTTGGCGTTCCTAGCACTTTAATTGGTGTGGTGCTGACATCTTGTTTCGCGCCATCTGTCCCAGTATTGCCTAAATCATCTGTGCTCATGGTCAATGTGTCATCGCCAAAGAAGCCCATATCACCGATATAGGTCACATCATCAGCGAGCAATGCATTGATATTGGCTAACGTGTCGGTAATAGTTACCGAAGCTGTACCATTATTACTCACGCTTGCCAAACCGCCATTTACAGTCAAAGAACCATTATCGACGCTAAGTACCACACTCAAATTCCCTGTGCCCGCATCGACATCCGCAATGCTGAGGCCACTAATATCAATCGCAGTTTCTTGTGCAACCTCTTGCTCTGCTGTCGGCGCTGTATTTTCTGGCGCATCATTGAGTGCAATCACGGTAATCGGCATGGTGTCGGAATCGGTTAGCACATTACCTGTCCCGGTATTGCCGTTATCCGAAGTGTTCATGGTCAGGGTATCATTGCCGTTAAAGTTCAGATCGCCCAGATAATCTACACCCGCGCCCAGTGCGGCATTGATTTCGGTAAGAGTACCATTCAAAGTCACACTTGCCGTGCCATTATTGGTCGCGGTTACACCACCACTGGTATCCACAGTGAGTACGCCATGGTCAACACTTAAGTCCACCGTGACATTGCCCGTTTCAGCGTCAATGTCCGTTACCGACAATCCAGTAATCGCAAAGGTTTCATCTTCATTGCCTGAAGCGCTGGCAGGCATATTGTTCACTGGCGCATCATTGACTGGATCAAGGCTTAACGCGATGCTGGTGGTTTTGTGCAAGCTCACATCGGCTTCAGCCCCGTTGTCCACACTCATCATGGTGATATCAATGGTGTAATCCCCATAGGCATCATTGGGCACAAGCTGTAACTTCTCAAGCACGGCCCCAGTATCACCATCAGGTCGGTCAACAAACACCGTCCACTCTCCCGGAGATGTTTCCGTGATGGTGCTCATCGCGCCAGGGGCAATGCCATCAGCGAAGATAATATCCGCCTCATCTGGCACGCCTGTGAGTAAAATTTTGAGCTGCTCTGGTGGGTTTTCTGTCAGCGTAATCCCAGCAGGTGGCGATGTTGGGTAACTATCGGCATTATCTTGGGTGGCAATATTGAGCACCAAATCAATGGCATCGCCATTTTCAATACCACTCACACTTGGTGTGGTTGGGTCCACATCAATTTCATCACCAATCGGGTTCACCGTTAAGGTGAATGGTGCTGAGTGTTCTCGAATCCCCCCTAAGGAGTCCTCTTGGGTAATCGCAATGACTTCCAAATCCACCGTGCCACTGAAATTCGTTGCCGGCAGCATTATCAAACCCGATAAGAATTCAGTGCTACCAAAGTTTGGCGAGTCCACATCCACCGTCCATGAACCATCACCATTATTGGTGGCCCCACTTGGGAATGTGAAATCATCGGGCACACCCATGATTTTCACCGAGAGTAAGGTTTCAGAGTCATCAATATCATTGAGCTGTATACCGATATGACTTAAATCCACACCAGTATCTTCATCTACGATCACATCATTGACATCCACAAAGGTGACATCATCTTCAACGGCAATCACTTCAAAGCTTGCAGAGCTAATAATGGTGGCCATATCTGTGCCGGTTGTTGCCGTATCGGTGATCATCATCTCAATGCCGATGTTCACATTGCCGCTGTAATCTTCTGCGGGTAGGAACACAACATCTGAAAGCTCAGTCGGACCTAAGGTAATGGTCGCTGTTATGCCATCATCGGTACCACCTTCAAAGGTCCCCATGCCCACAGGTACGGTTAGAATGACTTGATCCACCATTTCAAAGCCGTTGACTTGATCGCTATCAGCCAATGTGACATTGACATCAAAGTAGATACGACCATCTTCAAGCGGCTCTGTAAATGGCGTATCGGGTCCCATAGTCGGCTGTTTGTTGGCATCTAAGCCTTCGGTGCGAGTGACGACTAATTCAAATTCAACATCAGTATCATCACCGGCAATGGCATTGGCTGGCACATCGACGACAGGGGTCACTTCGAGCTGAATATTAGTACTCCCCACCTCATAGTCACCGGAGACTTCATCGGTATTCACAAGGGTCACTGGGAAGTTAATCACCCCAGCAAAATCATCTGGCAGAACCATATTGACAGCAGATAAGTTGACCGTTGCCTCCCCTGGATTCATAGGATCCGGAGTCACTGAAACATCTTCAAAAACATATAGTCCATTAACAAAGTCGATACCCGTACCTGTGATGCGAGACCCCGCAGGTAAATCTGCCGCTGCAATCACAATCGAGAAATGATCGTTGGCCGTTTCATCTGTCAATGTTGAATCGCTAGGTAAGGTCAACCGAATGCTGTTATCTAACTGCGCACCAAGGTCAACGACTCTGTCCTCTTCACCGGTGACCACCACTGTATTTGGCACATCAATTTCAGAGGCTAGCTCTGTATCTGTATCCGTATTCAAGAAATCAAGCGGTACAACCAATTGACGAACGGCGGGCACACTCGGGTCATTTTCACCAGTATCACTGCGGTCCACAATTTGCGCTGAAACCGTAATATTGATGATTTCATCTGCATTTTCAGGTGCATGAATCGTAAAATCATCCAAGGAGCCCGATTGAATGGTCCAACTTCCATTACCTTCATTAATCCCGTTTTCTACCACATAACCATCAGGCAAACCGGAGAGAACATAGGCAACCACCACTTCATTACTGGTTGGATCTTTGTCATCCACACCAAGATAATCGGACAACTTAATACTGCCGACATCGGTTGGCGGTGTTCCCGTTAGAACAATGGTGGTATCGGACTCCACAACCGCGCGAATATCGACATTGAGGGTGCCAAAAATATCTGTATCTTCAGCTTCAGTAATGGCATGGGGTGGGGTGTAGTCAGGATCGCTATCCAACTGCGTCACCGTCACTTGGCTACGAATGGTGACATCGACATCGGAGTCTTCTTCGACAAAGACGCGCAGTGAGCCGCCAGCATTTAAATCATCCATCTGCGTTGGCGTTAATGTTACTTCACTGAATCCACCGCCCGTTGGCGTCAGAGTAAGCGCTGTGCCATTGAGGGTAATTTGCGTCACGTGGCTTGGAATATCAAACAGACGCATTGCGGTGATCTGCTCTTGGCCATCAGGCATATCGTCAGCATCAGGTCGCCACTGCAATGGACTGCCATTGGCCGCATCTTCAAAACCATCGGTATTGGTGACAAAGTCTGTTTGGTCAACCACTGGATCCACTTGAATCACAATCAGACCCGTAGAGATATTGGTATCCCCATCGTTTTCAGTGACCACCAAACGCGCTTCAATATATAAATCATCCGTGCTATGGAGCGGCGGTGTAATTTGTACGCCGACCAAATTATCCAAAGCAACGGAGAAGATTGGATCGCCATTGTCATCCACACCTATCTGCGACAATGCTTTCGTCACCCCCGTGCCATCGACAATCGTGGTGCCCGCAGGAATACCACTTAAGACCAAACTCAGACTTTCTGACTCGCCATAACCAAAGGTGGTATCTTGCCCCATCTCGCCAGAGAATAGGCCAAAATTCAGCGTTGCCGTTTCATCTTCCAAAATAGTGGTGTAAACCGTTGGCTGCGCTGCGGTGTCATCCACAATCCAATCACCACTCATATCGGGTACAAAGACAGGCACATCTGCGACACCTGTTAAGCGTACATTGACCGATTGCGGATCAGTAAAGTATTCATCGGTATGTTCAACAGGTGTACCGGGGTGCACAACACCGCCACTATCTGGGGTGAGATCGGCGCTGTCGATCACCAAGCCACGCACATTAAAGTTAAAGTCTTCGTTGCTATGCAATGGCGGCGTCAAAATCAAACCACCCACCTCATCATAAGGCACGCGATAACCCACCTCTTCCGTCGGTAATCCGGCATCAAAGGTATAAGGCTCAATGTTTGCCGCGTCAGACAAGGTTGCGCCAGGTGGTAAGTTAGTAATGACAACATAAGTCGTTTCTGAGCCATCGGAGAAGTCATCTAACTCGGTCAGTGAAATGAAATTGCCTAGCGCAAACGGCTCATCTTCGAGGCCTTGTAAACGCTTGGTTTTGATCGTCGCTTCATCGGCAATTGGATTGACATTAATCACCAGCTCAATGGTGTCTGAATCTGCATTTCGAACCGTAAATGGACTGCGCTCAAAGCTGCGGGTAAAGACATCAACTTTAATGTCACCGCTGAAATCCTCATCAGGCACGACTCTAAAGTTTCCTAAACGATTATTCGGAATCGACACCCAACCCGCCCCTAGGGAGCCAGATTCATCACGAATATTTCGGCCATCAAAACTGGCCTCGCCTTCAGTGATTTTGAAGTAGTAACGCTGGAACTCTGAGCCATCGGTATCCTGCAATTGACTTTGCAGTGTGAGGCGAACACCCGGGTCATCCTCATCCACCGTATAGTGGGTCTCTGTGTTGGAGAAATTCCACTCAGGTTTATCCGCGATACCCGATACATTAATTTGCAGATCATCCGTTTGGTCTGGATGATCGCCACCATCAGCGGTAATTTTACTGATCACATTGAGATTAAGGCCCGCATCCCCCGGAGTGTTGCGATCAGAGAAATCAGCATCCGGCACAAAGAAGAGATTTGAAAGGGTATAATCCTCACCATTGGTGGTACTGAAGTAACTGCCCGGTACCACAATATAGGTCACACCGCCTTCCATCTCTTCTGCCGGAACTGTATTGGCATCGAGATAGAAGGTCCCTTCATCTGCATCCGGCTTTTCAATTAGCACCCGGTCAATGGCTTCATTGCGGTCATCATCACCGATATTAATGGTCATATTGATTGCAATGCCGTCGGTGGCATCGTTATCAAACATCTCATTGGCATCAAGGCCTTGATCTTCCACTCCACTGGCCGCTTGAACCGTGAGTGTTGGATCTTGGTCGGTGATCTCCAATTTAAACTGTCCGGTCGCAATATCGCCATCACCATCAATGACTTCAAAATCGATAAGATGAGTCAGGGTTTCACTGTCATGATCAATGTCTGGGTTGGCATCAAAAAGCACCGAGCCATCTTCTCGAATATAGAGATCGCCCAGCTCTTGACCTGTGCCCGTTTGATGAATTGCAGTCACCCGCGCATTACTACCATCTGGCGCCACCGCCGTTGGGAGTGATGACAGAAGCACCTGCGCGCCATTGTCATAAATCGCCAGTACATCTGCGGTATCTGCACCTTCTTCAGCTGGCAGTAGTACATCTTGCGCCGTACTGGTGTTATCCCCTTCAACCATGTTTAAGGTGACGCCGGCATTGGTGGTCGCAAAGTCATCGGCGACCGTTACCAAAATGCGTCCTTGATTTGAACTTGGGTCTAAATCCGCATCGACGGCAAATACCGGAATGGTGAAATCAAGCGAGGTATCATTAGTTAACTTGTCATGGTCCAAAGCACCTAGCAAGGTGAAGTTGTAATCCCCATCTTTGCTCAGCGTAATTTGGAACACATCCATAGAGGCTGTTTTCGCGGTATATTGATGCGCTTGAATATTACCCGGCAAAGTAACCAAACCATCATCGACCAAAGTCACTTGCTGATTGGCAGAGGTCAATACACCCAAAATTTCAGTGTTAAAGGTTGCCACATCAATTTGATAATCGATGATTTCATCACTATTGGCGATAGCACTGATAGAGCCCATATCCAGCTCAGCATCACTGGTTGGATTCGAGCCAGGCTGATTCCCACCGATACCATCAATCCCGACTTCAGAGACAGATAGCGCATCGCCATCAGTCACCACAAAGATTGGCGGTAAGCCATCGGTAATAGTGATGCTGGTATTGATTGGGGTTTGTAAGTAATCACCATCTGCATCTTGCAGCTGAATTTGTAGGTTCTTAAAGCTGATGGTGGTGTCATCCACCTCGACAAATCCAGTGTTATTGCCCGTTGCTAAATGATCGATCGGAGAGTGAATCGTGGTGGTTTGCACCAACTGTGCTGGCGTTGCGCCGACTGCTGGCGTAATGGAGAGCGCGAGCGTAATAATCGGCGCGCCCATACTGTCTTGAATTTCCATACCCGTGGCGTTAAAGACCACAGTCACTGGCTCACCATTTTGCGAAAGCTCTGCCTCGATCTCTGCTTTCAGTGCTGCCAAATCACTAAAATCATTCACATCCGTAGGGGTAACATTACCCGTGACAATACGCACCAAATTTGGATTCAGGGTATCAGAGCCCATTTCAACCACATCAATTTGCGTACTATGGGTTTGTGGATACTGATCGGCAGGTAACGCGGTCATATCCAGCGTCCCTTCCGTCAAGACGCCGCTAATCGTACCGCCGCCGGCGATATCTACCCCATCATTGAGCGTTACCGTGACAATGGCTGGATTTTCCATCCAGTCTTGGTCTGTGTCCTGCGCTTGGAGCGGTACAGAGAACACAATGGCATCGCCATCCACTGTGATGTAAGTGGTATCGGCTTGATCATCGATGTGATCGATTGGTTGGTGCTGCTCAACCGTTAGCGTGGCATCAATATCATCTAGATTTGGATTTTGGCTGCGCGTTAGCGTAAAGGTCAGCACCGCATCGGTGCCGATTTTCCCTTCAATCACAGGATTACCCATGCCATCCGTCGATGCGGTAAAGGTGACGGCTTGGCCATTGCTGGTAATTTGACTATTGAGTTCAGCCACAAAGCTGGCGACATCAAAGCTCAGGGTATCTGCCACCAAACGATCTTCACCCGCTTCAACAGTAAAGCTACCGCTATCTGACACCGGATAGCCGCCATCGGCTGGCAATTTATTGAGCTGGCCTTCGGTAAATTCAAGTGTGGCATCGCCCGTTGTACTCCCCGTACTATCATCACCATCGGCAATTGGAATGGTGATTTGACCACTGACATCATCACCATCTTTATCGACCACAGTCACTGGGATAAGAAGATTGAGAATATCGCTACCAATTGGGTTACCACCGGAAAGCTGATCCAGCTGCCCTTGCATCAGCACGCTGTAGTTACCATCAGTTGTCAGCGTTGCTGTCAAAATAACCGCTGGAATAGTACCACCGCCACCTTGCGGTACTTGTTCAAATAGGGTCACAACTTGGCTACCATCAGGTCCTGCAGCCGCACTTGCCGTCACGGCATGACCATTACTAGTCAATGTATTAGCAAACGTAGTTAACCCTGTGGCATCAACCGTAATGGATTGAATTTCATCACTGCCCACATCAATACCCAAGGCGCCAGTCACCGCCACGCCTTTATCATCGGTTTCATGAATCGCGATATTGTTTGCAGCGACCAGATTTGGATCGGGACCATCAGTAATTTCAATGGAGATAAAGACAGGTGCATCCATGGTATCCAAATCCGTATCTTTCGCCTGAACGGGCAAACTTAAGGTGATGAGATTATCTGAGGTGGTCACCAAACCCGTAGAAGGGCCTGTCTCATCATGATCCAGTGGGCCATATTGCGTGACCGTAAAGGTCACATCTAAATCATCAGCATTCATGGATGAGGTGCTATTCACCGCACTATGGGCAATGGCCACAATCAAATCGCCATCACCATTGCGCCCTTCAATCACGCCTGCAGCATAGGTATATGTGAGGGTTTCACCGCCTGATTTCAGCTCTGCGGTGAGCGCAGGCAACAAGCTGGTGGTGATAATTTCAACACTACTTGGATCGAGTCGGTCCTCACCCGCCAAAATAGTCACTGTGCCCGAGTCTGACACAGGGTAACCACCACTCATCGCACTTTGGTCTAACTCCCCTTCGGTATATGCCAAGGTCAACGCTGCCGCCACTTGTCCTGGCGCGTTAGTGCCATCCACCACTTGCAGTTCTATCTGACCGGACGCTTCATCTTCATCGGCATCGATAAAGGTCACAGGAATGCTCAAATCCAAGGTGTCATCACCAATTTGCGCATTGTTACTGAGCTGATCCAACTGGCCATTCACCACCATGCTGTAACTGCCATTTGGATTGACGGTCACGGTTAAGACGGTTTCGTTAACCGTACCACCGCCAGATTGCGGCACCGCTTCGAGCAAGGTGATCACCTGCGCGCCCATCGCGCCATCAACCACAGTTGCAGAGACTGCGTGACCATTACTGGTAAGGCTACTCGCCAGCGCCGTTAATGCTGTGGTATCAACCACGATTTGAGCGATAGTGTCACTACCGATATCTAAGCCCAAGTCACCCGTCACGGCCACGCCTTTGTCCGTGGTTTCATTGGCAATGGCTGAGCTTGCGTCGGCGCTAACTAAGTTTGGATCGGCGCCATCGGTGATCGCGATAGCCAAATTGACAGCTGAGTCCAAATCATCCAAATCTGTATCTTGAATTTGAATAGGCAGATTCAGCGTCAGTAAGGAATCACTCACGCTCACCACGGCATTACTTGGCAGCGAGTCGAGATGATCAATAGGAGCATGCTGCACAATCGATACAGCGACTTGCACATCATTCAAATTCGGTGCTTGGCTCGCTGTCAGCGTAATCGCAACCACCACATCGCCATTATCATCCTTACCTTCCAAGGTGTTGCCATTCATCGCAAAGGCAAGGAAATCACCTGCGCTACTTAAGCTTGCTTCAAGCGTTGGGATCAGCGTTGCAAGATCGTCAATACGAATGGTGCTAGGATCAAGTCGGTCTTCACCGGCCAAAATGGTAAAGCTGGTATTATCAGCCACAGGATAACCGCCCGTGAGCGGCGTTTTATCCAGCTCACCTTCAGTAATGGCCAAGGATGCGCTACCAATCAGTGCGCCTGTCGCATTGCTACCATCACTCACCGCAAGCTTCAGCGTACCGGTTGTTTCATCGGCATCTTTATCAACCACCTTGATAGGAATATCGAGACTTAAGGTATCGTTGCCAATTTGCATATCACTTGCATCAAGCTGATCCAATTGGCCCTTCACCACCATCTCATAGCTACCGTCAAGATTGACAGTCACCGTCAGCACCTCTTTCGCGACGATGCTGTTATCCAATTGCACTTCCTGCTCATTCAGCACAATGATGGTTTCGCCTTGACTGCCTGTGGTCACCGTCGCAGTGACAGAATGGCCATTACTGGTAAGCGAAGCAAGCAATGTATTTAGCGCGGAGGTATCAACCTCAATGCGCTCAATTTCATCACTGCCCACATCTAAGCCCAAATCGCCGGAAACGGTTGCATTTTTATCCGTGGTTTCATTGGCCGTCGCGACAACTGCGTTGGCATTAACCAACATGGGATCGTCGCCATCAGTAATATCAACAGTGGCTATCACCGCTTGTGCCATTGGGTCTAGATCGGTGTCTTTGGCTTGGAATGGAATATTAAAGCGAATGGTCTCGCCATCAATCACTACAGGGTCACCTACCATGGTGGTACTCATGGCATCATGATCGAGCGGTAAATGCTGCGTCACAGAAAGTGTGACATCAAGATCATTGAGATTCGCGGCTTGCTGTGTGCTATGGGTGATTTCAAGGACTAATTCACCATCGCTATTACGCGCTTCCACCACCCCATTGATATATGTCACGGTGAGTACACTGCCACTGGCGGTTAATTCGGATGTCAGCGCAGTGATAAAGCTTGGGTCAATCATCACAGAGTCTGGTGTCAAGCGATCTTCACCAGCAACGATAGTAAAGGTATCACTGTCAGCGACCGGATACGTTGAATTGCCACCACTGTCTTGTAAGTCGCCTTCGGTAAAGCTCAAGCCCACAATTGGTGCAACTTGTCCTGCAGCATCATCACCATCAATCACTTGTAGTGACAAGGCACCAGTGGTTTCATCATCATCTTTATCACGCACAGTCACAGGGATGCTCAATGCCAGCGTATCTGTACCAATTTGCGCGCCACTTTGCAGCTGATCCAGCTGGCCATCGACCACCATCTGGTAAGTACCATCAAGATTGACGGTCACAGTGAGCACGGTTTGCTCTGTAACCCCACCGCCCGACTGCGGCTCTTGCTCTTTCAATACAATGGTCACTTGACCATTAGCAGCAGTACTAGTTTGCGCAGTCACGGGATGACCATTACTAGTCAAAGTAGTGGCCAGCGTATTCAGCGCAGTGGTATCCACAATGATGGCATCAATTTCATCACTGCCCACATCCAAGCCCAAGTCGCCATCCACCGCCATGCCTTTATCATCGGTCTCATGCGCAACAGCTGGACTCGCATTTGCATTAAGTAAGTTTGGATTTGGACCATCGGTGATATTGGCTGTCATCACCACGGGATTATCCATCCAATCTTGGTCTGTATCTTGAAGCTGGAATGGCACACTCAACAAAATGTTGCTGCCATCAACAACCACAGGATCACCTGCCATAGTGGTGCTCGATGCATCATGATCCAAAGGTTTCAGCTGATTGACTGTGACGGTTACATCCACATCATTTAAATTTGCCGCTTGGACCCCGTTAAAGCTCACCTCGAGCACAACATCATTGTTATCGTTGAGCAACTGAACAAGACCGGCACTCACTTGTGCGGTTAAGACGCTATCGCTGGCTGTCAGCTCTGCAACCATGGCATCGATAAAGCTCTGCTCAATCACCAAGGTCGCGGGGTCTAGGCGATCTTCACCCGCAAGAATCGTAAAGGTGGTGGTATCAGAGACTGGATAGCCACCCATCATGGCAGTTTGGTCCAGCTCGCCTTCCGTAAATGACACACTGGTGACTCCAACAGCAGCGCCTGCAGCGTTAGTACCATCTTCCACTTTCAGATTGACATGACCACTGATGGCATCATCATCTTTATCAACAATGGTCAACGGTATGGCCAGCTCAATATCATCGGTGACGATCTGCATATCTGCAGCATCAAGCTGATCAAGCTGCCCTGTCACAGTGAGGGTATAGGTACCATCCAGTGCGATGGTGGTCACTAAAATCGGTTGATTCACTGTGCCGCCACCGGGTTGTGGCTCTACTTCAAAAAAGCTCACCACTTGCGCGCCATTGGCGCCATCGGTCACTTCCGCGATGACGCTGTGACCATTACTAGTCAGTGAGGCGGCCAAAGCGGCTAAACCAGTGGTATCTATTTCAATGCGGTCGATTTCATCACTACCAATATCAAGGCCTAAGCTGCCATTGAGCACCACATTTTTATCTGTGGTTTCATTGACGCTTGGAATGATTTCATCATCCGCGATAAACATCGGATCGTCACCATCTGCGATGGTGGCGGTGACGGTCACTGGATTGTCCATCCAGTCTTGGTCAGTATCTTGCGCTTGCAGTGGAATGTTAAAGACGATGTTTTCGCCATCTATCACCACAGGATCGCCGGTCATCGTGGTACTCATGGCATCGTGATCCAGCGGTTTGTGCTGCACGATTTCAAAGCTGACATCAACATCATCTAAATTCGCAGCTTGCGCTGTGGTATGAATGATTTCAAATACCAGCTCGCCATCACTGTCACGCGCTTCAAGGACGCCACCCGTATAGGTAACGGTAAGAGGACTCCCCCCACCTGCTGTGAGATTGGCTTCAATGGCATCAATGAGTGATTGCTCAATAACAACAGATTCAGGAACCAGTCTGTCTTCGCCTGCTACTAAGGTTATATCCCCTGTGGTTGATACGGGATAAGTGGTGCCACCTGAGGTGGTCACCAAATCACCTTCACTAAAGCTTAAGGTAAGCGGCGCAATACTTTCACCTGCGGCATTTTCGCCATCAATCACTTGCAGTGCGATTTGCCCTGAGGTGCTGTCGCCATCTTTATCAGTAATGGTTGCTGGAATGCTGAAGTCTAGGGTGTCATCGCCAATTTGACTGCCCCCGGTGAGCTGATCAAGCTGGCCGGTGACTGTCATATCAAAGTCACCATCAAGACCAATATTCACCACCAAGATTTGCGAAGGCACTGTCCCGCCGCCACTTTGTGGCACTTGTTCAAAGAGCGTAATGATCGGCGCGCCATCGGCAGCGTTGGTCACTTCAACAGTGACCTCATGGCCATTACTGGTGAGGCCATCCACAAAGTTGGTGAGCGCTGTGGTGTCCAGCACAATGCTGGCTATCTCATCACTGCCCACATCAAGACCCAGTGAACCATTAACTGTGACGCCTTTATCATCGGTTTCGTTGGCAATGGCGGGCGCTGCATCTGCATTGACCAATACAGGGTCATCGCCATCACTAATCTCAATGGGCACAATCAAGCTGCTGGTCAGTGGGTCGAGATCGGTATCCGTTGCTTGAATGGGCAAGTTAAAGCGAATGGTCTCGCCATCAATCACCACAGGATCGCCGGCCATAGTGGTACTTGTGGCATCGTGATCAAGCGGTAAGTGCTGCACCACATCAAAGCTAATCTCAACATCATTGAGATTGCTGGCTTGTGTTTGACTGTGGGTGATGGATAGCACCAACTCACCATCGCTGTTACGCGCTTCAAGCACGCCGCCGGTGTAGGTGACTGTGAGTACACTGCCGCCAGCGGTAAGGTTGGCTTCAATCGCATCAATCAGGCTTTGCTCAATCATTACAGATTCAGGTACCAATCGGTCTTCACCTGCCACCAAGGTGACTGAGCCTGAGTCAGACACGGGATAGGTGGATGCGCCCATGGCATCCACTAAGTCACCTTCGGTAAAGCTAAGCGTGAGCGGTGTGACCACTGAGCCATCAGCATTGCTACCATCCACCACTTGTAGCTGTACAAGACCTGAGGTTTCATCGAGATCTTTGTCTTTGATGGTGACTGGAATATCGAGACTTAAGGTATCGGAGCCAATCTGGGCGTTATTGCTCAACTGGTCTAGTTGACCATCCACCACAAGGCTGTATGTGCCATCTAAGTTGATGATTGCCGTCAGCACCAGCTGCTCTGTCACGCCTCCACCCGATTGTGGCTCTTGCTCATTGAGGGTAATGATTTGCTCGCCATCAGCACCCGTGGTGACAGTGGCGGTCACGGGATTACCGTTACTGGTCAAATCAGCGACCAGCGCATCAAGCGCCGTTAAATCGACAATCACTTCACCGATTTCATCACTGCCCACATCCAAGCCTAAATCACCGGTAACAGCCATGCCTTTATCTGTGGTTTCATTGGCAATGGCGGGCTCGGCATCAGCGTTAATCAGATTTGGATTTGGACCATCCGTAATCGCAACTGACAGCTGCACCGGATTTTGCAGCGGATCTTGGTCGGTATCTAGAAGCTGCAGACCAAAGTTGAAGTTAATTTGGTTGCCATCCACGGTGACCACGTCATCACTTACGCCGCCAGCCAGATGATCAAGCGGTGCAAACTGCTCAACCAGCAAGGTGACATCCACATCGTTGAGATTTGGGTTTTGCGTGGCAGTAAGGGTCAAGGTAAGAACCGTCTCGCCTTGGTCATCGACAGCTATCAGCACGCCGCCGCTATAACTAAAATCAAGGGCGCTGGTACCTGAGGTAAGCGCGGCTTCCAGGCTGGTAATCACACCATCAATATCATCGATAGCGAAGGTCGTAGGATCGAGTCTGTCTTCACCTGCAATCACAGTGAAGTTCGCGCTATCGCTGACTGGATAGGTGCTTTGACCTTGTGGATCTTGTAGGTCGCCTTCGACATAGGCGACGTTCAAATCGCCCGTCGTTGTACCTGTGGCATCCACACCATCAAAGATAGTTAAATCAACTGAGGTAGCAACAGAGTCTTCGTCATTATCAAAAACCGTAATAGGAATCGCGAGCTGCAGGTCATCCATCGCCGTCTGCATATCAGCATCATCGAGCTGATCAAGCTGCCCTGTGACCAACATGGTAAAGCTGCCATCTAAATTGATGGTAACGGTTACTGCAGGTTGGTTGATCGTACCACCACCCTGCTGTGGCTCTACTTCATAAAAGGTGACCACTTGCGCCCCATTCGCACCAGTTGTGACCTCAGCCGTCACGGGGTGCCCGTTACTGGTGAGGCTATTGGCAAGACTTGCTAACCCTGTTGCGTCAACTTCGATGCGATCAATGGTGTCACTACCAATATCAAGGCCAATATTACCCGCTACTTCAACGTTTTTATCATTGGTTTCATGGGCAACAGCTGGCATGGCGTCACTGTCGATAATATTGGGATTTGGACCATCGGTAATATTGATGGTGACTGTCACTGGCGTATCAAGCGGGTCTAAATCGGTATCTTGCGCTTGTACCTGAAGATTCAGCTGAATCCCTTCATCATCAATTGTCAGTATATTATCGCTGTAGCCGCCAGGGGTATGATCAAGGGGTTTGTATTGAATCACGTCAAATGTGACATCAACATCGTCGAGATTGGCATTTTGCACATTATTGTGACTGATGCTCAGTACCAGCTCGCCATTACTATCTCGCCCTTCCAGCGTTGTTCCGTCATAAGTAAATGTGAGCGGCGAATCACCCGCCGTTAAGTTGGCTTCTAAGGTGGTAATCAAATCTGTTGTAAGAATCTCCACACTATCGGGTTGTAAGCGGTCTTCACCTGCAAGAATAGAGAAGCTCGCACTGTCCTCAACTGGGTATCCCCCACTATTGGCATTTTGGTCAAGCTCACCTTCGCTATAGTTCAGCTCGACGGTGCCCGTACTAACTTCGCCGCTTGGATTATCGCCATCAATCACTTGAACAGAGAGCAAACCGGTATTACTGCGATCGCCATCATCATCAATGGCCACAACTGGAATTTCAAAAACCAGTGAGTCATCATCTGTTTGCGAATTGCCATCAAGCTGATCAATTTCGCCGAGCATCTCAACTGTATATTCACCTGTGGCATCGATACTAATCGTCATTACAGATTCTGCACCACCACCTGGCAGCAACTCAGTCAAAGTAATAATCGTAACCGGCTCACCATTGACTTCGGTATAGGTCACATCCGTTTCAGTTGGATGTCCATTACTCGTTACTCCCTCAAATGCAGTCGCAAGTGCAGTTTCATCCACCTCCATTTGTGCAATTTGATCCGATCCCAAATCCAGCCCAATACTCCCGTTAATCTCTGTATTGGAATCGATGGTTTCATTTAATACCGTTATATCACCATTGGTTAAAGCCGGAGGAAAACCATCAAGTAGTAAAATATTGGCATTAATTGGCGACAAGATTTCATCACCACTCAAGTCGGCTGCTGTAATTGGCAAATTAATCGCAAGCTGATCACCATTAACGGTCACCGCGCCCGATGAATCACCAGAAGGAAGATGATCCAGAGGCAAGTACTGAGTCATGGTGATGGTTAAATCAAGATCAAACCCATTGGGGTTTTGCGCGCCATCGAGCACAATTTCTAAAGCTGGCGTGCCATTGACTTCACCCAGTAAGGTGTTGGTCACTGGGTCGTAGGTAAAGACAACGGGATCGCCCCCAGAAAAGATATCGCTATTTAACTCAGCAAGTAAGGCAGCGAGGGCATCAGGGTCAATGGCCACACTATCAGGGGCCATTTGTTCACTACCACCAGCGATAGTGACAAATGCTTGGGCAGTTGCAGCATAACCATTAGGGTCTAAATCAGGCTCAGCAAGCGTCAAACTGACGGTCTCACCGCCAGCAGGTGCAAGGTCAAGAAAACCATCCCCACCATCATCGACACGCAGCTGGGTAAAGTTAGTGACCGCAGTGTCATATCCTGCGACAGGAATGGTCTCTAGGCCATCTCGAATAATCGGTACAAAACCGCTATTGGCTGCATTTTCGGTTGCACCTGCGGCTGGCTCTTCAAGAAGTAAGGTTGGATCCTGACCTGCCAAAATAGCCTCTTGCAAGGCACTCACATCAAAGTTCGCTTGGCCTTCATCAGGCGTATTGTTGAGGTCCGCATTTTGCCGCGTCGAAACGACTGCGTCGGCTTGTTCTCCATTAGTCAGACACGCAACACAGCTGGGATCAATTCTCATCAAATCGCCGTTGACCGAAATCACTAACTCAGTGCCTTGGTCTGTGATAAGGATGTCGCCCTCTTCAAGCTGCATCCCTTCTTTAAGGCGTGTCAAAATACCATTTTGATTTAACACATATGCCTTACCGGAAAGCTGCTCAACATTCGCATTCGCGTTTACTTGATTGGTTTTCATAGCTGCCACTTTTTTGCCATACCTTCCAACAAGTATTGGTGACTATAGGCAATAGTGGTAATTTTGATTTGCACCGTCTCAAATATGAAAAAAGCACCCAAAGGTGCTTTTTTCATTCACAGTCGCATCAGCCTTAATAACTGGCTTTGATAAAGTTAATACTTTCGCGGTTAAACACATCAGGCTGCTCAACATTACATACATGACCGCAGTTGGCGATCTCTAGCAGCTGACTATTCCGGTGAATGGAGACCATCTCTTTGACCGGTTTCAAAAACATATAGTCATGTGCGCCCATAATATAGAGCGTTGGAATGGTCGACTCTCGCTCTTTAAAACATCGCATCATCGGATTGATATCCGTTGCCAATTTAAACCAGCGTTTAAACTCTTTTTGACACAGCTTTTTCGCTTCTCGAATAAATAGATTTCGCGACTCGCGATGATTTTTTCGAGGCATGATGATGTATGCAAAGAGACGATATAGCCACATATAGGGCAGCACATCTTTAAACAGGTTACCCACACGAATCAGTGCTTGCGAACGAATATTCATCCTTGTAATCGCCCCTCCCATCACCATGGACTTCACGCGACGCGGATCAAGCTCAGCAAGCGTACGAATAATTAATGTACCCAGCGAAATACCAACAAAGTGCGCAGATTCAATCTTCAGATGATTTAGCAGTTGAATAATATCTTTGGTCACGGCCTTAAAGGTATAACGCCGCGCTAGGATTTCATCCACTAAATTATTTGAGCGACCATGGCCACGTAAATCAAGCAATAGAATATTAAAGCTTTCTCGATAGGCTTTGAGCTGCTTAAACCATATTGATGAACTACCGCCGGCGCCATGGATTAAGACAACCCATTCTTTGGACTCTGGATGGTGGTAGCATTTATGGAAAAGAAGAGAGGGGGTTACTGCTGACGACATAAATTTTGATTAATTTACAGTGTAAACTCAAAGGGTATAAAACCACTTTAACGGAAAAAGACTTAAAGGCATAGTCAGACCGCTATTGACTTGATAACAATGGCGACAACATCACCTTTTGCCCATGATAATGGATAATACTAGGGCTACGCTCTTGTGTAATCCGCAATTCATCCTGATCAAACCCGACATTCACGCCAGGGTAAAGGCGGTTGCGCACATATATCATCACGCTCTTAAAGCTCGCATCCATCGCCTCTCGAACTTGCCCTAACTCCAGTCGCAGTATGTTCGATTGCTCGCTCAATAATAGATGACTTTGCTTCAATTTGTTGACCATCTCATCGGGGCGTTGATCACGCTGTAACAGGAGCAATTTTTTCGCCGCCTGTTTAACCTGCATAAATTTTTGATGGGATTCATCGAGCTGAGACTGAAGCTGCTGGGACTGGACTCGCAAAGCAGCAATTTGTTCACCGCAAATCAGTAGCGTTTCAGTACCCGATGCTGAGCCTAAATTAATCACATCAACACCGAGAAATGAGGTAATTTGACCACCGCTTAATGTGCCATTGCGACGATTCTGATCGCTGACAATCACCTTACCACGCGTATGAATATCACAATGCAACACTTGGCTAGTGAAATGAATATTGCCTTGCGCGCTCATTTTTGTGTATTGCGCAAATACGCCAGCAATTTCACCACCAGACTCAATCTCACAGCTATAGGTTTGCTCATCTTTATTCAGACGACCAATCACGCCTTTACCGATAATGACATGTCCCTGCGCTTTAATTTCAGCTGACTCAACGAAACCGCCGACACTGACACTACCAGACGCTGTCACCTTCATACCGGGCTGAATGTCACCAGAGACAAGAATGCTACCTTCAAAATGTAAGTGACCCGTGCTGATATCAACATTTTTCAGCACTAATGCCTCTTCGACTTCCACGCCTTTATCTTTAATGACAGGCAAGCCACTACGTGTTGAAATGAGGCGGTTTTCATCCTTGGCATCAATTTCACTACCAGCAAAAATCTGAAACGCTTTCATCTGTCCTGGTTTAGCTTCCAACACATCGCCAGTGACCTTATAGCCAGGAACACCGTCAGTGGGTGGGTAACGGCGCATCAGCTCAGTGCCTTCAGTGACAGTCGCTATCGCACCAAGATCGCGCATGTCCACTTTGCCGTTTTCCAGCGCTTTAGGTCTGAGAATGCGCTCTTTTAAATCCAGCACAGAAGGTACAAATTTGGCATCCTCACCATCGATAGGTAATTTGCCTTTGGCAATCAACTGGGTGTGTTTTTCGCCGGGAAAGAGCTGCTGCGCATCTTTGACAAAACGTTCTGCCAGTCGACGGGTAATGCCACGAACGATGCCATTACTTTTCAGCGCAATTAAAAGTTGCTGAAAGCTAATATGTGCGCCGCCACAGGCACCAATCACAGTCACACTAGCTTGCATACCGCCTTGCTCAGCTTTAATCACCAAAGTGGCATCACGACGCTCTGCGATCACCACAGCACCCATCACTTTGCTATCAGGCTCTAATTTATTAATGCTGGAGACGGCACGTTTAATTTCATGCCCAAATTGAAAGTAGGTAAAGCAGTTAAGATTACGAAGCTGAGTGAGAATATCTTCTTCACAAATCGGGGACGATACAGGACCAATAGCCAATTGAACTTGGCTTCTATCATCAGTGATCGAAATCAGTGAAGCTAAACCCATAGATAGATCCCTTATCGCATTGAGTACAGTGTATCAAGATGCTGAAAAATCGATATTAGGCGATTCACAATTTTGAAAAGCGCTTACACGCTGTTGCCAATTATCTGTCGATGATCGCGTCTGGCTATTTTCGAACGCGTCTAGCTATTTTCGAATAAGCTATTTTCTAAACACTGGGAAATGTTCCAATCTAACCCAATCGCATTTCGAAAATGGGTCAATCTAACCCATAAAACGCCTTTAATATCGATCCATCAAACCAAAACTCTTTATTATCAATGAATTAAATAGTTGGCATGTAAAGTGCTTAATATAATCAGGATTTCCGATACTGGCCAATTGTGATTTTCGTTTCCCCGATCTTCATTTAATGCATTGGTCCATTTTCTTAGCGTGCTACGGCACGCTTTTTTTTTATCCTTTACACTGTAAATCGGCTAAAAATGGATAAACTTGAGTGCTAAAAAATGAGCGAAGTAATCTCTCGCCTTGTTTGCGACCTTGTACGAATCCCATTCCCTGTAGTCGAGACCATGGCTGATTCAAACACAACCGAGCGGCCGCGATTTCTACCGCAATATTAAGATCATCATCCGGCACTTGATAAAGCCAAACGGCAAAAGCATCGAGTAAGGTCGATTTAACATATTCAGCATGTAGCTGAGTCTCGCAGAACAATTGCAGCTCATTTAAATCCACAGAGAACGACCAAGACATGCTGCGTAGTAAACAAATAGCAACGCGAGGCTCCATCACCTCAAGCGATTGCAATTGCGCCATCAAGTTATATTGCAATCGATTTGATAATTGCACTGCCATAGATTTAGCCGCAGGGCTGAGCGGTCGAATCCATTGTGCTGAATAAGTGCCGCTAGCCGCATCGCGCATCAATCCCAATCGAATCAACTGATAGCCATTGCGCTGCCAAAACTGAATTAAGTGAGGGGTAGCGCCAAAGCTTGTGGAGATAAAATCAAGCGACTGCGCTTTTGCCTGTTGGCAAACATAATCAAGCATGCCCGTTCCGATACCCACCCCTTGATACTGCGGGTGAACCACAATACGCATCACACGCCATGAACGTAAAGTCGCACCATCCCTCACCCCTGAAAGCTGTGCAATAGATTGCGCCACCAAATGCCCCTTGAGCCGCCGAGTACCCATTTTGATCTGCTGGGCAAGGGAATCGGTCATGTTCCCTTCTTCAACTATAAGGGAGACGCCAATGATTTGTTGACCATCGAATGCCACACATATTGCGACACCCTCGCCATCGAGCAGCTGTCGTAAATCATCTGGCGATGTTTGATAGTGCGCCTGAACGAGCAGGGCAAAAATCGTAGGCAATTGGGCATCATCACCCAGCTGTTTTCCTGAAAAAATTTGATGACGGATCTGATTGCACGCCAGAGGGGGCTTCGTATATTCAGGCAAAGACGCATCCAGCATGAGTAAAGAAAATATCGTTTGCTCTAATGGATCATTCGCCGCCCAGCGAACCGGTTTTTGCAAAACATGTGATTGCCATTGCGGACAAACGCGTTCAAGGTAAGGCAAAAAATTAAGCTGGAATCCACGGCCTGAGCCTTCATAACCATGCACAGTGGTGGCAAACACAATGCGACGATAACGCTCAAGGATCAGCTTCAATATGGATAGGGGAAATGCTGCCGCTTCATCGACAAACAACACGTCCACTTCAGGCTGTTGTTGTAATAGCTCATCAGCGGCCATAAATTCAAGTTGATGCTCACTATGATCAAGTGCGGTCTGTGCTTGTTGTATGCTTGGCGCGACAATGACTAAACGCGACTTTCCCTGAGCGGCTAGCGTTTTAGCGGCAAGCCCCAAAGAGGTTGATTTCCCACGACCACGATCCGCTTGTATCACCAAAGGGCGGTGACGATGGCCTGTAGCCACGTGCTGAATCAACTCAATGGCTTTTTCTTGATCATCCGTCAAACGCCAAGTGCAATCGCAGCCACATACTGGTAGATGATGAGACAACTGAAAACAAGGTGATAGCTTGTTTTGCTCATACCAAACCACTTGATGATCCGCGCGTAAAACGCGCTCAAGACGTCGAAGAAAAGCACTTTCGTCGCCATAAGGGAAAAATGTGCGCCAGCGTTTTAAATCAGGATCTGCAAATCTCGGCAGCTCTTCTGGCAGTAATAAGAATAAAACACCGCCAGCCGCAACACAGCCATGACACACTGCAAGCGCTTTTGCGCTAATGCCATCAAACCCGTTCATTACAATTGCTGAAATAGTTTGACCAAGCAGCTGCTGAACTTTTTCCGGCGCAAGTACTGTTGTGCCGTCATGGCTCGCTTGCCGAGCCAACCAAAGCGGCTTTGCAAATTCCGCCATGGCCAATTGCGCTTGAGATTCACACCAAGCTTGCTCGCCGCAAAGAACCACCAACTGGCGATGTTGATGTAAACGAAGCGTAGAAATGAGAGTTGAATATTCCATAGCGCAATCAATCAAAAATGAAGATGGCGCATCATATCATAGGAATGAAAGACAAAAAAAAAGCCCCGAGATGGGGCTTGGAACAATTGAATTACTGATATTGTGATTCAATATACTGAAGAATGTTTGCTATTTGCGCTTCGCTCAATTGTTTCATCGCAATGGTCAATTGATTGCCTTTACGCACATAATTGACTTTACCCTTGATAAGTTCAGTCGCTGGATTTTTAGTGACTTGCAATGGCTTAATGTCAGACATCCAAGTTTCTAAAACCGCCGTCACCTCTTTGGTGATTCGGCTTAAGCCCTGCGCATCCACATGCTGCCAAAGTTCATTTGAGCTTTCCAACTTACCCAACAGTGCTTGTTGCTGCTCAGCATCGAGGGCAAAAAATTGACGATGCAATTTCACGACCGTTGGGCGACCAATTTCGCTCACACTTGGATAAGCTTGCAACAATTCACGGGGTAGGGTAGCGGCTTTAAGCGCACCGCTCACCAAGGCTTCACTGCATTGACAGACTTTTGCCAGCTCTTTTTGATCGACAACTTCACCCGAAGCAAGCATCGCCTGCATCTCTTTACCACGCTCATAAAGCGACAATGGTTTATGAGCATTGGCGACATCTGATAAGAATTTAGCATGCTTAAGGCTAATATTTTTGCCCACATACACAAGAAAGTCTTGCGCTGCGAGAATACAAGCCATGCGACGACGGCTCCCATCGAGCACTTCAATTTTGCCATCATCAGTCCATCGACCGACCGCAGGGAACTGCTGACCACTCTTTTTCAGCGTTGATAAAATATCAGCCAACGCATGCTCGTTCAGGAAGGATTGCTCACGTGCATTTTGTGCAAACACACAGGTTTTTTGAGCCACATCTGCTGCTTGAATTTTCACTAATTCAAATTGAACCGTTTGTTCACCCGCAACGGCAAGTTCAATAAATGCAGCTTTATCCTTTGCAGCTTGTTGCGCCTCGTCCACTGTGGTCGCTCGGCGCTTATCAGCCTTGGCAAAAAGTTTGGCATTGAGATCCGAGGTTTTAATGGCCATTGTTATTCCTCATTCAATTGTGACCAGTGGCTATGCATCACGCGCTCTAGTTCTAATGCGGCGCGCTGGACTGCATCTTGCGCAGTCGAGAGGGTTTTTTTGCCCCCTTCAAAATCAGTCATGGTTAAGTCAAACACAGTACTATAAGTATCTGCGCAGGTTTCAAATGCACGACTACGCGGAATCGTCGCCATCATCACTTGCTCGGCAAGTAAGTAATTCATCTCAGTGAGAACAGAAACCTGTTTCTTGTTGTCATCTTCAAACATGGTTGGCATCAAGCGGACAAACTCAAGGCCATGCCAATCGCCTGGGAACATTTCATATACCGTCGGCAAATGCTGGAAGAAGTTGACGGTCGACGCCCAGTCTAAACGCTTAGCGGCGCACGGAATAATCAGTGCATTGGCCGCGTACATGGCATTCCATACCAACGGGTCAACGTGTGGACCGGTATCCATCATGATGATGTCAAAATCATCACTGATCTTATCAATCACTTTTTCTTTCAGTAGACGAACGATATCTAAAGACTGATTCACAGCCAGTTGTTGCCATGCTTCAGCGTTAAACATGGCATCATCAGGAAAGGCAGCAATGGTTTTTAAATTTGGATATTGTGTTGGCAATAAGACATTCTGTTGCAGAAAATCACTGTCAACAACAGCCCCCTGTGGCACGTTATCGAGCATAATATCGACAGCTGAGTAGATATTCTCTTGTCCTTCCACACTGATTTGTGGATTCAAGAAAAGACGCAATGAGCCCTGAGGATCAAGGTCAATTAAGCAGATGCGATAACGCTTTTCTAAATTCAGAGCAAGACAAGCGGCCAAATGAACTGCTGTCATTGACTTACCCGTACCACCTTTTTGGTTTTGTACGTTCACAATCCATGGTCGTTGCTGACCATCGATTTTGTCATGATAGGCTGGAATTTCAGCGGCATTCATCAATTCATGCGCTTCTTCCAAGGTAATAGAATAGTGGTTTGCATTATTTTTGGTAAATTGATGGCCCGCTTGTTCCATTCGTGCAATGGCATCATCCAACTTACGACGCGTTAAACCAGAACGCGTTTCCATCAAGGCTTTAGACATTGGAGGAAAAAGCACATCACGTCGCTCTTCCATTACAATTTGGATACGATCCGCTTGTACTTGCTTTGTTTGTTCAGCAATCGAAAGCAGATTATTGATGGTTTTTTCCCTTTTCATTTGCTTTACCTTAAAATTAATCACTGTGTTGATTGTACACCATTTTACATCATGAGCAATAAAGTGCTGTACAATAGGTGTGAGTTTGATCGAAATTTAACCTAAGACTGGAATATGAAGTCATCCATAGTTCTGCACAACCTATCGAAAACAGATAAATATTTTAACAGTGACAGCGTCACTTATTTACAATGTAAAATCATGAAGCTAAACGTCATGCAAATAAGAGAATAGGGGAATCAATACAAAGTCGTAGATAAAAAGAAAAGGCGAGATTCAACTGCTACAGATGAGCGCATCATATTCAGGCAATGACGTATTGCCCCATAAAAAGTGACGGAAGCTTGCAAAATAGGTCACAAGTTACGGTGTGTGTCATTTCAATCTCAATAAAACAAAATCTGCTGCTAAATCGCGCCCATCGCGTATCACCCATGCCGTAAATAAACATGAAGAGAGATAGGCAATGCCGACAAAAAGAAATGGGTGCTCATGGTGCTGTCATCATCCTTGATCAAGCTTTCGTGATATGACTAAGCGTGCAACCCAGAATATTCAAGGGAACGATGATCAAGTGAATACCTTGATCATGCTTTCAAGCACAAATAACGTCATACCATAACGAACAGATATTGATGGAAACATGATCAAGGCATTGAAGCGATGTAAATTCAAACGATATCAAGCAGTCAATGTTCTGGATAAGACGTAACGATGATCAAGGAAAGATGCTGATGTAGACTTAGATCAGGCCAGAGCATGTCCTCACGGAAGCATGGCGGGCAACGACTAGATTACGGTCAAAGCTAGATAGAGTAAGGATCCACGATTAAATGGATCGTCACACATAAACCATTTGATTAAAAATAAAACAATATTGAACAGCATCTTTGATCACTTGATCATTGTTTCGAGACAATAAGCAGCAAAGCGATCACTTAAATAACAACCGTAAAATGCAAGCCGCTGTAGACCAATAAAAACAAGATGTCTGATGGACCGAAAGATAGATTCAAATGAGGAAAAATGATCACCTTGATCATCGTTTCAATGATAAAAATAGTCGTCATCAGGGGCAGAGATGAAAGTTACCCCCAGAGTTTGTGGATAACTATGTGGGTAGCTGGTGTGTGGCGCTTGATCATGCTTACTGCTGCCACTTGATCACAATTCAAGGATCACATTGATCATCTTTGCGCAGCTGTCTTGATCATCTTTACCACAAAACATTGATCATCGTTACGATAGGTCCATGATCATGCTTTCAAAAGGCAGACATAATAATCGCTTTAAAACCAATGAATTGGGGATTTCATTTGATTCTTATCAGTTAATCAATACATCAGATCAATCAAATATAATCAAAAAGATCAGTTAAAAAACCTTTTCAAAAAGATCTTTCTTTTTTTCTTAGATTCGCTAGAATTCACGGAACAATGATGCAATTACGGCTAGCTGGTAATGGATTTAAAGAAATCGCCGCAACAAAAACGATTGATTTGCGCACCTCGTTCTCATAAAGACGGCCATCTCTTTGAGATCCCAAATAATTTGGTTGATTGGTTAACTCAATATCCTCATTTCAAAGGGGTAACAAAAAGTATTCTTGAATTGATCAACTTGATCTCACTACGTGGATTAACCAGCAAAGATGGTATGGTTTCCACTACAGAGTTAATTGAAGCCACAGAGGGACAATTAACCCGCGCAGCCATTCAACAGCGTTTACGCGCCGCCGTTAGTATCGGGCTATTCAGCCAAGAACCGGTTCGATTTGAAACAGGTTTGGCCGGCAAAACCATGCTTCATCGT
>NZ_CAKLDI010000003.1 GCF_921293875.1 Vibrio stylophorae
TGGTGATGGCATTCGCATTAACGCCAAAGGGGAGCGATTGGCGCTGGGGTTGGTGTACTTAAGTAAAGCGCATACCCGCGGGTGGTGATCCTAAAAGAGCAGGCCAAGCTGGCGGGTTTAGAGCTGAATTTGAAATGGTTGAAGGCTCAACCGGCTTTAAATATGTGCTTGAGAAAAATCCATCAGCTCGCGATGTTTGGTATGTCAGCGGGGATATTCCCGTGTACTGGCAATATTTCCATTCATTTAATGCCACAACAAGCCGCAAAACAACCATTTTACCGGTTATCACTCGGAAAAGCTCGATTCAGTTGATTATGCGTTACCGCGATGAGTTTGATATTGAAACCAAGCGAGCGTTATCTCGGCAGATCAGCAAGAGGTCATTGATGCGCGGTGATTGTGCCAGGTTTTGCAGTGCCCTATAGCCTCGGCTATTGGCGTTGGATGAAACTACCTGAGCAACCAGCGACGAAAAAAGCCACGGCAATTTTCTTTGAATCGGTTTTGCGGCTCAACGGGGACTTTCTGGATTGATCTCGATGAAAAGGCAAAAACAGAAGAAGCCAAAGAAGACGAGCGACCGATGAATCCGGTGACCTTGATTGATCATCAATTTAAGTTGGTGCATGAGGACGCACTCGCGCAGCAACAAACGACAGACACGATATCAGGAGGTGGTGATGAGTGATGTGATTCTTGCGGTCAAGTCATTAACCACCCAGTTTCAAACCGAACAAGGGCTGTTGACAGTCGTCGATGATTTGAGTTTTGAGCTGCGCGCTGGTGAAACCTTGGGTATTGTCGGGGAATCAGGCTGCGGTAAAAGTGTGACGGCAATGTCGATCCTTGGTTTATTGCCTCAACCCTATGGGCGGGTGAGCGGTGGCGAGATTCTATTTCAGGGGCAGGACTTATTAAAAGCGTCGGCGCAGCAACGTTATCAGCTGCGGGGCAATCGCATTGCGATGATTTTCCAAGATCCTATGACCGCGCTTAACCCAGTACAAACTATTGGCCAGCAGCTAGCCGAAGTATTTGAACTGCACCGAAGCGATGTGGCAAAGCCGAAAGTAAAAGCGGCATCCATCGCCTTGCTTGAGAAAGTGGGGATCACTGAGCCTGCCGCTCGTTTGTTGGTTTATCCACATCAGTTATCTGGTGGGATGCGCCAGCGGGTGATGATCGCCATGGCGTTGGCATGTCGGCCAGATATTTTAATTGCCGACGAGCCAACCACTGCACTGGATGTCACCATTCAGGCGCAAATTTTAGAATTGATTCAATCTTTGCAGCAAGAAACTGGCATGGCGGTGATCTTTATTACCCATGACTTGGGCGTTGTTGCTGAGATGTGCGACCAAGTTTTGGTGATGCCGGCAAAGCGGTGGAACAAACCGATGTCTTTACCTTGTTTGATTTTCCGCGTCATCCTTATACCAAAGGATTGCATGCGGCAATGCCATCAATATCGCAAACTGCAAAGAGCAAATTGCTGACCATTGAAGGTCAAGTTCCCCCTTTGCATGCTATGCCAAAGGGATGTCGATTTGCCAACCGCTGCCAATATGTATCAGCGCAGTGTGAGCAGTCCCCCAAATGCAATGCAGCAGCAACATGGTTGTGGCATGTTGGCACTGGCAGGAGATCTGAAATGACAACACCGCTATTAGAAGTAGTTGATATTGGGCAGCGCTTTGCATTGAAAGGCCCTTGGTGGAAGAAGCGGCAATACTTTCAAGCGGTCAAAGGTGTTTCATTGCGTGTGAGAGCCGGCGAAACGCTTGGTATTGTCGGTGAATCTGGCTCGGGTAAATCGACACTGGGGAAAACTATATCTTAATTTGCTCAGACCTAGTGAAGGGGCTCTGTATTTTCAAGGACACGAGTATACCCATGTGAGAGGCAAAGAGATGCGCGCTTTACGCCAGCAGATGCAGATGGTATTTCAAGATCCCATGGAGTCATTGAATGCGCGCCACACGATTGGAATGATAATAGAAGAGCCTTTGCTTATTCATGGATTGGGAAATCAACAGCAGCGCCGAGCGCGCGTTTTGGCTTTATTAGAAAAAGTTGGAATGCCAGCTTCCAGTATTGATAAATATCCCCATGAATTTTCTGGTGGCCAACGTCAGCGCATAGGTATTGCACGAGCCATCGCATTGTCACCCAAACTTCTGATTTGCGATGAGGCTGTATCAGCACTTGATGTATCCGTGCAGGCACAAATCATTAATCTGCTTTTATCACTACAGCAAGAGATGGGGCTTGCGACGATTTTCATCGCACATGACCTATCCGTGGTGCGGCATGTATCCGATCGCATCGCAGTGATGTATCAAGGTGAAATCTAGAGCAGGGTGAGGCGCAGCAGGTTTATCATGCCCCACAGCATCCATATACGCAGAAACTATTGGCTGCAATTCCGGTTCGTCATCCCAGTTTAAGAAAAAGAGAGCAAATCAATTTGTCGCAACAGCAGGCTGTTTGATGTTTTCTTCACCAAATTAAGCTGATTTCTCTAGGATAGAATGCAGCTTTGTGTGTTTTATGAACAAACAAAACAAAAACTGCATTTTTTCTTATTTTGCCCTTGCCAAGAAAAAATCTCTCCCTATAATGCGCCCTCGTTGTCACGGCAAACGTCGGAAACAACGGGTTGAGAAAGTTAAGAAAAAGACTTGACTCAACAGTGAAGTGCAGTAGAATGCACCTCCGCTTCGAGATGAAAATCGAAGCTGCTCTTTAACAATGTAACCAATCAATCTGTGTGGGCACTCGTTATTGATAGTCGAAAGATTTAAATCAATGAACTGAGTGACCAAACAAATCGAAAGATTTGGCACAGTCAATTCACATTACGATAGTAATGTAATCAGTATTCATTGAGTCGGTCGAAAGACCAAAAAACTTTTAATTGAAGAGTTTGATCATGGCTCAGATTGAACGCTGGCGGCAGGCCTAACACATGCAGTCGAGCGGCAGCGACATAAACAATCCTTCGGGTGCGTTTATGGGCGGCGAGCGGCGGACGGGTGAGTAATGCCTAGGAAGTTGCCCAGTAGAGGGGGATAACCATTGGAAACGATGGCTAATACCGCATAATCTCTTTGGAGCAAAGCAGGGGACCTTCGGGCCTTGTGCTACTGGATACGCCTAGGTGGGATTAGCTAGTTGGTGAGGTAAAGGCTCACCAAGGCGACGATCCCTAGCTGGTCTGAGAGGATGATCAGCCACACTGGAACTGAGACACGGTCCAGACTCCTACGGGAGGCAGCAGTGGGGAATATTGCACAATGGGCGCAAGCCTGATGCAGCCATGCCGCGTGTGTGAAGAAGGCCTTCGGGTTGTAAAGCACTTTCAGCAGTGAGGAAGGTGGTAAGATTAATACTCTTATCATTTGACGTTAGCTGCAGAAGAAGCACCGGCTACTCCGTGCCAGCAGCCGCGGTAATACGGAGGGTGCGAGCGTTAATCGGAATTACTGGCGTAAAGCGCATGCAGGCGGATGATTAAGCCAGATGTGAAAGCCCCGGGCTTAACCTGGGAATAGCATTTGGAACTGGTCATCTAGAGTCTTGTAGAGGGGGTAGAATTTTCAGGTGTAGCGGTGAAATGCGTAGAGATCTGAAGGAATACCGGTGGCGAAGGCGGCCCCTGGACAAAGACTGACGCTCAGATGCGAAAGCGTGGGTAGCAAACAGGATTAGATACCCTGGTAGTCCACGCCGTAAACGATGTCTACTTGGAGGTTGTTCCCTTGAGGAGTGGCTTTCGGAGCTAACGCGTTAAGTAGACCGCCTGGGGAGTACGGTCGCAAGATTAAAACTCAAATGAATTGACGGGGGCCCGCACAAGCGGTGGAGCATGTGGTTTAATTCGATGCAACGCGAAGAACCTTACCTACTCTTGACATCCATAGAACTTAGCAGAGATGCTTTGGTGCCTTCGGGAACTATGAGACAGGTGCTGCATGGCTGTCGTCAGCTCGTGTTGTGAAATGTTGGGTTAAGTCCCGCAACGAGCGCAACCCTTATCCTTGTTTGCCAGCACGTAATGGTGGGAACTCCAGGGAGACTGCCGGTGATAAACCGGAGGAAGGTGGGGACGACGTCAAGTCATCATGGCCCTTACGAGTAGGGCTACACACGTGCTACAATGGCGTATACAGAGGGCGGCGAACCAGCGATGGTAAGCGAATCCCAAAAAGTACGTCGTAGTCCGGATTGGAGTCTGCAACTCGACTCCATGAAGTCGGAATCGCTAGTAATCGTGGATCAGAATGCCACGGTGAATACGTTCCCGGGCCTTGTACACACCGCCCGTCACACCATGGGAGTGGGCTGCAAAAGAAGTGGGTAGTTTAACCTTCGGGAGGACGCTCACCACTTTGTGGTTCATGACTGGGGTGAAGTCGTAACAAGGTAGCCCTAGGGAACCTGGGGCTGGATCACCTCCTTACCTAAAGACTACTGACAAGTGTCCACACAGATTGATTTGGTTATAAAGTACGAGCAACGCTTATTGGGTCTGTAGCTCAGGTGGTTAGAGCGCACCCCTGATAAGGGTGAGGTCGGTGGTTCAAGTCCACTCAGACCCACCAATTCTTCTCCAGAAAGAATTGGATGTAAGCGAAATATTTGGGGCTATAGCTCAGCTGGGAGAGCGCTTGATTTGCATTCAAGAGGTCTGCGGTTCGATCCCGCATAGCTCCACCATCTTTAAACGCATTTGCTTAAGTGCTTTTAAAAATGGTTTCGAAAGAAACACATGCTCTTTAAAAATTTGGAAAGCTGACTAGTAAATTCATTTGAATGTAAGTTCAATGAATAACTAAAAATGTTTATTCATATACCCATATGAATAAACGAGTTCTCAAAAACACAATCAAGTGTCTTGAGTACGGCGAAAACTAGAAATCTTGGTGACTGTTCATATAGCCCTCTTCGGGTTGTATGGTTAAGTGACTAAGCGTATACGGTGGATGCCTTGGCAATCAGAGGCGATGAAGGACGTACTAACCTGCGATAAGCCATGAGGAGACGGTAAGAGTCATTACTACTCATGGATTTCCGAATGGGGAAACCCACTTGCATAAGCAAGTATCTTACAGTGAATACATAGCTGTAAGAGGCGAACCGGGAGAACTGAAACATCTAAGTACCCCGAGGAAAAGAAATCAACCGAGATTCCGAAAGTAGCGGCGAGCGAAATCGGACCAGCCCTTAAGTTTTTAGTGTGCTAAGCGAACGTTCCTGGAAAGGACGGCGATACAGGGTGATAGCCCCGTAGCTGAAAGTGCACTTTAGATGAAATCGAGTAGGACGGGACACGTGGTATCCTGTCTGAATATGGGGGACCATCCTCCAAGGCTAAATACTCCTGATTGACCGATAGTGAACCAGTACCGTGAGGGAAAGGCGAAAAGAACCCCTGTGAGGGGAGTGAAATAGAACCTGAAACCGTATACGTACAAGCAGTGGGAGCACCTTCGTGGTGTGACTGCGTACCTTTTGTATAATGGGTCAGCGACTTATATTCAGTGGCGAGGTTAACCGATTAGGGGAGCCGTAGCGAAAGCGAGTGTTAACTGCGCGTTTAGTCTCTGGATATAGACCCGAAACCGAGTGATCTAGCCATGGGCAGGTTGAAGGTTGAGTAACATCAACTGGAGGACCGAACCGACTAATGTTGAAAAATTAGCGGATGACTTGTGGCTAGGGGTGAAAGGCCAATCAAACTCGGAGATAGCTGGTTCTCCCCGAAAGCTATTTAGGTAGCGCCTCGGACGAATACTACTGGGGGTAGAGCACTGTTAAGGCTAGGGGGTCATCCCGACTTACCAACCCTTTGCAAACTCCGAATACCAGTAAGTACTATCCGGGAGACACACGGCGGGTGCTAACGTCCGTCGTGGAGAGGGAAACAACCCAGACCGCCAGCTAAGGTCCCAAAGTATTGCTAAGTGGGAAAACGATGTGGGAAGGCTCAGACAGCCAGGATGTTGGCTTAGAAGCAGCCATCATTTAAAGAAAGCGTAATAGCTCACTGGTCGAGTCGGCCTGCGCGGAAGATGTAACGGGGCTAAGCAATACACCGAAGCTGCGGCAATGTACTTTAGTATATTGGGTAGGGGAGCGTTCTGTAAGCTGTTGAAGGTGAACTGAGAAGTTTGCTGGAGGTATCAGAAGTGCGAATGCTGACATGAGTAACGACAAAGGGAGTGAAAAACTCCCTCGCCGGAAGACCAAGGGTTCCTGTCCAACGTTAATCGGGGCAGGGTGAGTCGGCCCCTAAGGCGAGGCTGAAAAGCGTAGTCGATGGGAAACGGGTTAATATTCCCGTACTGCTGATAACTGCGATGGGGGGACGGAGAAGGCTAGGTGGGCCAGGCGACGGTTGTCCTGGTTCAAGGGTGTAGGTTGAGTGTTTAGGCAAATCCGGACACTTAAGACTGAGACCTGATGTCGAAGCCACTACGGTGGTGAAGTCATTGATGCCATGCTTCCAGGAAAAGCCTCTAAGCTTCAGGTTATCAGGAACCGTACCCCAAACCGACACAGGTGGTCGGGTAGAGAATACCAAGGCGCTTGAGAGAACTCGGGTGAAGGAACTAGGCAAAATGGTACCGTAACTTCGGGAGAAGGTACGCTCTTGATGGTGAAAGTCCCTTGCGGATGGAGCTGCTGAGAGTCGCAGATACCAGGTGGCTGCAACTGTTTATTAAAAACACGCACTGTGCAAATTCGAAAGAAGACGTATACGGTGTGACGCCTGCCCGGTGCCGGAAGGTTAATTGATGGGGTTAGAGGTAACTCGAAGCTCTTGATCGAAGCCCCGGTAAACGGCGGCCGTAACTATAACGGTCCTAAGGTAGCGAAATTCCTTGTCGGGTAAGTTCCGACCTGCACGAATGGCGTAATGATGGCCACGCTGTCTCCACCCGAGACTCAGTGAAATTGAAATCGCTGTGAAGATGCAGTGTACCCGCGGCTAGACGGAAAGACCCGTGAACCTTTACTACAGCTTGGCACTGAACATGAGCCTACATGTGTAGGATAGGTGGGAGGCTTTGAAGCAGAGACGCTAGTTTCTGTGGAGCCGACCTTGAAATACCACCCTTGTATGTTTGATGTTCTAACTTGGCCCCATTATCTGGGGTGAGGACAGTGCCTGGTGGGTAGTTTGACTGGGGCGGTCTCCTCCCAAAGAGTAACGGAGGAGCACGAAGGTGGGCTAATCACGGTCGGACATCGTGAGGTTAGTGTAATGGCATAAGCCCGCTTGACTGCGAGAATGACGGTTCGAGCAGGTGCGAAAGCAGGTCATAGTGATCCGGTGGTTCTGAATGGAAGGGCCATCGCTCAACGGATAAAAGGTACTCCGGGGATAACAGGCTGATACCGCCCAAGAGTTCATATCGACGGCGGTGTTTGGCCCTCGATGTCGGCTCATCAACATCCTGGGGCTGAAGTCGGTCCCAAGGGTATGGCTGTTCGCCATTTAAAGTGGTACGCGAGCTGGGTTTAGAACGTCGGGAGACAGTTCGGTCCCTATCTGCCGTGGGCGTTGGAAGATTGAGAGGGGCTGCTCCTAGTACGAGAGGACCGGAGTGGGACGAACCTCTGGTGTTCGGTTGTCACGCAGTGGCATTGCCCGGTAGCTAAGTTCGGAATCGATAACCGCTGAAAGCATCTAAGCGGGAAGCGAGCCTCAAGATGAGTCTTCCCTGAGACTTTAAGTCTCCTAAAGGGTTGTTCGAGACTAGAACGTTGATAGGGCAGGGGTGTAAGCGTTGTGAGACGTTGAGCTAACCTGTACTAATCGCCCGTGAGGCTTAACCATACAACACCCAAGAGGGTTTTACGTACACAAGCTTGATTGTGTTGAGAACGAAGCAAGAACTAGTCGAATAAAGCTTTCCAGATTTAACAAATTTGCTTGGCGGCCATAGCGCTGTGGACCCACCTGATTCCATGCCGAACTCAGAAGTGAAACGCAGCTGCGCCGATGGTAGTGTGGGGCTTCCCATGTGAGAGTAGGTCACCGCCAGGCTTCAAATTTAAGTTGATGCATCGCATCTGCTTGAGTGGAGCGGTAGTTCAGTTGGTTAGAATACCGGCCTGTCACGCCGGGGGTCGCGGGTTCGAGTCCCGTCCGCTCCGCCACTGATTTAGACAAAGTTAAGTCTTTAAAATAACTACAGGGGTGTAGCTCCAATTGGCAGAGCACGCGGATTCCAAATCCGCGTGTTGGGAGTTCGAATCTCTCCACCCCTGCCACATTAAGGCCTAGTCGAAAGACTAGGCCTTTTTCGTTTGCACTTAATAAATTGATAGCGTATTCCGCCATGCACAAAGTTGCGCGTGTGGAGTTCGAATCTCCCACCCCTGCCACATTAAGGCCTAGTCGAAAGACTGGGTCTTTTTCGTTTGTATTGAATTTAGCTGGGCAGCGGATGGATCCACTATGTCCTAGTTGCGCGTGATAAGTTTGAATCCCACGTAAGGGTATGTATCGGGAGCATTTGCTTGGCTTCGCTGATTGAGTTGCCATCAATTTATAGCAGCTTAATTGCGTTACTTTTGATCAAACAAAAGGCGAGAACGTGAATCGGAAAAACCTTCTTTTATTTTCTTTTCAAAATCAACTCGGTTGCGTCAAAGCTAGTTGGTGATATAAATAAATCCCTGTAGTATCAGCGCGTTATTGTTCCTTAAATGGAGGTATGGATGAAATTTTCCGTGTATTGCTTGCCTGCTTTACCCTTTTGATTGCATCAACAAGCTATGCCAACGAAGGGAGTAGTGATTGTATTTTTTTCAGCATTTAGCGATAAATGGATTCAAGATCATCCAGCATTGAAAGGTGCGCTTTGGGATCAAAGCAGTCGTAGTTTTAGCTTCAGCTTGGCGCTGGTGAATTTCTCTATATCCAAGGGGCGGCTGTGACAGCTATAGTGAAACCTATCAACTTATTTTGTTAACCGTAGCCTAGAAAATCTACGTAATTCTCAGTGGCATAAAGTGCAGCTGATGCGCTTGGCGGAACTTACTTTGTCACAGGATTATTTTGCAATGCTTAAACCAACATTGGAGCAGCAAAACTTACTTGTGCAAGCTGAGCACTATGAGCTGTTTATTGATCCTGACATGGAAGGGGATCGCGGTTATGCCGTGCGAGTTGATCGCATTAACAACAATACTGTTAGTTTTTCCCTTTCTTGGGGTGTTGAATAGATAAACTTTGGCATAAATAAAAAGGCTGCATGATGCAGCCTTTTTGTATTTAGGCATGAAGCTGTCGTCGTTCTTGATTACGAGTGAATTGCCAATCCACAATTCGATAGATGGTCAGGTTAAATAGAATTAATCCAATCACGAAGGGCAATATAGGGAATACCGGTGCCTTCAATGCTTCAAATATGCTCACGCTTCCCTTTGACATATCTAAGAGCTAAAGCTCCATTCGATATATCCTGTGAGTAAAGCCATGACGGTTACGCCACTTGCGATGACAGTGCCGATAAGTGGTACTTGCCACATTTTGTTTTGGTTGTACCACATCGACAGTAGTGTGATCCCTAAAATGATAGCTATGCCTAATATCACCTGATTAATAACAGCCCAGCTGGTTACAACAGGGGATGTTGCATTCCCGCGCCAAAGCTGAAGCAGAGCATGATGCTGATGGTGATAAGCATTGCGCTATACCGATACTGTTTAACGGCGCTCTTTCCACATAGATGTAGCGCCAGCCAACGGATGGCAAAGTAGCCAGTTAAATTGAGGCTTAAAGCCACGGGAACCATAAGAACTTGTAGCCAGACCGTATTGGCAAAGAACTGCTGTTTTTCAGGAATGGTATAAAAACCCATGAGATAAATTAGCGAGGTCAGTGCGATCTGAACAATGCCGTGGTTGAGATAGATCTCTCCACTATGTTGACCAAGCGCGCTGAATCGAGTGGGCTGCTGAGTTACTTTACTTAAACACCATGCAAGCAATGCGACTGTCACAATGATTGTCGAGAAATAATAATCGACGGGTACACGCATCCCCTGCGACTTAATCAAAAATAACATTCAGCAAAGGTCATCAGTGAACCGATGAGCGCGATAGCGAGCCAGAGTCCTTGTGGTTTCTTTTGGCTCCAGGATTGAAGTGACCATTGGCTACATTGATAACCTAGGGTGACATAGAACAGCGCAAAAAAGAGCGGGTCACGTGAGTTTTTGAAAAACTGATGACTGGATGAAAACCAAGGTGTCTCAAAAAATATTTGGATGCCTTGTCCGCATAGACCAATGGCATAGAGCACACTCGCGATTGCAAGAAGTGTAGTTGTGCGCTTAAATCGCTGAGCGATATAAACGGCCAAAATACTCCAAATGAGTGCGGGCAAGAACCACATAATTTCAGCGCCAGCCGTACCGTGATAAAGCAAGGTTAGTATGGATACCGGTTGCCAGTTTCCATAGCTATAGCCAATTGCTAGCATATAAATCAACACCCAACTCACATACATCAGCACAATTTTACTGATATAGCGCTGGGTATAGCGCCATCCCTGTTGCTGGACTTTATGATGGAAAAAGTAACCGGCAACAATAAAGAAAAATGGTACGGCAAAACGCGAAACGCTATTGAAGAAAAGATAAAGCGGATGCGTCGGATCGCCTTGAAAGTATTGGAACACACTAAAATGTATAAAGAAAATCGCAATGATTGCGAAAAACTTCATACCATCGATGCGGTAAACCTTTTCCATTCCTGATTCCCTACCTTCTTGATGATGTATGAATTGTTTCCTGTTGTTCTAACCATTGGCGAAGTGCGCCACCATATTCAACATAAATATTGAGGTGTAGAACAAGTAAAGTGAGAGTCGTGATTAAATAAATCCAGTTAAAGTACTTTGCCATCGCATTCGTTGTCGCTCTCCATCAGCAAGAATGGCTAAAGCGACGATACAAAACGGATAAGCAATTAACAGAATAATTAAACATCCCAAATAGCCAGGAGATGGCCATGGCTCAAGTTGTGCTGCATGTGCAAGCTCTTCCATCGCATACCTCCATGTGCAGTATGCGGCGCACGGATTAAACCGTATTGGATAAAACGGCCATCATGATTCAATTTTGGTGACGGCATGTTTTGCCAAAATTTGCTTTGGTGTGGTTCCCGTAAATTTTGAAAATGCCGAATAAGATGAGACTCATCGTAATAAGGGTGGTTGCGATAGAGCCAAGATTCGCCATGCTGTAGGAGTTTTTGCATGCTCCACTGAAAGCGTGCGTAATCGGAAAACTGTTTTGGTGAAAGGCCTATATGAGTATCAAATCGCGGCGCAGCTGGCGAAGAGACACCGAGTGTTTGTGCCCAGCTCTCAGTGAGCTCTGTTTTCGGATGGTTAGTAGTTGCGCGCTTGCCTGAATGGCTCTTTTCAGGTTGAACTCAGCGCTATCTTGAGCTGATTTGCTGCTTTTTAACCACTGCTCCATGCATTTTTGTCGCGCTTCAAACTGTGATTTTCCTGAAAAAAAGCCAGCACAGGTTGCATTCTCTTGGTGCAAAGCTGCGCTATCTTGTATTGCATGATATTGGCTTAGTCTGTTTTGGAAAAAAAGCTGTCGCATACCCATGGCAAAACCATACAGAAATGCGAATGGGACCAGAATAGTCCGCTGATAGGGAAATTGTGGTAAGCATAGTTCGCAGCTGTGGCGCCTGGATTTCGACAAAGACCAAGTACTGGCATGCATCAGGCAGCGCCAGATATTCAAATGTGCCTTGTTTGAGTTCAAGTTGCCAACAACCAGTTAGGTAAGGTTGTAGCTCAGTGCACATTGGCTGCCACTGAAATTGATGCGCCAAGGCATATGGGTGGCTGATAAGCATTGGGTCGAATCATAGGGCATGATTGAAAGTGTTCTCTATAAAAGCAAGTATCAAATGATGTTGCGGATTTTCTCGGCACAAAAGTGTGAACCGCTTGTGGTTTATCTTTAGAAAGCAGTCAATGCGTGAAAATACCCACAAATTGATCTCTTTATCGCCGCTTGATGTGTCTATTGGTTGTTCTTTGTTCGAACGGTGCATTTAAGGCTTGCGCACTTGGGGAAGCTTTCGTAATATACGCCCCGCACCGGAGAGATGGCTGAGTGGTTTAAAGCACCGGTCTTGAAAACCGGCGTGGGTTTATAGCCCACCTAGGGTTCAAATCCCTATCTCTCCGCCACATTAAAAAAAACCGCCTACTCAGGCGGTTTTTTGCTTTCTGGCTTCTTAAAATTTCCATTAGAGATAGGGTGTGAAGCCTAGTTAGGGTTCAGCCGAGCGACGCGAGACAACAACGGCTCTGTGTAGGCCCGTAGGGAGAGCGCGCAGCGACCGAATTAATCCCTATTTCTCCGCTGCATTAGAGAGGCCACTGTTTTACAGCGGCCTTTTTGTTTTTCAGGGGGATGAAATTTCTGGTCAGAGAATTCATTCTATTTATTCACCCTATTTAAGTTTCGTCGCAAGACGAGGCATCTGTCGTGAAGGCGGCTGATCAAAGAATGGAACTACAGTCATTGGCTCGCAGTTTTATGGATGATCAGAAAGGCAGCTATGCTTGAGTGAGTTTCGTAACGACAGGAGCTTACTTATGCCAACCTATTACTCTGTTCTTGAGGTGACGCCGACTTCGGATGAATGGGTCGAGGATTATGTCGCGGCATCTCATCGTTTAGTCCATCAACATGGTGGGCAATATCTTGCGCGCACGAATACTCATGAACGTCTTGAAGGGAATCGCACCAATCCCACACTTCGTATCATCATTTCATGGCCATCGCGGCAAGCTGCGATTGATTTTATGAATGATCTTGAATACATCCCACATCTGCAGGCCCGTATTGCAGGCTCAGAGAGTCACCATGCGCTGATTGAAGGCGTTGACCAGCTAGCCTGACGAATCGAGTAATAAAAGCTTCGCGCTTCATTTAGACGGCTTAAATTCAAATGGCTGAAACTCAAAAGGTGCGCTTTTTGCCTTGCGCACCAATATCGATGACAGCTTTAGATGCTATCGCTAGGGGATAGCGCTAATTAATTCGTGCATGTAGCCAATCTTTGAGTTGTGCTCGGTCATGTTTGAGTTGCAGCATGGAGTGATCACTAATTGGGGCGCCATTTAGCTCCAAAACGCGAATCTCTTTATCCAGCGCATTGTATTGTTTCACTTGATCTGCAAATTCATTATCGTTTTTGCATCAGACGCTCAATGGCATCTTTGTGATGTGGGAACTCATGGATTAGAGAGTGATTTTCACCGAGCATAGGAACCTCATTGATTTGGTTGGTAAAGAAGCGCAGCCTACGACTGTGCGTGGTCGGTCGTAGGATGACACCTATTTACCCTAGACAAAAAACTGAAGGTGATGCTTATCATTGCTGCGACACGCACTTTGCATATCGCAGCATGTGATGATTGTTATTGTGCTGGGGTAAATTCAGCCTTGGGATCACGCGCTTCGGTGACGCGATAGAGGTGATATTTTCTCGCTAACATTTGCCCGCCATCGCGGGTGAGTGGTGTCCAAGCAATGACGGCACGATTGGCACTGGGCTTGATGGTAAAGAGATCAAATGGAATCGAGACATAAACGCCTTTGGTAAAGCTGCCTTCGCCAAACTCTTCTGCTGAAAGATCGGTCTTAGCAAAGTAAGCGCCTGCAACCACGCCGCTATCAAATTGCTTGGATAGATCCACAGTGACGCCTCGATCTTCTGCAAGATATTGGCCGACACTTACTTTGAATAGCAGATTGTCAAACCAAGTCCACTCAGGACGATAATAAGCCGTGAGATGACCCGTGAGTGCGCCAGTTTGAACGCGATAATGGCGGTTGGTGATTGGGTCGTATTGTACCTCTTCGGTGAAGACGCTAAAGGTGTTGTCAGGATCGCGCTGCGCCACATAGTTGACATCAAGCCCCCAAGCCCAGTTGCTATTGAGTGTGCGATAAAGAATTTCACTACCGACACCGGCAAACATAGTTTCGAGATAACCACCATAATTTTGTAAATAGACATCATCTCCCAACTGATGGAAGCTGGTGAGCTGCAGGTTACTCAAACGCAGTGGACTATCTGAGATATATTGGCGCACCAAGGTTCGTACGCGTTTTAAATCAGTGCCATCGGGTGGAACGTCATAAAGGAATTGGTCATAGTTATCATAGAGGTTGAGGTAGATCCCGCCACCAATGGTGATATGGTCCGTTAACCAATAGGATGCACCGCCATTAATCCCCACATTAAAGAGGTAAAAATCTTCAGAGCCACCAATAGACTGCTGCAAAACAGGCGTTAACCCGTAATGCAACGCTTGATGATTGTCCGCTTGCAATGGCGCCTGAACGGGCTGCGGATTTTCTCGCTGAATGGCATCTGTGATGGATGCGTCCACATACTGCTGCTCTGCGACGGCGGTGTAAGCTTGTACGTCAATGTTGGTTTGTAACACAGGAATAGAAGCCTGCTGTTCAATAAGATGATAACGCGCGGCTTGGCTACCTGTGTTTTTCAAAATCAGTGCTGCTTTTTCAATCGCAATATTTTGATCTCGGTATTTGCTTTGAGTCCCGACAACGTAAATATCATCGTTATCCGCATAGATTTGGTTATCGTCGTAACCTGCGATGCGTTCAAGCTCTTTTGAGACTTGTTGCCATTGAATGTCTTCAGCGCTCGTGGATGGCGTAGGCTGATAAGCTGGTGTGGGGGTATCCACCCAGTTTTGTTTGAGCGTGTTAAAGTTGGTTTTTAGGGTGAAACCCAGTGTCCATGTGTTCCCACGCTCATAGTTCGCGCGTAGATAACCCCAGTCTTTCAGCCGGTAAATCATACCCACATTGACGGAGAGTCTTGCTCCATTTCATGCGGAAGGCGAACTGCTACAAAGTCGCCTTTGTAATCATTGGCATCGTACTCAACTTTAATGACTAAAGGTTTCCATGGGGTTTGGTATTCAACCCCACCAAACACTGACATACAGCCTGTAAACCAGCGTTCGTAATCAAGGCTGCCACCGCGTCCCTTATAATTACTACCTCGGCCACAATCAGGGTTACTTTTATTTCCTTTGAGATTGCCTCGGTTACCGATATAGCCCCAGCCAACGCCTAAGGTGACATCAAAATCACCAAAGCGTTTGCTTGCAGCAATATATTCACCATCAAACAGTCCTGTTCCCGCTAAATCACGAAAACCTATGGCTGTTTCTGGTAACCAGAAGCTTTCTTGCCAGAGTCGAAATTTTAGATCGACGCCTTTATCGGTGTACTCGGTGTCGCCACTGAAATTTGGATCGCCGCTATACAACAAATCGGGGGTTTGCGTATAGCGAATGGTCGTTTCAAACCAAGGCATAACCTGTAGTGAGGTATGGTAGTGGCGATAATCATTATTAATTGTGAAGCCTGCAGAAAATTCACCATCAGCTGCTGAGCGGCCATTGGGCATTTGAATTAAGCCGATACCACCAAAATCATAGGTGGTTGGGGTATATGGAGATTGAATCTCTGTTGCCATAACAAGTGATGTCGCCGTCATCAAACTCAGCGCGAGCATTTGAACTCGGTTCAGAATAAATTTCATGGCTACATCACTCTATGTTTCAACAGTTCAGGAATGACTTGATTCAGCCCTTTCTGCGATGAGGGTAAATTGAAATAGGGGACAAAATGATGGCACCAGGTGCGATACCGCGACTATTTTCGTTCCAATAAGCGACGGTATGAATTTCTAAATGGCCGTTTGGCTGAATCACATACACCTCATCGAGCCCCATATAGCGCAGAATGCTTGCTTGCTCGAGATAATCTTTGGCCGATTGCGTCGCTTGAAAAGGTAGCTTCATCGTTTTTTACAACATTGCCGGTAACCCAAACATGATTAGGCCTGGTTGGCAAGAGCAGCAATAAGTCACCGGAGATTTGCGGGTTTACCGCGTTGCCAAGCAAGTAAAGATCAGGGTCAATCGTCACATTGACACGTGGCTTAAAGACGCTGCGATTTAAAAACTGAGTAAGAGACTGGATAGATAGGGCGCGCGGCATGTTCTCATTTTTAACTGCGCTTTGTTCTAGTTGTGTGAGTTGTTGCAATGTCTGTGTGAGGGATGTTGAAAGCGCGTTGTCTGGTCGCGATTGTTCAAATAAACCCGAGCCAAGCCAGTAAACGCCACTTGTTTGATGTGCGCTTTGTAATGTTTTAGGGCGCAGTTTTAAACCCTCATCAATAAGCTGTGAAACACGTGGGCTTCCCTCAAATATCAATTGGCTTTTGGCGCGCTCTTGTGAGGATGTTTTTACAGTTAACCTTGTTTGCTGCTGTGTTAGAGCATGTTGTTGCGCTAAAACGAGCTGCCCACTCAAACTGAAAATGATTGCGGTGAAGAAAAGGCGGTATAGTTTTTTCATTGTGGCGCCTCTTCAGAGTTTGCATAGGGTTTTAAAATTGTCAGTTCAATGGGCGACATATAAGGCGCAGGTTGTTGAATACTGGCAATGACACGGCCTGAATTTGGATCAATCCAGAAATGATTGGTAAAGGTCAGTTCAAGCTCTGGTAGGGTGACAAGCTCGGTGTAATAGAGGGTGTGAATCTGACGTTCATTGATGACTTTGCTTTGCGCAGCTTGAAATTTAAATTGGCTGCGCATGAGGTAACCCACGTGATGACCAGGTTGCCAGTCAACCTGTCGCTGCCAAGTTGTTGGCGTGGACTTAAGGTGTAAACCAAGCGCCAAGGGATCAGCCGTTTCTGCATAGCTAGCCGTTAAATTTATCTCGCTTAAGCCCACCGTTTTAATGATTCGACCGGCCTCGGTGACAATCATTTCATGATTAGATGACAGCCACTTGAGCTGTTTGAATTTTGTTTTTTCGATTGGGGCTGAATCGCTGGGGTCGCATAACCAAGCACCATAAAGGCTTGGCCACTGCCTGCCATTTTTGCGTACAAACTGGCATAGGGAGTTCATCAATTGTTTTAGCAGGAACAATGACATCGGAAGGGCCGAGTAGTGCTAGGGACATGGTCTCTTTCACATCGTTAAATTTTTGAGTGCAACCTAGCAATACCGATAATCCAACCATGCACATGGTTTGTTTAAGGTTCAGTTTTAATTTCATGATCCCACCGCACTTGCGCGTTCCTTGTGGTGAATAGAAAAAGGGTATTTAGCGGATTGGGTGGCACTGTCTTAATGAAAACCGAACAGCTGAGCTGCTCGGTTTTGGTTACCGCATGGCCATCAAAGTGCCGTTGTGGTTGTGGTGGTGGTTGCTGTATCGTTATCTGATGAATCAGAGGTTACCACCACCGCAGCGGCAATTGCAGCTGTAACGGCAACGGTGGCGGTAGTTACCGTGCCGACAGCAAAACCAGTTGCGGTTGCGCCGCCTGCCGCACACACCACTTGCGCTTGCCGTAGTCGCTCCTTCGGTTGCCGCTATAACCGGCGATGAAAGTAATACCGCGGTTAAAATAGTAATTACATATTTTTCCATAAATAGCTCCATATCATAAATGCCTACTTTGATATAGCAGGCTATTTAAAACTAATCATGAATTATCTTGAAGTAAATGTGTGAGTGTCTATTTTGATCGGAATTTTATTTATCTGACAATGTTTTGAAACTTATTTTTTTGGTAAGTGATTTATTATGGACTGTTTTTTGAAGGTGAATTGCAATGGTTGTGTAAAATTAACATGTTTAACTTGATGTCTTCGATTGAGGGTGGTTTTTTTTGTGTTTAAATGCAAGCATGCAATAGAAATTTACAGGGTGTTTTCATAGTGCTGACTTTTATTTTGCTGATGATAATTTATTGGGCTGGTATGAATTGGGTGTAAATAATGAATATTGATCTAATTTCATGATTTATATTGGTTTTAATCGCTTTTTTTTTCGCTAGTTTATATCGAGTGAGTTATTGTTCCTTTTTGGTTAAATATGGCGCGTTATGGCCTTAATACTTTGAGGTTGTGATTGTGAGTTGAGTTAATTGATTGTTTTTGTATTGCTTTTCTTGTTTTTTATCAGGCGTCTCATTTGCCTGGGATTTATTGCTTGGCGGTGGTGTATTTGTTGATGGGATGTGACGAGGCTTTTGCAGTATGTTGTCATGGCGTTCATTTTTTTTTGCTGAAATAAATGCAACACATTGAACAATTAGCTGAAATGAAAATTATAAATAAACGACTATTTGTATTGCTACTACCCACTATACTCGCTGGATGTACCATTCCTGGTACTTTTCTTAGCGTCGGGGATAAACAACAAATTGAGATAACGAATCTCAACATTTATCTGATAGCGTAAATCTGTACTTATTGACGGTAGGTAACATTCACCAATTTTCTACATTGCATCATTATGCGCCAGCGGCAAACCCAACGTTGGACGCACAACTTGCATCTTATGAATATCGTGTGGGTGCTGGGGATATCCTTAATGTAACGATTTGGGATCACCCAGAGTTAACGATTCCTGCAGGATCTTATCGCAGTGCTTCTGAAGCGGGTAACTGGGTTCATGCTGATGGCACTATTTTCTATCCCTATATTGGCACTGTTTCTGTTCAAATAAGACTGTGCGTGAAATTCGAACTGAGCTTGCTCGTAAACTCAGTCGCTATATTGAAAGCCCTCAAGTCGATGTCAATGTCGCAGCATTTCGTTCTAAAAAAGCCTATATCACAGGTGAGATTTCTAAGCCAGGTACACAAGCAATTACCAATATTCCACTGACATTGCTTGATGCGATTAATCGAGCGGGTGGTCTGGGTGAAGATGCTGACTGGCGAAATGTTGTGCTTACTCGTAATGGTCAGGAGAGAACCATTTCTCTCTATGGGTTGATGCAACGCGGCGATCTTACGCAAATTTCCTGTTACAGCCTGGAGATATTATCCATGTGCCACGTAATGATGCGCAGAAAGTGTTTGTGATGGGCGAAGTGAATGAGCCCAAACTTCTTAAAATTGACCGTGCAGGAATGAGTTTAACCGAGGCATTGAGCGCAGTTGGCGGCATTAACCAGCTTTCAGCAGATGCCACAGGTGTATTTGTGATTCGCACATCAAATGATAAATCAGAGCGTATGGCGGATGTCTATCAGCTAAATATGCAAGACGCTTTGCTTTGGTGCTCGGTACTGAATTTGAGCTACATCCCTATGACGTCGTGTATGTCACAACGGCACCTGTGAGCACTTGGAGTCGTGTCATTGATCAGTTGTTGCCGACGATTTCAGGCTTTAACGAACTGACGGAAAGCATGCTCAGAATACGCAATTGGCCGTAGTTACCAAGGCATGTAGAGAGGCTTATGTTTAATAAAATTATAGTGGTTTGTGTTGCCAATATTTGTCGTTCTCCAATTGGAGCTCGCCTTTTACAGCAGCGATTGCCCCACAAATTGATAGCTTCTGCTGGGATAGCAGCGAGAAAAGCCACATGGTTGGAAAGCCTGCGGATCCATTCTCGATAGCTGTCTCAATCGAGCATGGTGTGAATTTAAATTGTCATCGTTCGCAGCAGCTAACAGAGCAGATGTGCCAAGAATATGATCTGATTTTAGTCATGGAGAAAGGGCACATTTCAGCAGTGACAGATATTGCTCCAACGGCGCGAGGGAAAACCATGTTGTTGGGGCATGGATTGGACCAAAAGAGATTCCTGACCCGTATCGGCAAAGCAAAGAAAGCGTTTGATTTTGCTTATCAGTTGATTGATCAGGCGTCATCAGCATGGGTTGAAAATTAAAGTAAATACGGTGGGATAAGGGCGGAATTTCGTCATTTATCTTTAATGTTTAAAACGACGTTGCACTGTCAGGAAGGTGTAGAGACTCCTTGCTGCTCGCGGATTGTCGCAAAAAAATAATGCAAATTTATGACTCAGACTTCTAAAACTGTCGCAGCACCAAGTGATGAAATCGATCTCAGCAAATTAATCGGCATTTTGTTTGATGCGAAGTGGCTTCTTGTTGCTGTAACCTTCGCATCCGCATTGGTTGGTGTAGCGATTGCTTTGTTATCACCCCAATCTATAAGGCTGATGCGCTCATTCAAATTGAAGAAAAAAGCTCTGTGGCATTTCAGCCATGGTGGGGATATGGGCGAGCTATTTTCTCAAGAGTCTTCTGCGACCACTGAAATTGAAATAATTAAATCGCGGATGATTCTAGGAGACACGGTCGATAAGTTCAATTTAACGACAGTCGTTTCAGCAGACTATATGCCGCTCATTGGCAAGGCTTGCGCGCTTATCGGGACAAGCTGCATATTTCAAATCAGTCGATATGAGCAACCAAAACAAGGCTATATCGCAGCGAATGCGGTGAATAAATTATCGTCACCGATGCACAACAGCAACACTACAAGCTTGTTGATCAACATGGGCAAACACTTCTCTCAGGCCGAGTCGGAGAGCTTGCTAAGGGGCAGGCTATCAACTATTTATCTCGGCGCTCACAGCTCAAACAGGTAATGAGTTTTCTATACACAAGCAAAGCAAGCTAGAAGCGATTCAATGGCTCAGCAGCATTTATCTGTGAGTGAAAGAGGAAAGCAAACTGGGATTTTGGCATTAAGTTTTACCGGTGAGAACCGTCTTTTAATTACCGCAATACTCAATGACATCGCAGAAAATTACTTTCTACAAAACGTTGAGCGAAACTCAGCAGAAGCGGAGAAAACCTGACTTTTCTACAAGGACACCTACCTGATATTCATCGCAATTGACAGGTGCTGAAGATAGTTTGAATACACTATCGGCAAGAGAACGAGTCAGTGGATTTGGGGTTAGAAGCAGAACTCAGCCCTTAAAGTGATGGTTGAGCTTGAAGCACAACTGAATGAATTGACCTTTAAAGAAGCGAAATTAGCCAGCGTTTTACCAAAGATCATCCAGCCTATCGCGCACTGCTTGATAAGCGACAAACGCTACTAGGGGAAAAAGAGCGGCTTAACAAAGAAATTCAAAAATTACCAAAAACACAACGAGAGGTACTCAGTCTTACGCGCGACGTTGAGGTGATCAGCAAATTTATATTCAACTGCTAAATAAAGTGCAAGAACTCAACATCATTAAAGCTGGCACTGTCGGAAATGTTCGAATTCTCGATAACGCCGAGTCCTATGCAAAGCCAGTGAAGCCAAAAAAAGCATTAATTGTCATTTTGGCAACATTATTGGGCAGCATGTTAAGCGTTGCTTATTTCTGAATTCGAGCAGCGTTACATAAAGGTGTAGAACACCTGAAGAGATTGAACAACTCGGCTTGTCTGTTTTTGCCAGTGTACCGAAATCACAGATGCAATCAAAATTGCAGAAGCTCTGAATAACAAGTACAAAACGACGAAGTAGTGAGTTACAGCTGCTGGCTGAAACAAATGCAGCAGATTTATCGTTGAAGCATTGCGAGGTCTTCGTACCAGCTTGCACTTTGCAATGCTCGAGCAAAAAATAATGTGGTGATGATTTCAGGGCCCGCACCAAGTATCGGTAAATCTTTTGTCTCCAGTAATTTTGCAGCAGTGACTGCAAAAACAGGACAAAAAATTTTTTAATCGATGCAGATATGCGTAAAGGCTATTTGCAACAGTGCTTTGGTGAAACTTGGGAAAATGGCCTTTCCGATTACCTGTCAGGAAAAATAAGCATTGAACAAACGATTAAACATACTCAGGTCGAAATTTAGATTTGATTACTCGTGGCCGTGTGCCGCCAAATCCTTCTGAATTACTGATGCACTCACGATTTAAATCTCTAGTGGAATGGGCAAATCAACACTATGACTTAGTCATTATTGACACCCGCCTATTTTAGCTGTTACAGAATCCAAATATTGTAGGCGCGATAGCTGAACCACCTTAATGGTGACTCGTTTTGGTCAAAATACAGTGAAAGAAATAGAATTTGCGAGAAGTAGATTTGCACAGAATGGTATTGAAATAAAGTGTGATCTTAAACGCAACAGAAAAGAAAGCATCAAGCTACGGCCATGGTTATGGTTATTACAACTACAATTATGTAACTGAAGGTAAATAATGTTTTATATAAACTAACAAGAGGCTAAATAATGAAAGGTAAGGTGTTTAAGTGTTTTTTTGGTACAAGACCTGAAGCAATAAAAATGGCTCCACTTGTTCATACGTTGTCTGCAGATGAACGTTTTATTTCAAAGGTTTGTGTAACGGCGCAGCATCGCGAAATGTTAGATCAAGTATTGTCACTTTTGATATTACGCCTGACTATGACTTAAATATGATGCGTGCTGGGCAACATTGAATGAATAACCACGAATCATATACAAAATAAGCCGCGTACTACAAATTTTAAACCTGATGTGATCCTTGTGCATGGCGACACGGCCACTACGTTTGCAACAGTCTTGCTGCCTATTATGAGCAATTCCAGTCGGCCATATCGAAGCAGGGTCGCCAGGAATCTGTACTCGCCATGGCCAGAAGAAGCGAATCGAAACTAACAGCCGCGCTACACAATTTCATTTGCACCACTGATAATTCAAAACAACCGCTCAATGAAAATATTTCACCCGAACTAATTTCAGTGACCGGCAATACGGTTTATCGACGCATTGCATTTAATAAAAGATAAAATAGTCAACGACGAGCAGTTGAATATTCAGCTCTGTAATTTATTTCCAATGCTGGATGAGTCTAAAAATTAATTTTAGTGACTGGCCATAGGCGAGAAAGTTTTGGTGATGGATTTGAACGTATTTGCCAAGCACTTGCACAAATC